>JBATKU010000551.1:0-40468 GCA_049669725.1 Desulfobacterales bacterium
ATGGCGATTCTCATGTTTGTTTTCCGCTATACCAAAATCGGATTGGCCATGCGGGCCACGGCCGAGGATTTACAGGTGGTGCAGAGTGTCGGTATCAAGGCGACAACCGTCTATGCCGTTTCATGGATCATTGCCAGTGTCGTTGGTGTTATTGGGGGTATTCTGTTGGGAGGCGTATCCGGCGCGAATATGGATCTCGCCCATATCGGCCTCAAGGCATTCGCAGTTGTGCTGTTGGGCGGGGTCAACTCCGTCGGTGGAGCCATTGTCGCCGGAATCATACTGGGGATGCTGGAAAACGTGGCGGCCGGCTACCTGGACCCCTTGCTGCCCGGCGGCGGACTGGCCCAGGTTTTCCCATTTTTTGTGATGATTATCGTCCTGATCTTCAGGCCGCACGGGCTCTTTGGCCTTGCACATATAGAAAGGATTTAATCAATGGGTTTGCGCACCGGCGCCTTCCACGAAAATTATGCCGAAGAAATGGCGACCTTCAAATCCAGACGGCAGCTGGGAACAGTGGCGGTTTTGCTTCTCTTTCTTTTCGTCTGCCCACTATTTTTAAGCGACCGGATGCTGACCATCCTGACGACAGTGGGGATTGCCGTTGTCAGTGTCCACGGACTCAACATTCTTACCGGTTACTGCGGTCAAATATCCATCGGCCATTCGGGATTCATGGCGGTCGGTGGTTATACATCAGCGATTCTGTGTGCCAAGCTCGGCTGGCCGTTTTGGGCGGCACTTCCTTGCGGTGCACTGGCGGCGGGAGCAGCCGGTTTACTCTTCGGCCTGCCGTCTTTAAAAATAAAGGGCTTTTACCTCATTATGGCGACCATCGCGGCCCAATTTATTATTATCTGGATCATCATCCAGCTGCGCAGTATCACCGGAGGCACGGATGGGCTGCTTGTTCCCAAACCGACGCTTGGCCCTATCGCGCTGAGTACTAAAACCAACTATTACTACCTGGTGATGGTTTTTGCTGTCCTGGCGACGATCACGGCTAACAACATCGTCAGAACCAGGGCCGGCAGGGCCTTTATTGCCATCCGGGACAACGACCTGGCGGCAGAAGTTATGGGCATCAGTCTGTGGAGTTACAAACTGCTGGCCTTTTTTATCGGTTGTATCTATGCCGGCGTGGCCGGGTCTCTGTTAATTCACTACGTCAGGTTCGCCAGCATCGAACAGTTCCCCTTTATGGATTCCGTGTGGTATCTGGGGATGTTGATCGTGGGGGGCATGGGCAGCACGGCCGGCGCCATCTTTGGTGTGGTTGCTCTCAAGCTGCTGGATGAGCTCGTCACCGTGGCCGGACCGATCCTGGCCGCCGTGGTTGCTCCCCAGGCAGCGGCCTCGTTGGCCATCATGTCCCACGGATTGGTCATCATCATCTTTCTGATTTTCGAACCCCGGGGACTGCACCACCGCTGGGAGATGATTAAGGCTTATTTCAGGCTGTGGCCTTTCTCCCACGAAGTGTCAGAGTGAAAAGGAGGCTAGATACAGTTTCACTGAACGCCCCCGGTATCATTTTTCAAATCTAGCAGAGAAGGGAGGTGCAAAGCGCTAATAGTTGGCAGGGGATCGCTCGAGGGTCTAAACCCAAAAATACATTGGATAAAAAAGGAGGCAAACCATGGCTAAAATCAGATGGAAGTTGGCAGTTGGCGTGATTATTTTGATGGTGGCGGCATCTTTGCCGGCTGTCAGTGCCCATGCCGAAAAAATACTCTATGTCGGCGGCACCCAGTCACTGACCGGACCCTTTGCCGAGGATTCAGCAGCCGTGCTGGCTGCCATTGAGGACTATGTCGCATATGTAAATGAGACAAAGATGCTCGCTCCGTGGCGCGACGAGAAATTTCCCGCCGATATTAAACTGAAGGTGATGTGGCGGGATGATGAGCTCAAGCCCCCCAAGGCGCTGTCAATCTATGAGGAGCTCAAAGCCAAAGGCATGCTGGTCGGCCGTATTTCCGGCTCCCCCATAGCCCTGGCACTCAAAGACAGATTGTGGGAGGATCAAATGGGCGCCACCAGTATGGCGACCGGACCTTACTACCTGTCGCCGCCTCAAAGCTGCTTCACTTATTATCCCATTTATACCGATTCTATTGCTGCCATCGCCGACTGGTTTAAATCCAACTGGAAGGAAGCGAGAAAACCGAGAGTTGCCTACCTGACTGCCGATAATGCCATGGGCAGGTCGATTGAGATACCTGAGATGAAGGCCTATCTCGAAAAGATCGGCTATGAGTTTGTGGGTACCCAGTATGTGCCCCTGGTGCCGACCTCGCCGCCGACCACCCAGCTTTCCTGGCTCAAACAAAAGGGCGTTGACCTTGCCCTGGGTGTTATGATCAACCCCGGATCACAGCCGACGGTCAAGGAGATGGCCAGGCTGGGCATGGGACCCAATCAGCCCTACAAAATGACCTTTGGCGTCCCTGCCCCAGGTCACGCTGCTGTGTTCGCTGCGGCCATGGGTGAACTGGGTGACGGTTATGTCTGCGCCGGCAGTTTCCGACCCATGGATGACCTTGCCACCCCCGGGATAAAGTTCGCCAGCGACCTGCAGGATAAATATCGCCGTGGCAAGCGGGTTACCCACATCATGTATGAGGCAGGGGTTCTGGAGGCCATGATCCAGGTCGAGGCCTTACGGTTGGCCATGCAAAAGGTGCCTTTTGAAAAACTGACGCCGCGCGATGTGCTCGAGCATGGGTTCTATCAGATCAAAAATCTTCCCACCGGTGACATCAGCAGTACGCCCCTCACCTATGGTAAGGGCGATATCGAGGGGGTCGATAAGGTGCGTATCGACCAGGTGCAGAATGGCAAGTCGGTAAAAGTGGCCATCTTCCCGCTGCGCCACATTTTTACTAAGAAATAACTTTTCAGTGGGGAGCTCTCTGCGGAGAGTTCTCCAAAATCTTCACATGCCCGCAAAAAGCTCCAATAAATTTAGGTCTAAATGGACAAGGGTAGTTTTTTCCGTCTATTGCTCAAATTTATTCAAGATGTTGCATGCCTTCTGTAGGATAAACCCTTAAAAGTTGTGAGCTCTGGGCTATTCGTCTGGATCGTTGTGTTTGGAGGTTATAATGAGTCTCACTGAAAAAGATTTTTCTATTCTGGAAAAATTTGAGTTCGACCTGCCGCCGGTTGGCGTTAAATTTATGGCCAAACCGCCGGACATGGTCGCCAGGCTGGACGAGAACCTGGCTTTGTGCGAAATGCTCAAAAAGGCACAGGATGGCAAGGCCTTTTTTGCCGACGCCAAAAACCATACCTGTGAGGCCGGAATGTATGTCCTGGGACAGGCGGATGCTCCCGAGCCTTTTATCAGCGGACAATTCGGGGCCGGCCTGCAAATTTATGAAGAACCGCGGTCCGCAAGCCGCCTTTACCTGCATATTCCCAAGATCGGCCGAGGCGTGGTTCACCATGTGGCCTTCGCCCCTTTGGATAAGCTCACCTTTGAACCGGACCTGTTGATTCTGCTGGCCGATACCCCTCAGACGGAAATCCTGCTCCGGGCAATGAGTTACCGAACAGGACAGATGTGGGTCAGCAAGTATACACCTGCCATCGGATGTGCATGGATTTACACGTATCCCTATCTCAGCGGGGAACTGAATTACACCATTGCCGGTCTCGGTCATGGGATGAAGCGCCGGCAGTTATTTCCCGAAGGCCGACAAATTATATCGATTCCCTTTGATCTATTGTCATCCCTGCTGCAAACATTGCAGGAGATGCCATGGGTCCTGCCGGCGTATAAACCGGATGGACCGGAGTTTGTCGGGCGACTACTTGAAAAGCTGGGCCTGACCTGATCTTGCAATTCAACACTATAATGTTATACCGCTTTTCAAAAATAAATTCCGAAACACTGAGGGTTGGTATAAGCGGTTGTAGAAAAAAACGTCCACACAGCGGAACGTTTTTTTGACAACCGCTATATGCGCTATTTCATCTTCTGAGGAAGGGCCTCATGGACGATGCGCTCGGAAAGTGATTTGGTCTCTCCCCACGAAATGCAGCGCGTGGGACAGACCGAGTAGCAGGCCGGGGTTTGATCGTTCTTCAGTCGATCAATACACAGGTCGCACTTGACCGCGGTTTCCTGATCATCATTATACTGCATGGCCCCGAAGGGACAGGCTTCCAAACACTCTTTACACCCGATGCACAGGTCTTCATCGATTAAAACCAGGCCCATTTCATTTCTTGAAATCGCATCCACCGGGCAAGCCTGCTTGCACGGAGCGTGGGCACAATGGTGACAGTATACCGGAAAAAAATCAGATGATTTTTCAATGACCCGCACCAGACGCGGCCCGACACCCAATCCGTGTTCCTGTTTGCAGGCCACCTCACAGGCGTGGCAACCCATGCAGTCTTTCTTGTAAAACATTAAAGAGACTTTTGACATTACGGCTCCTCCCTTTGATCGTTAAGATCGTTGAGATCGTTTAGTTCGTTAGGATCGTCCCTCTGAAATACACCAGAGGCGCACAAGTTCTCTACGCTGATACTGCTTATATTTCACGGGATTAATCTATATGGTTTGGATCGTTAGGTTCATATTCATCCCCGAACGCAACGGACATGATATTCATTCGTCTTGTAATAACTGAGCACGTAGGCACCATCGAACATCACGATCCAGGCATTATTTTTATCGGGTCCAAAAGTGGTCGACGACCAATAGCTCAACGTATCCTGAAAAGGAACCACTTCCCGCATAACCGGCCGATATTTGCTTCGATCCAACAAGGATTCCAACTCCTTGACCGCCGGAATGCGCCAGTCATCCTTATCACCCAAGGAAAGTTTCCGGGCGTAAGTATGTGCATCGTACCAGGACATTTGGCCTGGAGATTCACACTGCCACTCCAGGCCAGTCGCAGGATCGATCCAGGTGGCCGCTTCTGCACCATGTTCATTCCTTGTAACCGTCATGTCGATTATGTCTGCATGCTTCCAGTAGTTGGTTTGGGGTGTCAGGTGTCAGGTGTCAGGGAAAAGAGGTCAGAAGACAGAGGAAAATAAATTCGGAGGTCGTAACGATACCCTCATTCCTCAACCATATAGTGCTTTGATAATTTCCAGTATCCAGAAACCCGTATCCAAATTCCGGCTTTAAATACACAGTTGCCTGCTATTTATACTTCTGACACATGACACCTGATCCACCTTGTTTAATCGACAGCTTCCTCCACCCGTGTGATGCTGCACAAACAAGTCCTCAGATTGGTGGCGCCGATGGCCGGATCCATGGTTTCGTGGGCGTTATCGGTCAGCATGTTGATATTGGAAATATCCCAGCCATGGCCGTGCTCTTTGTTCTCCGGGTACCACCAGCCGTGTTCGGCGACAATCACCTGGGGATCGATACCATCGTTCAATTTGGCCCGTTCTCTGGCACTGCCTCGCGGTGATTCGATGGTGACCCAGTCTCCCTCCTCGATACCGTGCTTTCTGGCGGTATCCGGATGGATCTCCACGATGGGATCGGGACGGATTTCCCGCAGCCACGGAATGTTGCGATTGGCGGAATGGAAAAAGGTCGGGGTCCGCAAGCCGGCATTGAGAATATAAGGATATTGATCAAGCAATTCAGGTTTGGACACCGGGCTTTCGGGCAGTTCGGTGTACTTGGGCAGGGGATCAAATCCCCACTTTTCCAATACCGTTGAATAAAGCTCCACCTTCCCGGTTGGAGTCGAAAATCCCCGCTCCTGGTACTTGTGATAAACCATTTCACCTTTCAGGTATCCGACCTTCTTGAATTCTTCCCAGGTGAGGCCCGACGGCTCGAGTAAATAGTCGAGTGAATCCTCTACAGTGTCCCACCAGTCCTGTCCCATTCTTTTGCCAAGCTCCAGAAAAATTTTATGATCCTGCCAGGCCTCACCGATTTCGACACATTTTTGGCGTGCTAGAACAAACCCATGGCGTTTCCAATTATCAGCCACATGATCCTGCTCAAGCCAGGTGCCAGCCGGCAGAAAGATGTCGGCCAAATCGGCGGTGGGCGTCATGAAAAAATCAATTACGACCGAAAACTCTAGTTTATCAAGGGCCTGGTAGACCTCTTTGGCGTTAGCCCGGGTCATTATCGGGTTCGTGCCGCACAGCAGACCCGCCTTTAGCGGATAGGGTTTTTCGTTTAGGATGGCCTCCCAGGCAACCTTGGGGGTGATGAATGCCACCCGGGCGCCAAGCTTATACTGGTCCCCGCCAAGCCTCTTGGCCCGTTGTTCTTTTGACAGATCCTTGTGGCGTGAAAATTCAGCCACCGTGCGGGTAGGCGGATTCACAAACAGAACGTTGCCGCCGGGTCGGTCCAGATTGCCCGTCACGGCCATCAGCCCGGTCAAGGTGCGGGTGCAATCGGCACAGTTATTGGTCTGCTCTGTCGGGACGCCCCAGTGGATAGCGGCTGGTTTGGTTTTGGCATACATCCGGGCGGCTTTGCGGATTAGTTCCTTATCCACCCAGGTTATCTCCTGCACTTTATCCAGGGGATAGTCTTTAACCCTTTCCCTGAAAGCGTCCCAACCGTTGATATAGTTTTCGGTGAATTCACGATCGTAAAGTTCTTCCTCCAGAATAACACGATGAAAACCCATAGCCAGGGCGGCATCGGTTCCCGGTCGCAACTGCAACCATAGGTCAGCTTTTTTGGCCGTGAATCCTTTGCGTGGATCGATGCAAATCAGCTTGGCTCCTTTTTTATAGGCGCGCCAGAATCCCTCTCCCTTATATTCATCCGGGTTGGTCCACTGCGGATTGCAGCCCCACAAAACAATACATTTGGGTCCGCCTTCATAATCGCAAATGGGAAGATTGCCCACCGTTACCAGGGTTGATGCAACACGCGAGACATAACACATATGGCCGGCCGTCAACACATTGGGTGTTCCCAGTTGATTGGCAAACCGGTACAGATGACTTTCATAATCCCTGCCGGTGCCCTGGCCAACAACAATCGACTCCGGCCCGTACTCTTCGATGACGGCATTAAACTTATCGACAATCGTATCCAGCGCTTCATCCCATGTAATTCGTTCCCAGCCCTGCGCAGTTTTTCGCATGGGGTGTAAGATGCGATCGGGATGATAGGCCATCTGGGTCACCGACAATCCCTTACTGCACAGCGTGCCGTGGCTGATCGGAGACTCCGGATCGCCTTCGACCCTGATAACCTTGCCGTCCTGTACATATGCAATTACACCACAGCCCCCATGACACTGACGGCAGGCCGTCCTTACTTTTTTGACATTGCCCATATTTGACCTCCTTACTCTTTTCGAATTTTTTGTCTGGTTTCGTCCTTTTCAGCTAACTCTGCCAGGCCTCCCCGGCCGAATTTTTTAACTTTTACTCCTCCGGAAAGCTTGGGGAAATCATCCATGATGCAAAGCTCATCGGGTAGTTTATGCGGGGCGATTTGATCCTTCATTAGGTCCCGAATTTCTTCAAGGGTTACGGTATGACCCGACCGGGGGATTACACAGGCACAGATGGATTCGCCCAGAACGGGGTTGGGGGTGGCGACGATGCAAACCTGTTCTACTTTGGGGTGGTCAATGAGCATGCATTCAAGTTCATAGGGATAAATCTTGTAGCCCCCGCGGTTAATCAAGTCCTTGGTGCGACCGTAAATTTTCATATAGCCGTTTTTGTCCCTGGATGCCAGATCACCCATGTGCAGCCATCCATCGATAATCTGTTCCCGGGTTTCGGCCGGATTATTCCAGTAACCCTGCATGACATGCCAGCCGGCGAGGGTCAATTCGCCAATCTCACCATCTTCCAGTTCCTGGTGAGTGACGGGATCCACCACCCGCATGCGGGTATCGGCCACTGGCAGGCCGATGTACTTTTCTCGGATTTCCAGCGGCGAAGGATAGGGGCACATGGTCCCCACACCCGGGCCAACCTCGGAAGCCCCCCAGAAGGAGGTTAAATATAACCCCATCTCTTTTTCGACCCGCGTTATCAGGCCCTCGGGTGCGACCATGCCGGCAATCATGCCGGCTCGCAGAGAGCTAAGGTCATATTTTGAGCGGTTTTTGTGATTGAGCTCAAGGATATAGTGGGTCGGAGACCCCAATTGAAGAGAGATCTTTTCCTGTTCGATGAGTTGGAATGCTTTTTCCACTTCAAATTGATCCATCAATACAACCGTTGCCTGCAGCAATAGGGGCTGGATCAGAATCGAACCGCAGCCATAAGAATGGCTCATAGGCAAAAAGCCGATAAAGATATCCTCGGAAGAAGCCTGTACACCTAAAGAGTACTGCCATCCTGCCCTTACAGCTGCATAATGGGTGATCATTGCCCCTTTTGGTTTGCCGGTAGTCCCGGAGGTGTAAAGCAGCATGGCAAGATCTTTTTTGGGATTGATAGCCACCGAACTAAATGCTTGGTCCATTCCCCGATCCACTAAATCATAGAAGGAATACACCCCCTGGTTTTGGTTGTGGCCAACAGCGAAGATAAACTCCAGGCACGGCAGTTCATTTTTAAGGCTTAGGATGTCATCATGGTAATTTTTTCCATCCCAACCACTAAAAATAAACACTGCTCTGGCTTCCGAATTGTTGAGTATGAATCGGGCTTCGGTCGAGCGATAAAATGGATTCACCCAGGCGACGATGATTCCTAATTTCTGCATCGCATAAAACGCCACCATAAATTCAATGGAATTAGGCATATAAATTGCGATTCGATCCCCTTTTTTTAATCCGATATCTGCCAGACTGACTGCCAGGGCGTTGGCCATAGAATTCAATTCGCTGTAGGTAAACCTTTCAGCGCCATCAACCACGGCGATTTTATCGGGAACTTTAGCAGCACTTCTTTCTAATATCTGTCCGACGGGTATGGATTTTAAATCCTCCATTGTTGATTTCCTTTGAAACTTTTTAAATTAGCCACCGACCCAAATGAGTATCTTGTCCGGGTAACCTGCCCACCCGGACCGGCTGTCGAAATTTATAGAAAAAAGGCGCGCAAAGCAACCACTGATTCGCTGAAGATAAAAAGGTGACAACACAGGAGATTTTCAAATGGTATATCCATCACTCCATCTGCCTTCTAAAATTGCGAAATTACCCGATGCGAAGTCGTTATATCCACCCCATTCTAAAAAAATTCCGCGATATATTTTGCGAAAATATTAAAAAAACCTTGACAATATTTAAGCGAGCCCCTAAAGTTGTTTTGAGCATATACTCATAATAGGGCAGTCATCGTATCAACCAATTTATAATCGGGTGAATGCGAATTATTAGCAACAAACGGCAAAGAAAGGGAGTTAAATAATGAAATTAGCTATTTCATCTACAGGTAAAAACTTGGATTCTAATTTAGATCCGCGTTTCGGACGGGCGGCCTATTTCATTATTGTGGATGCGGAGACGATGGACTTTGAAGTTGTGGAAAACACTCAGAACCTCAATCTCCCCCAGGGAGCTGGTATCCAGGCCGGGAAAACGATCACGGACCATCAGGTCGATGCACTCATTACAGGACACTGCGGTCCCAAAGCGTTCAAGGTGCTGCAAAGTGCCGGGGTAGAAATTTTTACCGGAGCCGGCGGAAAGGTGACCGATGCCATTGGGCAATTTAAAAAAGGAGAGCTTGCAGCAGCCTCGGAAGCGGATGTGGAAGGGCACTGGGTTTAATCCGCCTGCGGCGGATAAAGGTTTAATTCCCCGCCCCTTGGGGCGCTTAAAATTTTCCGGCTGATACCCCGTCGCTTGCCTCAGCAAAGCGGAGATCCCGCTACTCGGGGCGGCGAGGTTATTGATTCGGGAACCCCAATCGCTTTGGGTCACAACTATAATAAAGGAGGTATCCTATGCCCTTGTTTGATTTTTACTGTGAAAATTGTGGCAAAATCAGTGAACTTCTGTTAAATGCTACTACCAGTCCAGCGCAATGCGCTTACTGCGGCAGCCCTCGACTGAAAAAACTCATATCCGCTCACTCTTCTTTATCCGGAGCAGCTTCAAGCAGGCTGCCGGGAGCGGGTGATACCGGTTGCTGTGGATCACAGCCTCACCAGGCCGATTGCCAGGGGCCCGGCAGCTGCTGCGGTAAGGGCCCCATCAAATAAGCCGACCACCGGCATCTCAAAGTGAAGGAGAAAGAAGTTATGGAGCTTGTCGACATTATGCCAGTTGAGAAATGGGTAGAGATTGAGAAAGAAATAAATAGGCGATCCGGACTAAATGCCGCGGTATATAATATTCAGGGCATCAGGATAACCGATTTTAAAAAGTGGGGCAACAGACTGTGCCCGTCCATCCGGGAAACCGAAAAGGGCTTGCAATCCATCTGCTCGGTTGCCCATCAAAATATTGCTGCAAGGGCCGTTAAGAACCGGGAGACCATCATTGACGACTGTGATGCCGGTATGATGAAGTTTGCAGTTCCTATTTTTGTGGACGACGAGTTCGTCGGGGTGGCCGGGGGCTGCGGTAAGCTAAGGGGTGAAGGACAAGTGGAAACCTATCTGGTTCACCGCACGGCGGGTTTGAGTGAAGAAGTCGTTGAAGAACTATCCAGTGATATCGAAACGCTTCCCGAGGACAAGCTGGAATCCGTCGTCAATTATGTTGAAAATAAAGTGACTGAACTAATCCGGGAGTTTAGAACTGATTCCGGTGGTGATGAACAACCCCGCCGCCCCGAGTAGCGGGATCTCCGCTTCGCTGAGGCAGCGACGGGGTATCAAGCTGAATATTTATAAAGGTGATTGTCGGCGCCTCGGCACTGACACCTGAGGAGCTGGTACAACAGTATATGGACAATTCACTGCAAACCGGCGGCAATGTCTGCGATCATTGATTAGATTATAACAAGGACACGGATCGACCCGGATTACACAGGCAGGTCAATATTTTTTGGCTTCTCCGGAAAAGTACTGGTTTCCTAAAAATCGGTGGAATCGGTGTAGATCTGTGTCCTGTTATCAATTGTAAAGAATTACATTGGCCCTGGTCCGTTTTCGTCAAGATTTTTGCAGCACCACCAGGGCGTCTACTGCCACCGGTTTGCCGCCGGAAATAATCACCGGATTGATATCGATCTCTTTTATGGCATCATTTTCGATTCCAATTCTTCCCACCGTCATCAACATTTCGGCCAGCATATCTTTATCTGCGGCTGCCATACCGCGGAATTCTTCAAGGATTTTACCGGCCTTGATTTCCTGCATCATTTCCAGGGCATCCTGTTTTTCCAGCGGTGCCACGCGAAACACTGTGTCCTTTAAAATTTCGGTGAATATGCCCCCCAGACCAAACATGACACAGGGTCCGAATTGGGCGTCACGGGTCAGGCCCACCACCAGCTCGCGCTGTCCTTTGACCAGTTGCTGTACCAGAACAGCCCCGTCTGAAGCACCCTCCATGGCGGCGGTGATCTCCCTGAAGGCGGTGGTGGCCTCCTCATCGTTTCTTACGTCCACCCGGATCAGACCTGTTTCGGTTTTGTGGGCAATTTCCGCCGAGCTCCCTTTTATAACCAGCGGGTAGCCAATTTGTTCGGCGGCCTCAAGAAGGTCTTTGGAATTGCTTACCAGTTTCTCGCGGGTAACCGGCAGATCGTAAGAAGCCAGGACCTGCTTGGACTCGTATTCTGTCAGGGTGGTGCGACCTTCTTTGAGTGCGTCATCTATAATCTTCACCTAGACCTCCATTGGTAATTAGAATTATACAGAGCGACTTAAATCATTGCGCATACATACACAGCGATTTACAGGTTTTACCATTGTCGATAGCTTTAATGTCAACAATTTATCCTTAGAATACACAATTAATTGTGGCGCTGTGTATAGTTCTTTTCCCTTGTTTGCCCGGCAACGGTCACTAAATCAAGCATTTTCGGAAGGGTAAAGGATGTACTCAGCGCATGGGTAAACCAGAATTAATCGGTATGCGCTCGTTCACATCGTCATTACTTTCTTTAAGTCGATACCGTATTTTTTCATACGGTTCCAAACCGTTACCCGGTTTATTCCCAGGATGCGGGCAGCCTGGGATTGATTACCATTGGATTTTTTCAAGGCTTCAATTAAAGCATTCTTGTCAGAGATGTCACCTGAGCTGGACAAAAACGTCTGCGATTCTCCGGTCGATTCCGGGTCGTGAGCATTCAGGTGCATCTGCTCAGGGGTGGATGGCTTCTGTTCAGATTCGACTATTTTGGGCGGTAATTGATCGAGATCAATGACGTCCCCCTCGGCCAGAACAAAGGCAAATTCCAGGGCACTTTTCAGTTCCCTGACGTTTCCGGGCCAGCGATATTCCATAAAGCGCTGCATTGCAGCCGGTGTCAATCTGGAGATATTTTTTCCGGTTCTCGAACGCATCCGCCGGACAAAAGTGTCGACCAACAAGGGGATATCCTCGGATCTCTTTCGAAGGGGCGGCAGATGGATCGGGAAAACATTGATGCGGAAAAACAGGTCATCACGGAATTGTTTTTGTCCAATTAATTCTTCCAGGTTTTTATTGGTGGCCGTTATGATGCGAACATCCACCGCGATGGGGCGATCGTCTCCGACATGCTCGAATTTCTTGGTTTCCAGAACCCGCAGCAGTTTCACCTGGATTGACAGCGGCACATCGCCGATTTCATCCAGAAAGATATCCCCCCCGTTGGCTGCTTCAAACCGCCCTTTGCGATGGCGGTAGGCCCCGGTAAACGCCCCTTTGATATGACCGAACAGCTCACTTTCCAGCAGCGATTCGTTTAAGGCGGCACAATTGAGCTGTACAAAAGGGCCGTCTTTGCGGCCGCCCAACAGGTGAATGACCCGGGCAACGAGTTCCTTACCGGTGCCGCTTTCACCATAAATGATTACCGGTGCCTCGCTTTTAGCCGCTTTTTGAATAACATCAAATACCTTCTGTATGATCGGGGTTTTGCCGATTATACCATGAAATCCGTCCTCTTCGCCCAGCTGGCGTGACAGCAGTTCCAATTTCTGATCTAGCCGGTCAAGTTCGGAGAGATCTGTCAGGACTTCCACCGCTCCTATATCCAATCCCTTGTCGTCTTTCAATACAGCTGCATTTTTAAGCGCCGATACATAGGTGCCGTCTTTTTTTAACAGATGGCAGCGGCATTTGATCACCTGGCCCTCTTCGAATAATTTGCACCACCGGTGGGCGGAGGCTTTCATGGTGCCTTCGCAGGCATCGCATTCCAGCAGGGTGCATGGTCTGCCAACCACCTCATCGGAGGCATAACCGGTGAGTTCTTCAAAGGCCTTGTTCACCATGACAATGGTTCCATCCGGTCCAACCATCATCAGACCTTCATTCATGGTGCCGACAATCTTTTTCCAATAACGATTGATTTCCAGTTCGCTCATTTGTAATCGCCCCAGTGTTTAAATATATGTTTAATTGTTTAAACACTTGTTTAAATACCATTAAACACATTTTGGTGGCAAGAAAAATATAGAAAAAATAAATTAATTAATTTCAACAGGTTATGAATTATTAGAAATCAACTATTTTAGGCACGACTGTTGCTATGTCCATTGGCGGATAACCATAACCATTAAGAATTTTCAGCCGGGTAAAAAGATGACATTTATCCCAAAACTTGATCTGGTCGGAGTCGCATGGCCGGTCTGTCTGCTCAAATTCAAAAGCGCGGTCAATGGCCTGTGTGCTTGCGAGATCCTGGATGTTTTGACCCAGGATCCGGATGTGGTGGACAGTATCAATATGATCGTCGACCGGTCTGAGGACACATTGATCAATCAGCAAAAAGACGGCCAGGTCTATCGATTGTCCATCCAAAAGGGATAGGGGAAGGATGCGAGTTATCTGTCGCGGCAGATTAAGGCCTGATTGAGCTTTTTTCTTTCAATTAGGGTTCATTGCTTAATACGAGAAGAACAGCGTAAATTATCAATCATATCACGGGGAATAGCCATGGAGATTAACAGAAGGCACTTTTTAAAAATTTCAGGGGCATTGGCCGCCGCGTCATTCGCAAAACCCGTCCCAGCGTCTCAAGCCGCCCAGGCACCATCTGCTTCGGAGAATGCAAATGGCTGCCTGGTGGATACGACCCTGTGCGTCGGCTGCCGCAAATGCGAAGAGGCCTGCAACCAACGGCACGGCCTTCCCCAACCAAAGGAATCCTTCGAGGAGATGACGGTGCTTGAAAATGAGCGGCGCATGGATGAGACCTCCTATACCGTTGTCAATAAATACTACCCGAAAAACATCGGCACCCTGACCTGGCGTAACCGTCCGACCTTTGTCAAGTTCCAGTGTATGCACTGCAACGACCCTTCATGCGTCTCGGCCTGCATTGTGGGAGCGCTTACCAAACAGCCCAACGGATCGGTTATATACGACGCCGGCAAATGTATCGGCTGTCGCTACTGTATGGTGGCCTGTCCCTTTCAGGTGCCGGCCTATGAATATCATAACGCCCTGACCCCCGAAGTCCGCAAGTGCACCTTTTGTTTTAATTATATCAAAGACGGCGGGCTGCCGGCCTGCGCCCAGGTTTGCCCGCGGGAAGTCATTACCTTCGGCAAGAAATCCGAGCTTTTAAAACTGGCACGCTGGAAGATAAAAAACAATCCGGGCAAGTACGTCGATCACATTTACGGGGAACATGAAGTCGGTGGAACGTCCTGGCTGTATCTTGCCTCCGAACCATTTGAGACCGTGGGCTTTCCCAAGCTTGGCACCAAGGCGCCGCCCCGACTGACAGAATCGATCCAGCACGGTCTGTTCCAGTACTTTGCAGCTCCCGTTATCCTGTACGCTGTTCTTGGCGGCATCATGGGCGTAACCGGCTATTTGAAAGGCGCTAAAGAAGATTTAAAAAGCGATACTGAGGCGAAAGGAGACCCGCAATGAATATGCACGCTGAAGCGGCGCCGATTAAAGAAGAAAAGTTTTTGACCCCCGGGGTGATGGTTATGCTGGCCCTCATGGCCGTGGGGCTGGCTTTTGTCGCCGCGCGTTTTTTCTTTGGCATCGGCAAGGTTGCCAATCTCAACAATCAATTTCCCTGGGGGCTCTGGATCGGAGTCGACGTGGCATCCGGCGTGGCCTTGGCCGCCGGGGGGTTCACGACCGGCGCCATTGCCTATGTTTTCAACCGCGACCAGTACCATGCCGTCATCCGTCCGGCCCTGCTGACCGCCATGCTGGGTTATACATTTGTAGTGCTGGGACTTTTGGTGGATATCGGCCGCTACTGGAATATTACCAGCCCGCTGTATAACTGGAACGGGAATTCCGTCCTGTTTGAAGTGGCCATGTGCGTCATGATTTATTTACATGTCCTGTACATTGAATTTTTACCCATTGTGGTGGAGCGTTTTAAGGGGCGGGTGAAGCTTCCGGGCCCTCTGGCCGGGCTTAACAATTTAATAGAGGCCTTTCTTGCCTTTGCTGAAAAAATTCTGGGCAAAATCATGTTCCTTTTTATTATTGCCGGCATCGTTTTGTCCTGCCTGCATCAGTCCAGCCTGGGATCTTTGATGCTGATCGCCTCCTACAAGGTCCATCCCTTGTGGTACACGCCGATTCTACCGCTTTTGTTTCTGCTTTCGGCCTTTGCCGCCGGTTATCCCATGGTTGCATTTGAGTCCATTCTGGTGTCCAAATCTTTCGGCCGCCAACCGGAAATGGGCGTCCTGACCCCGCTGGCCAAATTTATGCCGCTGTTAATGGGGACCTACCTGGTGTTCAAAATCGGGGATATGATGGTGCGCGGCACCTATGTTTACCTGCTGGACGGAACCTTTCAGACCAATGCCTTTATCGTAGAGGTTCTTTTCGGTGTGATGTTGCCCTTCGTGCTCCTGATGTTCAAAAGGGTCCGCCGATCGGCCGGGTGGCTGTTTTTTGTATCCGCAACTTTTGTGCTGGGAATCCTTTTAAACCGCATCAACGTCTTTGTGGTCAGTTACACGCCGCCCTATATGATTGTTAAGTACTTTCCGGCCCTGGGGGAAATTTTTATTACGGTGGGGCTGATCGCCACCCTCATGTTCGTGTACCGGGTGTTTGTATTCATATTTCCGGTCCTGGGAGCGGAACCCAAGAAAATGTCCACCACGGCTGTGGCCGTGCTGGCCCTGGCGGCCGCCCTGATGATCCTGGGGACCCCTTCCGGCGCCGAGGCGGATCAGACGCTAAAGCGGCTGCTGCCCCTGGAGGAGAATATCACCCCTTCGATTGCCGATGCGCCTAAAGTGGCTGTGCTCAACAGCCCGGTTATTAACAAATACAGCGACCTGTATGGACCGGTTCGCTTTATGCACAGCAAACATGCCAACGTCCTGGGCGATTGCACCATCTGCCACCACCGGATGCCCAGGGAAGAGCGGGATATATACGGCGAACCGGTATCCATGGCCAAATTAAAAGCCAAAGCTGTGGAGCCGGTGGCCTGCTCCGTCTGCCATGCCGATCCGTTTAATGCCAAGGACCTGGGTACACCGGGGTTGAAAGGGGCCTACCACCAACTCTGCATGGATTGCCACCAGCAGTCGGAACAGGTTCCCCATGCCCGCGGTCCGGTTCTATACAGCGCCATGGTGCGAGGACCCATTGCCCGGACCCTCGATACCCGGGCGCCCACCGACTGTCTGGCCTGTCACGCCAAAAAGGTGCCTAACCACAATCAGCTCGTCAAGCTGGAGGGCAATGCGGACGCCCTGGCAGTGACCCGCAACTGTCTTTCCTGCCACCAGAAGGAGGGTGAAGCTATTCTAAAGACCGCCCACTGGAAGTGGCGCGGCCCGTCTCCGTATACTGTTGGCCAGGAAAAAAGGATTGACCTGGGTAAGAACCATGCCACCATCAACAATTTTTGTATCAACCTGAACGGGAACTGGCCGCGCTGTACGAGTTGCCACATCGGCTACGGGTGGAAAGACAAAAACTTTGATTTTACCGATATGTCCAAAATCGATTGCCTGGTTTGTCACGACACCACCGGAAAGTATAAAAAAGCGCCTCCGGCGGCCGGATTTCCGGTTAAGAATTTGGATTTGGTTACCATTGCTCAAAATGTGGGCCGACCCAGTCGGGCCAACTGCGGTATCAACTGTCATTTTCGCGGTGGCGGTGGTGATGCGGTCAAGCATGGGGACATGAGTTCGACCTTGGCCAAACCGGACAAGGATCATGACGTTCACATGGGGATCACCGATGGGGGATTGGATTTCAGATGCCAGGACTGTCACAAGACTCGCAATCACATGATTTCCGGGCGAAGCATATCCGTGGCGGCCGTGGAAGGGGACCTTTCCTGCGAATACTGCCATACCGACAAACCCCATATCGGCAGCGAGTTGATTGACCACCATTTAAATAAACACACCAGGCATGTAGCCTGTCAAACCTGCCACATTCCTGTTTATTCCAAAAGCAATCCGACCAAAATCTTCTGGGACTGGTCCACGGCCGGCCAGGACCAGAAATTGCCGAAAGATAAATACGGAAAGCCGGTTTACGATAAGAAGAAAGGCACCTTTAAGTGGAAAGAAGCGGTCAAGCCAACCTACCGCTGGTACAACGGAACCGTCGAGCGCTACATTCTCGGTGATCGGATTAATGAAAACGGTCTAACGGAATTAACCAAACCCGTGGGTGATATCAAAGACTCGGCCTCCAGGATATATCCCTTCAAGGTCCATAAGGGAAAACAGATCAGCGATGCCGTCTATAAATATCTGATCGCCCCCCAGCTCTGGGGAGGCTACTGGAAACACTGGGATTGGGACAAGGCCTCCCGGGATGGTATGAAGTCTGCCGGCCTGGCCTACAGCGGTAAATATGAGTTTGTGGAAACCTCCATGTACTGGGGTCTGACCCATGAAGTCGTTCCCAAGGAACAGGCATTGTCCTGCTCCGAATGTCATGCTTCCCTGGCCAAGGCGCCCTATTGCGGCAAATGTCATCAGGAAAGGCCGGATGTGAATTTCAAGGATCTGGTTCACAAAGGCGTAGATTTCAAATTCCTGGCCGAAATGGGCCGTGATGTGGAGGAATTAATCGGCAAAACCAATTATATCGATTATAAAGCCCTGGGTTACGAGGGTGACCCCATCGAAGCCGGCGGCCGGTTTAATAAACTCGGGCTCGGGATTGGCCACTCTGAAAGGGCTTCAAAGGATTGAATCTTTTCAATTGAATTGGTTAAAAATATAAACAGAACTAGGAGGAAAAAATGTCAAAAAGAATAGGTTCGGTTTTAATTTTGGTTGTTTTCTTGTTCGTTAACATCGGGATGGTCATAGCGGAAGACAAAGGCAACGCCCGCAAGGGAAAGTATCTTTTCCGAAAAAATTGTCGAACCTGCCACGTCGAGGGTGGAACGGCAAAAGCTCTGAGTCCCATCGATAAAACCCAGGCAAAGTGGGAAGAGGTTTTTAACAGCATCGACCAGCTGCCGTGCAGCAAGGAGTGGGCCAAGCTGTCTGAGAAAGACCGAAGTGACATGTATGCCCATCTCTGGGGACATGCATTCGATTCGCCGTCTCCGGCGAAATGCAAATGATCCGATTTCGGAATTCGGAATTCGGATTGGATGGAGCTTACGGGCAGAATTCCTGACGATGGTGTTCAAAAACAAGCCTATTTGGAGAAGTAATTATGTCGGCTAAAAATAATGGTGCATTGACTCGCCGTAATTTTCTGAAGCTCTCCGGTGCCGCAGCAGTTGCAGTGGCCGCCGGCGACCCGAGCCGGGTTTTGCACGCCCTGGTTTCCGGCAAACAAGGGGCGGAGCAGAATCAGATCCGAAACATGTTTTCGGCCTGTGATATGTGTTTTAACAAATGCGGCCTGATCGCCCGGGTGGAAGGCGGGGTTGTGAAAAAGCTCGATCCCAATCCTAAATCACTTAAATCGCGCGGGATGTTATGTGCCCGGGGAAATGCGGGGGTCAAACAGCTCTATGATCCGGATCGCTTGAAATATCCGCTTTTGCGCAAAGGGGCAAGGGGCGCGGGCCAGTGGCAGCGATTGAGCTGGGATCAGGCCTTGGACCATGCGGCTGAACAATTGGATCGGATCGGCAAAGAGTATACCCGCTGCGGCTTTCTATTCATGGCCGGCACCGACATGCAGTCCACATTTGTTCACCAGTTCGCGGAAGTTTATGGCTCCTATAATGTCATATCCCATGAATCCAACTGTTTGCTGAGCCGCAATCGGGCCTTCCTGGATACGTTTGGTGTGGTCCCCACGCCTGACGTCATCCATACGAAATATGTCATCATGCCGGGCGCCAACCGCTTTGAAGCCTTGGTGACCCCCGACAGCATTGATTTGATGACGGCCATGCAAGGCGGCTGCAAACTGGTGGTGCTGGATCCGCGCTTTACCAAAACAGCCGCATTGGCCGATGAATGGTTTGCCATCAAGCCCGGCACCGACATGGCTTTTTTTCTGGCTATCGCACATGTTCTTATTTCAGAGGGTCTCTATGACAAAAAGTTCATGGCCGAAAAGACATTCGGCTTCGAAAGGCTTCGTGAACATCTGCGGGAGTACACTCCCGATTGGGCTGCAGCGGAAACGGAAATTCCGGCCAAAGATATCCGCCGGCTGGCCAGGGAACTGGCTGCTGCTGCTCCGGCTGCCATGGTGTATCCCGGGCGCCGCAGTTCGGATTACAAGGATTCGACCCAGATTAGGAGATCCTTTGCCATCGTCAATGCCCTGCTGGGAAACTGGGACCAAAAAGGCGGGTTGATTCTACCCCAGAAAATTAAAACCGGCTCCTTTGCTTACGAGGCCCCATTTTATGAGGACAACCCTGAAGACAGGGTCGATGCCGGCCGGGCCCGGATGATGTTTGATGAGGAAGGCTCCTTCAAACACACCCGTGACGCGGTGATTGAGGGACAACCGTATCCAATAAAAGGCTGGTTTACCTATAAAACCAACCCCATGCAGACGGGTGCCAATCGCCAAAAAACCATTGAGATGATTCACAAGCTGGATTTTATGATGACCGTTGATATTACCATGAGTGATACGGCCTGGATGGCGGACCTGGTTTTACCGGCACCCAGTTATCTGGAAAGACAAGACCCGGTTTCTGCCTTTCTAGCTTCGTCGTCATGTTCCGGCGTGCTGACCCGGGATCCCATCGTTCCGGCCATGTTTGAATCAAAGCCGGTCTTCTGGATCGTTAAAGAACTGGCCAAACGGCTTGATCTGGGCGAGCATTTCGACTTTACGATTGAAGACTTCCGCAAAGCTCAACTGGACAAACTGCCCGATGTCGCCCAGGCCCTAAAGAACGACGGCGTTTATAATATTGTCGGCCACAGCCACGGGATCCATGAAGGCAAACCCTTCAAGACGCGTTCCAAGAAAATTGAGCTTTATAGTGAGCGCTACGAGGAAAACGAAATTGATCCTATGCCGGTATACCATTCCCCCCAAATCGTGCCGAAAAGTCATTTCAGGATAGTGGTGGGACGCAATGCCTATATTACCCAGAGCGCGAGTACCAACAACGCCTTACTCTGGGAACTGGAACGGGAAAATACCCTGTGGATCCATCCGGATCCGGCTAAAGGGCTTGGTATCCGGCAGGCAGATCTGGTCGAGGTGAAAAGCTCGGCGGGCAGTGGGCAGTTGAAAGCCTTGGTGACCGAAAAGATCCGGCCGGACACGGTTTATATGGATACTGGATTTGGCGTGATCTCAAAAGGGTTGTCGAAGATTTATGGGAAAGGCGCCTGTATCGTGGATGTTCTGATAGATGAGGCCGATGAAATTTCAGGCAATATGGCCATGCATGAGACAATGGTCAGCGTCAAGAAAGTATAAGAATGGTTTCAGGTTTCAGGTGTCAGCAGGTAAATTTAGGAATTGCGAATTAAGGAATTTAGGAATTGAAGGTATGCTGTCATTCTAATTCCTAAATCCCTCAATTCCTGAATTCCTCAATCATTGAATCCTGACACCTGATACCTGAAACCAACTTTGTTGAAGGGACATGAATATGGAACAAAGCAAACCGAAAAAGTACGGGATCGTTATCGATGCCTCCAGATGTATCGACTGCAAGGCCTGCCTGATTGCGTGTAAAGTGGAAAACAATGTCCCCGAGGGTTTCTGGAGAAACTGGATCCGGCCCCTGTGGGATATGAGCGGCCCCGGCAAATCCGAATTCCAACCGGGCCAGTGCATGCAATGTGAGACCCCTTCCTGTGTGGCGGCCTGTCCGGTGGATGCCACCTATAAACAGGCGGATGGGCTTGTGGTGATAGACCCTTTGAAATGCATTGGTTGCGGGAACTGTGTATCGGCCTGTCCTTACGGGGCACGCTATCGCGATCCCGGTACCCGGCGGGCCGACAAGTGCGATTTTTGCGAACACCGTTTAAAACGCGGAGAGGAGCCTGCCTGTGTGGCGACCTGCCCGACCAAAGCCCGCACATTTGGGGATCTCAACGATCCGCAAAGTGATGTCAGCCGGATCGTAAAGGAAGATAAACTGGTGCGGGTGAATGCGCCCCATGTAAATACCCGGCCCAATATTTATTACCACGAGGGCACCCGGCTTCTGGACTGGGCCGTTACGCCCACACTTCCCGGAAATGTTCATATGGCCCGGGAGTTCTGGGAAAAAGCGGGGTAGTCTATAACCAGTCAACTATTCAACGAAACAAAAACCATCAGACCAAAGGAGGTAATGCATGACTGGATTAAGAAAGGTTCCATGGCTGCCCGTGGTCATGGCGCTGATTCTGGCGCTTGGCATTGGCTGTGCCGCCACTCAGAAAACTGCTGAGCCGGTGAAAGCCGACTGGCAGTTTCACGACCAGGCGGACCTTGCCCTGGTACAGCAGTACGCCAAAGTGCCCCAGCCGCAAGGGGCGATGATCATTGACTCACGGCCGTGTAAGCCGAAATATGTGCAGGGGCACATCCCCACAGCGGTCAATATCCCGGACAGCCAGTTCGCTATAATGGCGGATAAACTGCCCCAGGATAAGAACACCCTGCTGATTTTTTATTGCGGGGGACCTACCTGAAAGCTGAGTCATAAATCCGCCAGGAAGGCGGAAAAGCTCGGCTATACCAATGTTAAAGTATATTCCGACGGATTTCCCGGATGGATGAAGGCCAAAGGCAGTTATGCCTCGGTCTCCGTTGAGTATGTAGCCGACCAGATCGCCACTAACCAGGTGATGGTTGTCGATTCACGACCCCAAAAAGCCAAATATGACAAAGGCTATATACCTTCGGCCATCAGCATTCCCGACAGCGAGTTTGAAAAATTAAAAGGTAAACTGCCCGCCGATAAGGATACGCCGCTGATTTTTTACTGCCAGGGCTACACCTGAAAGCTGAGCCATCAATCCGCCAGGAAGGCGGTTCAGCTTGGATACACAAAAGTCAAAGTATTTTCCGCGGGTTATCCGGCCTGGAAAAAGGCCTACGGTGCAGCCCCTGCAGCCGTTGCGGTCAAAGCCGGTGGAGAAGAAGGCTCCATTGACCTTGCGACATTTAAAAAATTATTACAAGATAATCCGCAAAGCATCTACCTTGTCGATGTGAGGGATCCGGATGAGTTTGCCGCCGGCCATTTCCAGACCGCGGTCAATATTCCAGTTGATCAACTCGAGAGCAAAATAAATACCCTTCCGGCCGACAAGCCCATTGTTTTTGTCTGTTCAACAGGGGCCAGAAGTGGTGAATCTTACTATATGCTCCAGGATTTAAAACCGGATTTGAAAAAGGTCTATTATCTGGAAGCCGAAGTGGCATACGGCAAAGATGGATCTTACACAATCAAAAATACCCAATAACGGATAGGTTGGTTTCAAACCGAGTGCGCTGCACCCGGTGCAATCCAAAAAGAAAGGGGCACTGAGATGTTGTGCGCCTTTCTTTTTGCGCTCATAAAAATTAGAAGCTATCTCATGAACGCAATCTACTATTTTTGAAATAGCTTCTATATTGGAGGTGTTTGACGGCCCAGGTAAGCCAGGATTGACACCGCAGCAGTGGTGATCAGCGGGTAGAAACGGCAGCGTTTTTCATCGGCGATCCGCTCTCGCAAAATGCTTACCCAGGGCAGCATGGTTTCACCTGCAAAAGAAACGGCTTCAGACAATAGCGCGGGATCGTTGTCCGACCAACCTTTTTTCAGCAGAAAATATAAGTATTCCAATTCAATCGACAGATGGTCGGGTGGTTCATGCATGGTATCCGACAGCGACAGTCCCTTGGATTTAAATCTTTTTTTCATTAAAACAGCGGGGGGACCCATTAAGGGGGCGTTTTCCCCGGAGGCGTTGTCATCGATATAGCAGGAAGCGTACAAGGGGGCGGTAATTCCGTGGCGGGAATTGATAAACAGACGCACATAGGCTTCTTCGAGATTGTTAAAAAGGGTTTCGGTGTCTGCGAAACCGTTGATCGTATCTCTAAGGCCGGAGAGGAGCTCGGGAGGTTCGTATGTTACCCGGGATTCGAGGTCCTCAAAGGGGCTTAGAAAAGATCCCTGCAGTATCTCCCGGCTGCTTGCGGGATCGGGTCCCCAAAAAAAACCGGTCAGTGCTGCGGTGCTGTCCAGCAGGGCCTCCCGCGACTTTTTATCCAGGAGAATTAGTGAAGTCATTCAAATTTTCTAACATAGACCGGTTGGTTAGGCAATGATGATATCCGATTTTATACCGCCTTTCAAAAATAAGTTCCGCAATACGGAAGGATGGTATAAGTGGTTGTAGAAAAAAGGCGTTCCAATAACGGAACTTTTTTTAACAACCGCTATAAGCCCACGATGCTTGACATATGGTTATCGAGCCCAATTATAGGGCATCTAGTACCCGGATCGAATCAGTATAATTTCAGAACTGGAGAGAATTTACGCGATGAAAATGAGAAAAATAGCATCACTGACGGCGTTGTCGTCATTTATCTTGCTGCTGCTGACCATTGTGGCATTATATGTTGCCCCCCAGGGACGCGTTGCCTACTGGGCCGATTGGGATCTGTGGGGACTGACGAAAACGGACTGGGGCAATGTCCATATCAACCTGGGTCTGCTCTTTCTGGCATCAATTCTGCTGCATATTTACTACAACTGGAAGCCGATTGTCTCTTATCTTAAGAATAAGGCCAAACAGTTTCGGGTGTTCACGAAAGAATCCACAACGGCGCTTGTGGTCACCCTGGTGGTTGCCGTTGGCACCTATTTTTTGATCCCACCGTTTCACTGGGTCATGGAATTTAACGATTTTCTAAAAGATTCCGCAGCCCAAAAATACGGAGAACCGCCCTATGGACATGCCGAGCTATCCAGTCTGAAAACCTTTTCCTCTAAAATGCAGTTTGATTTGTCTCATGCCACTGAGCGTTTGAAAAAAGCGGGCATTGATTTTGACGGCCCCGAGCAGACCATCCAGGACATTGCCAGATTGAACCGGATGTCACCCAAACAGCTTTATGCGGCTATGAAACCGGTTGAGGCCCCGGATGCAGTCAAAAAAATGCCGGATTTCCCACCCCCGGGGATTGGAAGACGTTCGCTGGCTGATATTTGCCAGGAATACAACCTGAATATTCCTGCAGTATTGCGCACTCTCTCGGAAAGTGACATTAAGGCCACAGCGGAGCTGAGCATCAAGGAAATCGCCACTCAAAACAATAAACAACCAATGGATATTTATGATATCCTTAAAACCCTAAACTAGAAGCAGTCTCATAAATTTAATTTATCGCGGCAAGGTGTCGCTACCACCCTCTGAAATGGTGATGTTGCGGCGAACCTAATGATGGGTATATAGCGGTAAAAATTTGGCGGGGGTGGCTTTTAGCCACGACGTGTACGCACAATTTCGGTCCTCGGTCCTCAGAACTCTGTCATCTGTTTTCTGTCCTCCATCTTTTTTCTATCGTGCATCATAACAGTTCGGATCATTATTAATACACGGCCTGCTGACAATTCTTTCCAGTTGGCCGTCCAGAAATCCCAGGTAGTACATGAACTTCGAAGCACCGACCTGATATAGCCAGATATTATATGTATCCGAATCCCCCGGGGCTATTGCCAGGGGATTGCCGCATTTGTCCAGAACTCCCTGCTCCTTATCACCCACATGCACGATACCATCGGTACACCGGATCGATGAATGATCGTTGCTGAAATCGATTTCGATGGCAGCCGTTTGACCCTTAATAAATAGCAGCAATAATAGCACAGCAACCAAATATACAGATTCACGCTTCATCATAGGCTCCTTGGATGTGGTATCAATATAAAACAGATGCGAGTTTTTGAAAAGCGCTATAAATATTTATGGATGATGCTGAATATGTTATAGATTAAAAATTGCATATAAAAACTGCCTGCTTGTATCGAAGGAAAATGAATGACCAAGTCTATGAACATCGCCTGGTGGGTTAAGCGCTGGAGCGAATTGCATCCGAACAAAACCGCCATCATCTATGAAGATAATAAAACCAGTTACCTGGAGCTTCACCAAAAGGTTAATCGAGCCTGTTGCTGGCTTCAATCCCTGGGAATCGAAAAAGGGGACCGGGTTGTCGTCATGCTGCGCAATTGCCCCGAATTTCTTGAGCTCTACCTGGCCTGCTCGCGACTGGGAGCCCTTTTTGTACCTGTAAATTTCCGGCTCGCAGCCCCTGAACTGGATTACACCCTTTCTAATGCTCGCCCGCGGCTATTTGTTTTTGGAAGCGAATATGCTGAGCCAGTTTTTAACCTTTTTCTGAATGATCGCAAACCCTTGATGTTGCTGGCCAGTATCCCTGAATGCTCCAATTCCGGTGAAATTCTCGATTATGATGCCGGGACCAAAGCCTGTGAAGGGCAGCATCCTTTTCTGACCGAATCCATGGCCCCGGCCACCCCCGAAGAACCCCACGTCATCATGTACACATCCGGTACCACCGGGCATCCAAAAGGTGCGGTGCTTTCCCATCGCAAAACTTTTTTTAACTGCCTGAACGCCGATATTTTTTTTAAACTTCACTTCGATGACGTCATGCTGATTGTTTTGCCGCTTTTTCATTCCGGCGGGCTTTTCATCCAGGCCTCGCCGGTTTTCTATAAAGGGGGCACACTGATTATTCATCCCAGCTTTGAACCCCACAAGGCCTATGAAGATATCTGCAAATATCAGGTCACTAAATTTTTAGGAGTCCCGACGGTTTACAAATCCCTGGTCCAGGTGGCATCTGGAAAAAGAGCAGCCAACTCTTCCCTGAAGGTCGCCGCCATTGGCGGTGAAAAGTTGACGCCGGAGCTCATGGCTCAGTTCCAGGAAGCCGGGTTCGCCTTGCGCCAGATCATGGGTCAAACGGAAACCTCGATTCTTTTATGGGCCCATGAGGAAGATGCCGTGCGCAAACCCGGTTCGGTGGGCAGACCGGTTTTTCATGCCGATGTCAAGATTGTTGATGGACAAGGGCGTCTGTGCGAGACCGGGCAGATTGGCGAAATCGTTGTCAGAGGATCTATCATGATGACGGAATACTGGCAGGATCCGGTTAAATCCGAGGAAACCATCAGGGGCGGGTGGCTGCACACCGGAGATCTGGCCCGCATGGATGAGGATGGCTATTTTTATCTTGTCGATCGCAAAACAGACATGTATATTTCCGGCGGCGAAAATGTATATCCGGCCGAGATCGAGCGGGTTTTACGAAATCATCCCGGAATAGAAGATGTCGCTGTCGTCGGTTTTGCGAAAGAAACCTGGGGAGAAGTGGGCTGCGCCTTTGTGATTCCAAAACCCGGAAAGGACCTTACATCCGGAGAAGTTATCGGCTTTTGTGAAGGACATCTGGCGCGTTATAAATGGCCCAAAAAGGTCATAATTATGAGTGACTTTCCCCGGACCGCCCTCGGGAAAGTGCGTAAAACAGTTCTAAAACGGGATATTCTGGAAAAGAATAAGACCTGAATCGTGCAAAATCCAGGTGAAAACTGATGGAGCTGAATTGATGAGCCTTTATTTGGATATTGAAGAATATCATCGCCCCCGGGATCAGGCTCAGGCCGTTGAAATTCTGTCAAGATACGGCACGCACTATATCGGGGTTCTCGCGGACTGTTTGTCCACTGGTGTCGGTTTATACAAAATTGCAAATTACAGCTTTACAGGTATAGCTGTTTTCACCAATAAATCCCTGTGCGGTGCCCTAAGAGGATATGGCAACCCTCAGATGAATTTCGCCCAGGAATCGCAGATGGATATAATTGCCGGTATGCTTGACATGGATCCGTTGGAACTCAGGCTCAAAAATTACCGCGAGCTGGGTGAAATAGATCCTGTCTTGAACGATGAGATCCGCAGCAACGGTTTGAAGGAGTGTCTGGAAAAAGGTGCGGAATCATCGGGTTGGGAAAAAAAGAGACACCAAATTCCTTTAAAGGGTTCTAAGAAGCGAGGAGTCGGACTTTCCATTGTGCTCCATGGTACCGGTGCGGGCAAATGAAGCCCGTCAAAAGCTTCTGGCTTATGCGACTAAAGAACTGGGCGTGGTTGAGGGTCAACTCCGGATCAAAGATGGGGCTATTTCCGAAACAGCCAATCCGGAAAATTCCATCCTGATCAGTGACCTGATGCGAAAAACCCAGATTGAGGACATGAGTTTATGCGAGCAGATAATCGGCTCGGCAGCCGGCGTTGCCCCCGCTATGCCGGGTTGTTTCGGATGGCGTAATATGCTCAAAGCCGCCCAAACCGATAATTTCTGGCAGCGTTATCCGTTCAGATGTTCACTAACTGGGATGACCCTGAAAATTGATGGCAAGATCAACTTAGCCTGAAAGGAGGACAGTATGTCGCAGAATCAAAAAATTGCAGGTATCAAGGCCTGTGTTTTTGATGCTTACGGAACCCTATTTGATGTTCACTCCGCTGTTGGAAAGCATCGCGAGCGACTAGGGGATATCGCCGATCAGGTATCCGCCGTATGGCGCACCAAACAGCTGGAATATACCTGGCTGCGGAGTTTAATGGGACGGCATGCCGATTTCTGGCAGGTGACCCGGGAGGCGCTCGAATTCGCCTTCGAGATGAACAGTATAAAAGATACGGAACTTAGCAAGGATCTGATGGGGGCTTACCTGCAATTAGACTGTTATCCGGAAGTGCCTGCGGCACTGTCTGAACTAAAAACGCGTGGTTTTGAAATTGCCATACTTTCAAATGGAACGCCGGCTATGCTTGAGGCGGCAGTAAAAAATTCCCAGCTTGAATCGATGATACCCCAAATATTCTCCGTTGAAACGGCCGGGGTATTCAAGCCGGACCCACGCGTCTACCAGATTGCTGTGGATGAGCTGGGTGTGAAACCGGAAGAGATCGTCTTTCAGTCTTCCAATGCCTGGGATGCTGCAGGTGCGGCTGCCTTTGGATTCAACGTTGCCTGGATTAACCGATTTGATCAGAGCCCGGAACGACTTCCCGGCAGACCGCAAGTTGAGATTAAAGACCTTTCAGAATTGCCAGCATTACTGGAGTGATTGTAGACAGCTTTTGTAACGCGACTATTATTCGATGCTCAACCCGACTTTGTTCAGACCTTCAAGCACGCGTTCGACGATTTCTTCGAACTTGATGTAGTGCCCGATTAAAAACCGGCCTTTGCTCGGAAAGTTGAGCTTGAGTTTGAGCAGATTCTCTGCAAATTGTTTTCCTTCTTCGTCTCTTCCCAAAAGTCCTAAAGTAGCCGCCTTCGCCAGTGGATACCAGAAACTGCTGGTCTTTTGAGGCTCAAGGTTCCTCTTTTTCCCCTTTCTTCCCCGGAAATTATTATACAAATGTGGCGTGCGCGCATATGAAATCTGAAATTTCTCAAAATAACATTCATAAATTTGATAATATCGGCGATACTTGGTATATATTATTGAGTAGCGCGTTATCGATCTTGCGATGGAATTGAGCCTTGGGCATCAATACGATCCAGTTTTGCTGAAAGATGGTTTTCAATTTTTTTTCATTAAACAAGTTAGCTTATATGACCCTGTGCCGAATTATTGACCTGTCACCCTTATCCAACAGGCTTCATCTTACAATTATATTGATGTTTCTCTTATCTTTGCTGGGCTGTGCTGATATGGGAGAATTTCTGGCTAAATCTCTGCCGTTCCCAGGGCACCCGGAGGATAAGATCGAACGGAATGACTTTTTTGTTGCAAAAAAAGATGACGTCATTGGCCGTTTGGCGATCATCAGACTTGAAAAGGAGGATACGCTGCCGGATATTGCGAGACACTTCAGCTTGGGAATCAATACCGTCAGTGCGGCTAATCCGGGGATAGATATATGGGTGCCTGAGGCCGGAGGGCGTATCCTGCTGCCTCTGAGCTTTATTCTGCCAGACACCCATAGAAAAGGTATCGTGATCAATTTAGCCGCTATGAGGCTTTTTTATTTTAAAGGAAATGGTAAACTATTGGCCGTGTCGACCTACCCGGTCGGTGTCGGTACCACAGGGCGACCCACTCCCATGGGCCAAATGTATATAAATCGCAAGAAGTACCGGCCGACCTGGTATGTGCCCGCCTCGATTGCTGAAGACCATAGGAAAAAGGGAGATCCTCTGCCGGCTAAAGTCCCACCGGGGCCTCTAAATCCATTGGGAGAATACGCTCTCTATTTAAGTAAGTCTGGTTATTTGGTCCATGGCACTAATAAACCGGCCAGTATCGGCCTCAGGGCAACCAATGGCTGCATAAGGCTCTATCCGGAAGACATAAAGAGACTTTTCGAAAACACCCCGGTGAAAACACCTGTGAAAATTGTTAACCAGCCATATCTCGTGGGCCAACGTGATGGAATAGTTTACCTAGAAGCTCATACGCCCTTTGAAGAATCAGGCACCGCTGGGTTGAAGAAGGCATATGCAAAATTGAAAAATATTGAAAAGAAGTCAGGACACGCGTTTGACTGGAAAAAGGTTAAGAGAGAAGTGGCCGAGGCCCGCGGGATCCCTGTTCCCATATTCGAGATCCGTCATGGAAATAAAAAGGATGTTGCGGAAACCATAAAACTCAGGCATCCGGACAAGTTGTACGGCAAACCGGAAATATCGGACCTCAAAACGGACGCGTGGTATGTTCTGGCTGCTAGTTTGCGTAACAGGGTCGACGCGCTGAGGCTTGCCGCAATTATTAACCATCAGGGTCCACCAATTCCCGCAAGGGTGTTGTCAAAAGGCAATCGCCACCGTGTTCTCGCCGGCCCTTTCAATAATATGAGCGCGGCCAAAGACGCGGCCAAACGCTTGAAAATTGATTTGGAAATAGACGGTATATTGGTTGAACCATAAAGGAGGTACATGCATTTTGCATTAGGTCAATAATTAACGTGGATATTTGTTGTGAAGTAACGCAAAATTTTACAGTAGCTATTATGGTATGGTAAACTGAACAGAAAGGAGGTGACGACATTATGAAGAAGAGCCTTTTGGTGATTTCAATGATGCTTGCTCTTACTATCGCTGTCGGGGGTTGCGCAACAAAAGGTGACCTCGAGGAGGCGCAGGCCCGGGAAAAGGCGATTGCCGCGAAAGCTGATCAGGCGGCTCAGGATGCGCAGGCTGCCAAGGTAGCAGCCGATGAGGCCATGTTAAAGGCGAATGAAGCTGTGGCCCGCGCTGAGGAGGCTGAAAGAAGAGCAATCGAAAGGGAGAGAATCGCAGAGGAAAAGGAAAGAATCGCAGAGGAAAATGCGAGAATCGCAGAGGAAAAAGCAAAAAAAGCTGAAGCTGCTTTCCAGAAATCAATGAAAAAGTAAACCGAAAGGAAGTGGCAAGGTTTTATAGACCTTCCACTTCCTTACATTTCCACCGTTTAGCATGGACCGTATTGCGGATATAGCTGGAAGAGGACTGGGATTGCGATCATCAAGCATATTATTAACAATCACAAAGACGTATACGGGTAAAAGGCAGAAAGGGATAGGCAAGTATCTTCGCCTTTTCTTCGTCTGCATTATGATAACACCTATTCTTATATGCGGATGCAGTCACATTGGTGAGAGACATCAGGCCAGATTACTCTCTCAGGAGGCAAATGATTTTTTCAACCTGGGAAAATACGAGGCCTCTCTGAGCAAATACGAGCAAATTATTGAGAAACATCCAGCGGTAGCGGACAGAGTTCTGTTCGAGATGGGTATTATTTATGCCTATCCCAGGAACGAACAAAAAGACTATCAGAAATCCCTGAAATGTTTTCAGAAACTCGTAAGGGATTACCCGGATAGTGAATACAGGCGGGACAGCCAGATGATGATACTTCAAATCCATAATGTCATCATCAAGGATAAAATAATTGCTTCGCAGCAAACACAGATTGAGACTTCCCGGCAAGAGGTTAAAGGCAAAGAGAATGAGATTATTACACTGCAAGAAAGGATTGAAACGCTCGAAGAAGAGATTGAAACACTCGAACAAAAGATTTTTGCACTCCGGACGGAACCGGCAGATAGAGTTCTGATAGAAAAGAAAGAGCGACGATTGACGTTGCTCTCAAAGGGCGAGGTGATCAAAACCTACAAAATAGCCCTGGGGGGGGACCCGGTTGGTCCGAAAGCAAGGCAGGGCGATAACAAAACCCCGGAGGGAACCTACATCATCGATTCAAGAAACGGGGACAGCGATTATCACCTGTCCCTTCATATTTCCTATCCAAACGAGAAAGACAGCATGCGGGCAAAAGAACTTGGTGTTTCTCCGGGCGGAGATATAATGATCCATGGCATCAAAAATGGTTTCTCGTGGGTTGGTACTTCTCATGCAGAGGTTGACTGGACGAAAGGGTGTATTGCCGTTACAGACAAAGAAATGGAGGAAATCTATAAGTTAGTGCCAAATGGTACGATTGTTGAGATAAGGCCATAGAAAAACTGCACAACTTATCGTTCGATCGAATCGCGCAACACTCCTGGTGAAGTTTTTATTATGCTACATTTCCTTAACAACTACACAACTTTGAAACATTGTATAAGCCGGCTATAAATCAAATCTATTACAAAATTGCGTATGCCGTATGTTAATCATAATAAGTTTGTATTATCACCCAGAATATTTCATCAAGCTCAAGTGCATAGGTGCAATCAATAAAAAGGAAACTTCTCCCAGAATTCCTCATCGTTTTTTTGCCAGTTGGGGCCGAATTTTTTTTCGAAAAAGGATGACATCCTTCCGTACCAACTGGTCCAGGGGTTTTTGCCCTGTGCTTTGGCCTTTAGAATGTCTTCTATAAAAGAAGCAATGTTGATCATCTCTTCTTTGGGTAGATATGCGGCGGCACCTTCTTTGTAGGACCTGACGACATTTTCGGGACTCAAGGCGTGAGCCGTCAACATGACGGCGGTGATGTTGCGGCCAACGGCAATGTCCAGCAATTCATAGCCCTCAACCCCCATAATGTCTAATACCGCCATGTCGAAATATTGGGTTTCCATATAGTCTTTGGCAGCTTTAAAGTTGGTGCATTTGACGACTTCACACATTGGCAGCAAATCTTCCAGGGTGTCCAGCACATCCGGTTCGTCATCAACCAATAATACTTTTTTGCCGTCCATTAAGCTTTCTTCCGCCATAACCAATCTCCATATTTATATTTTAAGTGCTTTTTTGAGATGTATCAAGATCGCGGCAGGCCTGCGACGAGCCGTTCGGCCCTGAGCTCACCGCTGAAGGGCTCAGCCGAGTCGAAGCCGCTGCCACAAGTTCCAAATTTGCCGGTTTCCAACTTTAATCCAATGCACAGGCATCCCTGAACTGTGCCCCAACCCTGCCGGCGGAAACTGCCATTACAACGGATTGTACCGCACCGATTTCCTCATCGGTCAGTCCTTCTTCCCTGGCTACACCAAGGCAATGCTCCATTCACGGATAGCACCCGATGGCCATTGCGGATGCCAGATGAAGCATGAGGGTGGTTTTAGGTTCCAGAATTTCGTTAAAGCGGGCGGTATTGTAAAATTCAGTATAGGCGTTCTTCTGTTTTTCAGGCAGCCGATTTTAGAACCTAATTGACATGCATGTAAGCCCTCCATCCATCTTGCGCACCTCACTGGTATCCAGTTCGACTATTTTAAATCCCAGAACTTCAAGTTTTTTACGGGTGCCGGGATAACCTCGGGGAATCAGGAGGTGATCATTAATAAACAGGGTATTGGCTGCATATGATTCTTCCCTGTCAATGATGATCGTATCATATCTTTTAAACTGGTCATTTCCGGCGAAATCGTCAGTAACGAGCAGCGTGTTTTTTCCGACATAATTGACACTGGATTTAAAGTGAAGCCCTTCGCCTACAGCAACTGTTGTGTAGGTATAGCCATAAACCTTTAAAATATGACCCAGCTGACTGGCCCCTTCAGGGTTGGTTCGTTCGGACACGCCGATAAAAAAATGTTTGCCCACCTGAAGCACATCACCGCCGTCCACGGTTCCGGGAGGCCGAATCACCTCAGTTTTACGGTATTTGGCCAGGACGGGGGCAATAGATTTTTCTTCGCCTTTGCGGGCGTCGGCCCCGGGATTCGTGATGACCGCAACTTCGGCTGCAATCACAGCAGTATCTTCGACAAAATAGGCATCGGGATGATCCGGCAATGGATCGAGCAAAATGACTTCAAGCCCGATGGATTTCAGTGCGGCGATGTATTCTTCATGCTGGTTGACGAGGTTTTTATATTGGGGTGGTTCTTGGTGAACGGCCGTTGTGAGCCCCTGTGCAAAGTTCGGTCCCGGTTTCCGGGCAATGGCATGGGTAAACATAATATATTTTTTCTCAGCTACGTCCCTGGACAATTTTGGCCGGCTGACATTCATTTTTAGGCCACTTGTGCACAATTTGAATGATCTCCCTGACATAGGCACATTCACATTCCGCGTCACAGGGGCCGAGCGCATCTCTGTCGCCACAATATCCGGGGCAGTTCTCGGTGTTTGTTTGGCGTTCTGAAAATATCGGGCCGTCATAGAGGTCCCTGAAAAGGCCGGCATGAACAGCAATGGTGGATTGGCAGGTCAGATGGTTGAAAAGGAAATAGCCCAGTTCAAGACTACTGAAATTAACCTGATAGCCGACGAAATCAAGCTTATTGTCTCCCAGAAATTCTTCTCTGGAAACCCAGGGATTATCGCAGCAGGTACATTTTTTAAAAACCGGCATGTTTACACCATATCATCTTGCAACCGGGCAAGATCCACTTAATTATCAGCTTTCTGGAATTCAAGCCATGTTGATTTGTCCTCGCCGGCCAATATAAGTTGTGAACCTTTCAGATATATGCGGGATGTTTGGGGCAGGGCTTGCATGAATTTGGCCTCTTGCTCCATCAATTCCGGCGGACCGGCCATACGGGTCATACCGAAAGCCTTGCTCCAGATAATTTCACCATCGTCTTTGAGGGTAAAGTTTCCAAAATACCGGTTTATTGAAGCAACTCCGGCAACTTTACCGTCTTCATCACACGAAAAGGAATTTTTCGTATCTGCTATCAGGGGAATGGATTTGTTATCCGTTATCATCTTTTTCAAATGCCATTCTGCACCGGTTATATCCTTAATTCGCCGGGGGGTAATCTGCATGGCATTGGTTTTTATTCCGGTGCCGCCTGATTGGGTTCCAGCACAGGCAAGCAGTGTTGAAATCCCCATAGCAATCATCAGCGTTGTAAATTGTTTCATAATTCAAATGCTTCCCTTCAAATAGCGCTGTCTTTTTTCCTCCGGGAATTTCTCAATGGCATATCTTAGCATGGTGCGCGGCATTTTTTTATAATGCTCTTTTAAAAATGTCTCCTCAGTCTTCAGATCTCGCTTTCCGATTTCGCGCAGCATCCAACCGGTGGCCTTGTGAATCAAGTCATGCCGGTCGCAAAGCAGCACGTTGGAGATTTTTAGTGTTTCAGAAAACTCGTGGCGTTTGATAAAATGAAACGTTGCCATGATGGCGATTCTTCGTTCCCACAGGTTTTTTGATTTGGCCAGACGATACAAAGGGCGCTTGCTTTTATCCCTCAGATAGGCGCCGACGATATGCTCGGCCGAGGTATCCACCAGATCCCAGTTGTTGATAAATTCAGTGGATTTCAGGTACAGTTCGCAGATATCCCTTTTTACGTCATCATCGCCTTTTTTAAAAATATGAACGAATAACAAAATGGCAAGCAGCCGTTCTTCATGAATAGGGGATCGGAGCAGAATCTCGACTTCGCTGACAGGCAAATCTTTAAATTCACTTGCCAGCTTTCTGAGCACCGGCACCCGGACGCCAATAAAAATATCTCCTTCGCCGTATTCGCCCGGGCCGGTTTTAAAAAATCTTTGACTGACTGCGGCATGCTCGGGATTACCCAGCTTTTTCAGCGATTTCTTAACATCTCGCGTCTTCAGGTGGCTCAATTTTTTTAGTTCCGCATTCCCAATTCTGATTTCGTTTCACTCTTTCGCCATCGCGCTGATAAATTTGTCGGCCTCTTTTATGGACGCTTCCATATCCTTGATCAAAGAGTTCACTTCGGCTTCGACAGAGCCCAGTTCGGTTTGCAGGGAGGCGATGGCTTTGGCATTCAGGTTGTGTTTCAAAAATAAAACCTGATCATGAAAAGCGGTGAGAACCGGATCCATTTTTCTTTCGGCCCGCTTCATGGCACTAATAAGCTGGGAGTATTGCCGTTTAGTTTGGCTTAACTTACGGGCACTGCTGCGACGCAAACTGGCGTTGGAGTATTGGCTCAACTCTTCTTCCCATTCTGCGAACAGTGCTTCGGCCACATCCTCTACGGATTCAATGCGTTCCCGCACGGTTTCTGCTCGCGCATTGCTTTTGTCGTATGCCGACTTCAGCTGATTGTATTTATCTTCAAGTTTTCCCCCGTCAAATTGCAAAACACTGCTGAATTTTTCAAGGGCAGATTCAAATTCCTCCTTGGCGTCCTCCTGGGCGTCGCGGGCAGATTCGACACGGTTTACCATCAAATCCCGCTTGTGGTAGCCCAGCTTTTCCATTGTACCGTAATAGGCGGATGAGCATCCCAGCAAACCAATTAGTATGGTGATCATCATCGTTTTTCGCATAAATATTTTCCTTTTAGAATTGAAAAAAATAGAATAAATCTCATCAACGGGCATATTCAGCTTAACCAAAAGTGTTTCCAAGGTATCACCCGCGTCGGCAGTGACCCGGATGGTATTATCGCTGTCAATTGGGAAATCCTGTGCAAAGCGGCGAAGTTTTCCATATATGCGAATTTCAACCATAATCATACCGCTGACATTACAATTATTTTGGAATTGCCACCTGTATTGTTTTCCCTCCATAGTCGTGAACAGAGTCATGGGCCCGGACAGTAACTTCCGTTATGGATTCAGAAATTTTTACATCGGACAGACTTCGGGTGAAAGGCTGTTCATCAACATGGGGATGAAAAAGCGTGCGGGTCCCAAGAACTGTGCCGTCGGGGGCTACCACATCCCACTTGTTGGCATAGTGGTCCCAGCCCTCATCTGCGTGACGCACCGTCACCTTGAAAAAGTAACTATCTCGGCCAGTCTGCTTAACATCTACCTCAATAACATCTGCTTCGCCTGCCCACGCTGCGCTGGCTGCAAGAAGCAGAACGATGAAAAAGATATTATATATTTTCATAATTCATGATTCCAGTTTATTTTTTCTTTACCTCACTTGGCCGGCAAGGTTTTTGCGAACTTTTTGGCTTTTTCAAGCCAATCTTTTAGGTCCTTTTAAAAGAAGATATCGATAACCCTCCCATCCGAAACCTGACAGATCCCAAATCCACCGCTGCTAAAGCCAATAATGATATCAGTTAAACGAAACCGGCATTTCATGATATTCCCCCTGTTGCCGGACAATACAGCATCTGCGTTTCCGTCAAAGGTTTCCACTGCTTCAAATCTGTCGGTGCTGTTCGAGGCACCGGAATCAATTGCGGTATTTTCTGTGCCTCTTTCAATACGCCCTGCAAAACGCTCTCCGTCGGGTAACGCCACCTGTAGGTCAGCTGTACCGATCCTCGAATCCGAATAGTTAAATGACACTCTTCTAGCATCTTTTCGGACAACACCCTGCATGGTACCCGAACATGCCGTCATGACCGCAAAAAATACGGCTATAAAGACATACAAACATTTCTGGGTCATTGTCTAATCCTTTCTAAGAGATATCCCAACCGCATTGGGGATCGGCCAGGAAAACAGTGAATTTGCTTTGTTGCTGAAATCTATTTCAGAATGACCGACGAACTCATATTCATGTGCACCGATTTTGATATACAGCTGGGCCTGGGATCCGCCTTCAGTATACATTGCTCGGGCAATATCAAGTGGAAGCTTTTGGAGGGTGTTGATCAGGTCATGCGTACTGTAAGGCGAGCCAACGTGGATAAACAGTACCCTGTCTGCCTTATCCATTCCAATTGCCACTGTACTCCATTTTTTGGGTTGTTGCCGCCACACGTTTTTGCCCTTGCAGGAAATCATGCGAATGCTCTGAACCAGAGTTCCATATTTGTTTTTCCAGATTTTGAAGTCTTCGCACTGGCGGTCAATGATTTTTACCTCAGGAACTCCGGTCCCGAGTCTGTCAAAGGCCAGTATGGTCATATCTTTGGAAATTCTCGGGTTGTTGACGTGGGTTCTGGTGCGCATAAAGGACACGCTGGTTTTATAATCGGCCTGGAACATACTGGCATTTATGGCGGCTACCAGTCCATTTTGACGGCACCATTGTCTGGCGGTCAAAGAACGGCCTTTTGCAGAGACAGAGGCGTTGAGCAATTTTAATTCATAGCGTCCGGGATCGATCCTCAAGATTCGGATTTTTGAGTCACCGATTTCAGCGGGCAGCGGGGAATCAAAAATTCCGAGCTCAAGGCCATCAGCAAGCTTTTGCCACCCACCTGCTGAATTGGAAACCGTGTTCTCGGCCAGCAGGTCAGCTCCGGCAGCTGTCAGGCTATGGGCAACGAGAAGGCAGCTTAAAATTGTTATCGCAATGAGTCTCATAATATCCTTGATAGCAAATTACCAGGTCCTTATTCAGCGTGTAGTTCAAATTTTTTCGCCAATTCTGCGAGTTCATCGGGTCCGGCTTCATAGAAATTTTCAAGTTTTTCAATTTGACCGACGGTGGGTATCCGCACCCCTCTTTCCAGTTCACTTAATCTGGATTGAGGAATACCGACTTTCTGGCAAGCTTGCTTCACGCTAAGTCCGCGCTCGGTTCTCAAATCGATTAATTTTTCTCCGAATTCGCTCATTTTAGAACTCCTTTCAGATGGGTCGTATTGATCCTGTTGCTTTATTTCTTTATAAAACAACTGGTAGCCAGTTGTAAAGTGTCAAGACCGCTGATGATTTAGTTTTGGAATTTCTAAAGTTTCTATGTCTAAATATATCTTGAAAGCAAGTGGTGGCTCCTGTAAAATCGTTTTTAGTTCTTTATATGGAAAGGAGATTCCCTATGCCGGTCGAAAAGGATAAAAAAGATCACCCTGATACAATGAATCATCCTCCCGAGGACAATCTCAATGCTAAAATCGGTGTATTGACCAGACGTGAGGTAGAAGCCCGCATATTGGCGCCGATGCTTGATGCGATGGGGGAAACCTTTGGACGTGAAAAAGTGTTGGCAGTGATGCGTGATACAATTGTAAATATTGCCAAAAAGCAAGGTGCCGAACTTGCCGGATTTATGGGCGGCGCCACGTTTCAACATTTTGCAGAGTCGTTGAGATTTTGGACCATGGACGATGCGCTGAAAATCGATGTGATCGAACAGACCGAGGACGTCTTTTCCTTTAACGTTACGCGCTGCCGCTATGCCGAGCTTTATGCGAAGCTGGGAATTCGCGAGCTTGGCACGGCGTTATCCTGTGCCCGCGATTATGCCTTGATCGAAGGATTTAATCCCGATGTTTCGCTTAAAAGAACCCGGACAATTATGGAAGGGGCAGCCCACTGCGATTTTCGTTACTGCCTTAAAAAGGGAGAAGCGGAGGATTAAAGTTGATCCTTTTATCGCCGTCCTTGGTTTTTGCTCAATCCGAAGCGCAAAGTGAGTTTCATGATGCCGGCCTCCAATACCCCCTTCCAGGTTGTTTCCGGAATTTATGATGATTCAACGACGCTGGAAGAGTTGAATAAGATTTCGAACCGTTAGAATTACGGCTATCTACAATCCGGACCTTGAACGTAAATTTGACACTGTAACGCCGCTGGCGGAAAATTTAGATCCCATCTCTCCTTGATCTATTTTTGCCATTCCATCCAAAACTACCACAATGAGGCTTAACTGTTCAAAATTATTCATGAAGTTATGAAAAATTATTCATTAAATTAAGTAATTGGCGCCACAAAATAAATTCCAATTGCTTTGCTACAACATTCAACAACCTGTTATTGTTAACTCTTCTTTTTTGGAACAATTGTTGCAGGAGCATTCTGATAAAACAATCATCTTACCCCTATAATTCATAATATTTAGCAAAGGAGTAAAAAGTTGAAAAAATTATTACGGTTTGTATTCGCTACAGCGTTGGTTTTTTCCTTCGGGGGATGGGCCTGCGCCGCGACATATATTTTTGAGCCGTCGCCCAGCTCCGATCTTTGGGATCTTGATCATTATAAATATTACACCTGGGGCATAGATTGGACCTTGCCTCAAGGAGAGACGATTGCCGCCGCCGCCCTTTCTTTCGACAACATCAGAAACTACAACTCGGATCCCAACGACTTATATGTTCAACTCTTGGAATCCGCCAACAACGGCGTGGCTTCCGGAACGGACAATCAAGCGTCTGGTAATTATTTCGAGAACCAGGGAATCCAACTGTATCACGGAATAGATCTTTCGGACACGTCCCAAGATATAGACGTTATTTTCAATACTGATCAAATCAGCACTCTGCTGGACTACCTGAAGGATGGAAATTTTGGTTTAGGCTTTGATCCTGATTGCCATTTCTATAACGATGGAAGTATTTTAACAGTCAATACGGTCCATACCCCCATCCCGGGTGCAATATTCCTTTTTGGTTCTGGGTTAATAGGCCTTGTGGGATTAAGGAAAAAGCTTAAAGAATAAGCAAAAGTTAGCAAACGCTTGAAAAAAGACAGGTCAGGAAATCCAATGTTTTTTTGATAATCTCTGAAATGTATAAAACTGAAATAATCAAAAAATCAAAATGCAGATTCATCTATTAATCTCAACGATTGACAGTCCTTAAAAACGCGTAATACTCGAATGTACGACATCAAATAAATTGAAAAATCATAGTAAATATGAAATGAATTTCCCAGTTTTTATGGCATTTACTTCATAAATTATCTCCGATAACGATTCCTATAAACTGATAACCTCCTGATATTACAACTCCCGACTTAACCATTTG
>JBATKU010000552.1:0-3426 GCA_049669725.1 Desulfobacterales bacterium
GAAAAAGCAGAAGCGGTATCGCCGACATTAGACCGAAAGCCGTAGTGTTCATGGCCACCGATATACTGGCGGACAGCAAATCCGCCTTTTCGGCGGGGTTCGCATTGGCCACCGCGGTGAACGCCTCGATCAGCCCCATGATGGTGCCGAGCAGTCCCAGCAGGGTGGCGATATTCGACAGCAGTGCCACGTATGGGGTGCGCTTTTCCAGTTGAGGGATGATCTCCATCATGCTTTCTTCCATGGCGATTTCGATGTCGTCACGACGCCCAACCGCACCCTGACGCGCCAGTCCCATTGCCAGCATCTGCGAGATGGTGGATTTGTCCTTGTTGACCATTTGCCGCGCCTTGTCGAACTCACCTTTGACCAGTATCGGCTGCAGCACATTCCACATTTTGCGGTTCACGCTGCGGATGCGGCCCAACTGAAACCAGCGTTCCACCGCAATGGCCATGCCGGCCGCAAACACAAACATAATGGGATACATGAACAGTCCACCCTTTTGAAAAAAGGCCACGATTGACGCTAATGAGTAGAATTCCATCGCTTTCCTCCTGAAACCTGAAAATGAGTAAAATTAAGTTTTATAATTGAGAGTTGGGGAGTTGTTTCCGCCATGCCGACATCGGTGCCCGTCCGTGTCTACCGGAGTGAATTTTTCTGGATACCCACCTCTGCGGGAATGACACACCTTGACCCGGAAAACTCCTATACTCCTGATATAATTGTATTTTTTTCTGTAAGCGACCGCTCCTAAGCCGCAGGCAGAAAGTCGATCGGATACAGAATAGTCATCTCCGGCACACCTTCTTTCGGGCCGAAGTTAAACCGTTTGATGCGTGCAACAATCTTGGCGACGAGTTCAGGCGACTCCAGATCGGTTGACTCCACCTTACACAGGGACACCGCACCACTGGTTTCGATGCTGATTCTCAACAAAATCTTCCCGCGCAAGGTCGGGTCCTTGCGCAATTCCCTGTTGTAAATCCGATAAAGCGCCGCCTTGTATCGATCGAAAACGATCTGGATTTCTTCGTCCGTTCGGCCCGCCTCGGGCCCATCGCTCAGCGGTCTCGAAGATTCCCCCACATCCGCAATGGAACTTTCCACCTTGGTAAAGCCGACACCGTTGCCGTTGCCGCCACCGCTACCTTTGCCAATACCGCTGCCACCGAGACGGCCGCCGTTGCCGTTTCCGATATTGCGGCTGATCCCGGAATTGACGATACCACCGCTGGATCCACCCTGCGCCTGCATTGCCACCAGCGAGCGCTGGGCCACTGCCTGCCCCGCCACGTTCGAGCTTTTCAGGTTTAGGCGGGCCTCCGTACCGAGCTTGGCAACAGGTGTCTCGTCCATAAGGTCCTTAAACGTATCCTTGAAGGCCAGAACCCCAACGCGTTGGGCTTTTTTGCGAGCTGCCGAAGTTTTTCCGCCGCCTTTTTTGGCCACCTTGGGAGGCTCCGGTTCCGGAGTTTTTTTCTTCAATGCTTTGTCCGGTTTTTTCTTCTCGGGTTCGGATATGGACTCATCCTTGATCTTCTGGGGCTCTTTTTCGGGCTCTTTCGGCACCGGCTTGGGCGCCGGAGACGGCCTGGGTGGCTCCTTCTTGACCAGCTTGGCCAATCGATCCGGTATTACAACCACCGCGGCCGTATAATTCGGTAGCGGCACGTTCACCCAGGGAATAAGAATGCCGAAGAAAATGCAGATGAGCATGGCCACAAGAGCTGTGCGGTAAAAGCGCCTTTCGCTCTCGGTCTCCTTGGTCCAGGGCATGATCATGGCACGATAAGGAACAGGTGAGATCTCCCGTTCAATGACAAACTCTTCCCTGCGCCGTTCCTCACGCTCATAGGCTTCCTGGACTTCTTCGTGAAGATAGGCCAACTCGTCGTTCCGCCTGTCGATCTGTGCCTGGAGCCGTGCCTGCTTTTTGTCAATCTCACTGATCTTCTGTTCGAAACGGTCCACGCGGCCTCGAATACGCTCCAGGTGTCCGGCGGCATCCCCTTCCCCAGGGATTCCTTTCCAAAAAAGTTCTTCCGCTTTCAGTTCCGCCAGTTTGTCGAGTGCATCGCAGACATCCTGTAACGCATCGATGCGCTGTCTGGCGGCGGAAAACTTTTCGAGCTTTGCTGCCACACCGCCCAACTGTTCTTTGAGCATCTCGCGCTTTTCGCGGATTTGCTCGATCTGGGCGTTGAGCGGCGTCAATTCTTGTTCTAATAAGGAAGTCATCGCGATATTCCCACTATTCCTGTTCGGCCTTCTGAACGACGGCAAGGGAAATTCTGCCGTATCCAGAACCCGTGCAAGTTGACATTATTTTTTTAAGCACTTGAAACGGTATCGTTTTATCCGCAAGGATAGTGACCTCCTTGCTTTCAACGACCGTCTTGGTGCTGATCCCGATAATATTTTGTTCAATCTGCTTCAACCGTTCGGTGATTTCAGCAACCGTCTCCATCCTGGCATCCAGCAGTTCGAGGGTGTTCATCACGGCCTTGCCCTGAACCAGCACTGTTTCCGGGCTGACCATGATCACCACGGTTTCTCTCGGTTTGGTCTCGACCACCGAATCGGGCAGCTTGATTTGCTTGGGCGCTTCCATAACTTCGCTGCCCGAAGCGTGAAATAACAGAAAGAACACCAGAATAGTGAAGACATCCATCAGGGACGTCAGGTTTAGACCGGTCACCATCTTTTTGTTTCGCCCCATTCGTCTAATGCGTTTGCTGGTTCTCATGGTGCGTCTCCTATGGATATGTCGGGAAAGAGTAACATTTTCTGAACTTCTTCGCTGCCATCTTCCCGGACTTCAGCGCCGCGCACTGCGTCCATGATCTGAATCAGATAGTCGTACGCTATTTCAGGTTCCAGAAGGATCGTGGCGTCTTCCTTATCCGGATACTGGGCTTTCAAGCGCATGAGCATTTCCGACAGCATCTCCATATCGTATTGATCGTCCTTTTTCGGAATCGCCGCCTCAACGTACGACCCATTGGCGATCTCCAATCCTGTTTTGCGCACGATGACTTCAATCGAGAAATTCGGATTGTTCGATTTCGATCCGCCCGCGGAGGTCGGAACGCTCAACTCCATGATTGTCACGCGCGAGAAAACGGCGCTGATCAGCAAAAACGGTATCAGCACCACCATCAGGTTCAGGAAAGTGGTTACATCCAGTTGACCTGTTTCCTGCATTCGCCTTTTTTTATGATTTCGTCTGGTCATAATCAACTCGCCTCGATTTGGCGCTTGGCAAAATTGGAGATGGTGTTAAGCGCCTTGACCGATGCCATCTCCAGGCTGTCTATGATCTGACCCGTGGTCGATGTCAGCTTGGCATGAAAAAGCAGAAGCGGTATCGCCGACATTAGACCGAAAGCCGTAGTGTTCATGGCCACCGATATACTGGCG
>JBATKU010000553.1:0-7096 GCA_049669725.1 Desulfobacterales bacterium
AACACAAAATGGGTCACAATGGCTAATTTCGGGTAATCTTCATCAAAAGAGGGGCAAAATTGAGGTGGTGGGGAGATAAGGGCTGTGACAAATAAAAAGGGCAGGTATATCGAAATGATTTAGATTAGAGAAAGGAATATACCTTTTTTCATAATTGGTTATTTAGGCACGTTGTGTGCCCAGTTTAGTTATGTTGTGAGTATTTAGATCACTTTATTTTATTCTTCCCATATTATTCTAAAAAGAAAATAAAAACTTATATATAATTCTTCTAGTTCCTTTTAATTCCTTGACTTACAGAGGTCTACCTTGTATTAAATCAAAAGTGAAGAAGAAGTAAATTAGTATATTGTTCTCCCAGAAAGCTTTACAGAGAGTGTTACAAGAAAAAAAAGAGGGTGATAGAGATGCTCTCAGGGCTCCAAAAAGAAGACGGAATTCAAGTGATGAAAAAGCGGACTTAAATTTTGCATAACCGACTAAAAGGAGACATGGAGCGAACTGGAGAAGTGGAATCCCACGATCATAATTATGTCGCGAGATTTATTACAATAATGTAATTTATCCTCTAAGCTATCGAAATTAATATCGATATGAACTTCCCAAGACCTTCCTCAAAAATCTAATACTTTCAATAGGATAGACCCACTCAGAACATAGGGCACGAAGTCCACAATAAATAATGGTTCAAAAAAGTGTGTATTTGTCATTGTGTAATCTGCAAAAAGCATTAGATACAATTGAAGCATGATTGTTCAGGACAATTCAAGACATCAGTATCGGGCCCATACAATATCATCCTCTAAAAACCTTTCTATTTCGATTGGAAACCTGTAATTTGAGCGAAGTTGTATTTATTGCAAAGACCAATTTTCGAACAAAACTTCCATATTTATTTACCGGCAAAATTTGATCAATTTAATCCTCAAAAAATCCAGATAAAAAGCTTTCCACAGCTGTTGTCCAAATACCCTGATATCCTCTAATAGTTTATCCTCTTTTCTAACCATTTTGCGCTGAATGTTGAATGCAAATTTCATGGTACCGTTGGACATAATTTCAGCATCGGTTAAGAGCCATAGATCGCCGGTTAACGATTTTTTCGGAATGCTTCCGTACATTATGGAGAAACCATTACCATCATTTCCCAATGCTAAGGTTTGGAAAAACTCCTGTGTCATGTCTTCTATATTCGAAGGAATGAAAAAATCAATCAACCAAACTGGAAGAAATCCCAAAATCAGTCCTTCAGCAGTAATTTCTTGTGGGGTTTGTCGGAGCTTAGCCGTGACATTGGCTATGTTATCATCATAATAATAGTCTAAATTCACTTTTAACGCCTTAATGTTTAGCTTCAATCCGGCAATATTCAATTTGAAGGTATGAACCATATAGAATCGTTGATGACCCGAAACTGTCAAGTCTACGCCTGTCTCTTTTGCTATAGTGGAATTTTCTGTCAAGACCAAAAAACGACCTGACTGGGTTTTAAATCGCGTCGAAAAAAGGTATTGGTCACCATCAAATGCCATGGTGCCTATCGGGTGGCCTTGCACATCAAACAAAGTTTCCTGATAGTTCAGCATCCCCTTTAATTGGCCAAATAGCGTTCCTAAATAAGGATAGTCTTTTTTGATTGCGTTGATGTTGATCCGTATTACAATGTCAAAAGTTATGGGGTCGGTACTTTCGTCTACCTCTCCGGAAACGATGTTTTCGATAGTAAAATATTGATTGAAGATCGCAAAAAGACGAGGAAAATCCTTGGCCAAACCGGATATCACCCTCAGGCTTCGATCATCAAGAGTGCTGCCCTTAAAAAAATCGTTTGGTGGAAGATCTCCATCCTTGGCAAGCAACCATGCAACGTTTACCAATTGCTTAATAATTCTGATCATATTTGATGAGTTAAGATCATCAATGTATATATGCCCCTCCGTTTCAAATCTGAAACTATTGTTAGTCGCGGGTCGAATAAATGTCCTGAGCCCAAAATCACCAAATTTTTTCTGAGGCCCACAGCTCTCCGGGAAGTCTCTTGAAGAAGAATTTACCCAATTTTCAATGTCGGGATCAATTATACTTAGCTGATAATGATCATCATCTAATTCGCCACGGATGCCAATGCCGCGCCATGCACCAATATTATCAGAGTAAGGAAGCTGATTATAGAGATTCCCTGCATCCAGCGATGAAATCCGCGACTCGACTTCTCTGATTTCGGTATTAAGCTTTTCATCAAATACCGGTTTCTGGTGGACGGCATTTCTGAATTTGATCAAGCGTTCGATTTGTTGGCAGGCGGCTTTGGAGTCTATTCGGTCCGTGTCCGGATTAAATCCGATTTGGAAAATAGCATCCCAATAGCTCAGGGCAAATCCGACCTTTTGAAAACTGAACAGCAAAAGACAGAGCAATGAGATGATTTTTGCAGTGTTGTAAACGGTTCGGTGTTGGCGAATTATCGTCATCAATATATAATATGGAACCACATCGGCTAAACCAAGTTCTGCCTCCATCCCGTTAGACTCACTCGAGATCAGCTAGACCCGCTTTTGCCAGCCCCTCGATGATCTTATCGACAAGGTCATCAACCTTTACATAACGGCTGATCATTCCTCGCCCGCGAGTTGCGAAATCCGGCTCCAGCTTGAGCAATTGGCTGACTGCGGTTTTTGCTTCGTTCTGTCTTCCCAACTGGGTGAGGGCGGCAGCTCGCATCAGCGGGTCCAGGTACAACCCGGGAAAGTTGAATTTCAGGGCTTCAGCGAGGGCCATTTCATACTCGCCACGGTGATAGCAGCCCATGTAAGGGGCAAGATGGAACCAGCTGGGATGATAGGGATTGAGTTTCATCCCTTTTTGCAACAGGGCAAGTCCGCGGTCCCATTCGCCGTAAAGCATCATATGCCAGCCGGCAACACCCACGATGTACGGGGAATTGGGGTTGAGGGCAATGGTTTCTTCAGCGTGCTGCAGGAAAAATTCCTTGTCGCCCCGGTGAAAATATACGAGGGTTAGGGCGTCCTGGGCAAACTGATTGTTCGGCGCCAGGGCCACGCCCTTCTGGGCGAAGGTCAGTGCTTTGTCCAGCGAGGCCTCGATCTCGCAAAACCCCAGGGCATGGTTGTCGGCATGCAAATGGCCGAGCATGGCCCAGGCCAGCCCATAATCCGGGTCGATCTTGATGGCCTGCTGGAGCGCTGTGAGGGCTTTTTCGAAGGCCGCCGGGGTCAATGCCGTTTCGTATTGGTAGAAGCGCAGGATGGCATCATAGGCCTCAAGATCGGCAGGCGCCTTTTTGCGGGATTCCCCGGACAGTCTGCGTTGTATCAACCCAAACTGGTCGGCAATTGCTCCGATAACCCTGTTGGCAATTTCCTCCTGCACGGCAATCAAATCGGCGGCTGTCTGATTACGTTTATAGCTCTCCCCCCAGATCTGCTCAGCGGTGGATGTATCGAGTACCTGGATCGTAACCTTGACAGTTTTAGAGTCTTTGCGGACGCTTCCCGTCAAAAGAAACCGCACGCCGAGGTCCCGGCCGACTTCCCTGGGATCAATTTGCCGGCCCTTAAACCGCATGGTCGACTGAGACGCAATGACTTGAAAGTCCTGGTACCGTGCTATCTCAGCAGTTAGCTCTTCGGTCAGACCATCGGTGAAGTACTCCTGCTTTTTGCCGCCGGTCAAGTTGATTAGCGGCATGACGGCAACCGAAGGTCCCGTGGTCAGCTCACTGGCGTCTCGTTCCGGGGGATGGGTTTTGGTACCGGACGGCTGTATCCGGGCCATGTGGAAGGTTGGTACGTAATGACCTTTCGGAATTTCAATGCGTACCGGGTCATTTTTACCGGCTGTTAGATAATAATGATCCAGTGCGCGGCGCAGTCTTCCGGCCTCGACCCGAACGATGGGGTCCACCTGGGGATCAAACCCCTCCGGCCGCCCATAGACAGAAACGGCAATGGTATATCCCTTGAGCTGCGAGGATCGGTCTGCCAGGGTTTCGTCAACAACGAAGCTCACGAAGGCCCGCTGTTTGTCTGATGCCCTGAATTCGTCACTGGCGAGGATCTGCTCCAGCTGGTCCCGGATGGCTTGGGGCCTGGGTTTATTGTCAGCTGCCATAAGTCTCTGATCTTTGCGATGTCTTCTAAAAGAACCGGGTTGCTACCCGTACGTAACAGTAACGTACTTTAATTGGCATTGAAAATAGTTGTACAGAGCATCCACTTACTAAAAATCGGTCGAAAAATCAACCGCAGACATCCTTTTCTGGCTCCCCATTGGCTGGACAAATTATGAATGACAAAGCAGGTTATATTCGAGAGCGATTCCCGGACCATCATCATCGCATCGATCTCCTCATGGCGGTGGATACCGAGTTCCTTGCCCTGTCGGAAGACTACGACACCTGCGTCGATGCATTGCGGTACTGGATAGGGTCCAAAGAACCCGATGCCAAAACCAGGGCCGATGAGTATCGCACTCTTGTGCGTGACCTCGAGGAAGAGATTACCCGGTTCCTGACTGGCCCGCAGTCACGACGGCTGGATTGAAGGGGGAATCCGGGCTTTTTGCAGGATCAGCGGACGGAAGTGGGTAGGGTTGGTCCCGGATCATGATGCGGGGCAGCCCCCCAAGACATTTTTGCCCGAATTGAGTTCAATTTAAGCTGTAATTAAAGGAGGTTATATGCGTATCACACTTCTAGTCATTGCGGCCATTATCGCCCTTAGCGGCACCCCGGCTATGGCCCAGGATGAAGCCAAACCGCCCGCCGAAAAATCCCAGGGCGGCGGGGACCTGCGTGCCGCCGTACAAAATCCGATAGGAGCTATGATAAGCCTGCCGTTCAAGTTCAGTTTCGATTACGGTGCGTCCAACGGCGAGGCCTCTTTTCTGAGTATACAGCCGGTCATCCCATTTACCGTTGGGGATTGGAACCTGATTAATCGTCTCATCGTTCCCCTCATCGACACTGACGGCGAGATAACCGGACTGCCTTCAATTCCGAGCCCCGTTTCCGGCAATGGCGCGACCGGTCTGGGGGACATCAATTATTCGCTATTCGTATCCCCTGCCAAGCCTCAAGGTGCCATCTGGGGCATCGGCCCGTCCATCACCATGCCCAGCGCTTCCGACGACGAGCTCGGCAGCGAAAAATGGAGCACCGGACCCACCGGCGTGATCCTCTTTCAGCCCAAATGGGGAACCATTGGGGGGCTCGTCCGGCAGTTGTGGTCCTTTGCCGGTGATTCCGATCGTGACGATGTCAACCAAACCTTATTTGAACCTTTTGTGAACTATAACCTTTCTGAGGGCTGGTATTTAATTGCGGACATCGTCATTACCGCCAACTGGGAGGCCAGTTCCAGCAATACCTGGACGGTGCCTTTGGGCGGCGGGGTCGGCAAGCTGTTTAAAATAGGCGAACAGGCCATGAATGCGAGAACCGAAGCCTACTACAATGTTGAAAAACCCGATGGTGCCCCTGATTGGCAGTGGGGATTTACCGTTCAGTTTTTGTTCCCCAAATAAATTTGCTGTGCAATTTATGAAAAGCGGCTGGGCCGCTTTGTTAAGGCGTCATCTAATTGTCGGAAGGTATGGCTGTCATGGAAATGGGTCTCATCGAAATCGGAAGCATTAACACCCAGGCCCTGCGGAAGTCATCGGAAAGCTGAAATATATCCTTGATCGGCATGGTATTTTTCACATTGTTGATGGTGTTGAATATAATCAACCACACACACAAGCGGCTCGAAGGCAACATGCCGTCCACCAGGGCCGGGTTAGCGAAGTAAATCAAGGGCAAGATGATTTTAGCTTGAAAGACTGGGAGCTGATCGTGCCCGACCTTTATAACCTCAATTTTATGAGTCTGATTTACCTGGATCCTGAAGAAGCAGACTTTCTCGCTATCCTTATTTATGGAGAGAATCGAAAAAACTAACATCCATAAATGAACAAAAGAGAGGAGCACATCATGAAGAACGTGAAATGTGAAAACCAATGATTATACTTAATTGAATGATCGGGAATGACAGAAAAATTTTCTGGCTTTCCAAATAATTGGATTATCCAACACACCATAAAAAGGAGAATGACCCATGAGCAATACAGGCAAACACACCAAATTTTTGTTTATCGTCGGCTGTCTGGTAATTTTCGGGGGACTTTTATTTACGGGACAATCCTTTGCTGGTACGGCCAAGGAAATCGACGCCAGCGCCGATGCCGCTATGGATCGTTTTTACAAAAATGTTAAAGATGCAAAAGAAGTCGTCCGGCAGGCCAAAGGCATGCTGGTTTTACCGAATGTCAAAAAAGGGGCCTTCATCGTCGGGGCTGAGTACGGACAGGGGGCCATGCGAATCGGCGGCAAAACAGTGGAATATTACAGCATGGGGGCCGGCTCAGTCGGCGCACAGATCGGCGGCCAGTCCAGAGACATAATCATCGCTTTTATGACCAGCGCGACCCTGAAAGAGTTCCGTCAAAGCAAAGGCTGGGAAGCCGGTGTTGACGGCGGCGTTACCATGATCAACGTCGGCGCAGGGGAGAGTGCGATTACGGCGATGGCCAATGAGCCCATTGTGGCCTTCGTTATAGATGCCAAGGGGCTCATGCTGGACCTTTCTTTGAAAGGAGCTAAATTCAACAAACTGGATATGTCGAAGTAACACAATATCGGCATGCTTCCCAGGCAAATATCGAATGATGTCGAGAAAATGAAAACTGATAATTTCTCTGAACTGAAACATTAAGAAAGGAGTCGAAAAATGAGATTGAAAACATTTACTTGTATCGTGATCCTGTTGCTGGCCCTGTGCATGGCGGCACCGGCGGCCTTCACAGCCGACAAACCCAACATCCTCGTTATCTGGGGCGATGATATCGGCATCGAAAATATCAGCCATAACAATAGCGGCATGATGGGTTATATGACGCCCAACATTGACAGCATCGCCAAAGCAGGCATAGGTTTCACTGACTATTACGCTCAACAAAGTTGCACGGCAGGTCGAGCGGCTTTTGTCGGCGGTAGTGTCCCTGTCCGTAGTGGTATGACCAAGGTCGGTTTACCCGG
>JBATKU010000554.1:0-16653 GCA_049669725.1 Desulfobacterales bacterium
GGATCGATTTGAAGACGAGATGGCGGTTGATGGTAATAAGCCGAAAATTTATTATCATCGCGAAGGCAACCTTTTCCTGGTTGATGAAAATATTGAGGCCCAGGCCGGGCGTGCTTTTGACCTTCAGAAAAGCCTGGGATGCCGGATTGAGTGGTGGACACCGCAACAAATTCAGCAAGCCTTTCCGCTGTATGAAACCGGCGGTTTTTCAGGCGGCACCTACGGTCCCGATGACGGACACTTTGATGCCTATGCCGCCCTGATGGGCTATAAAGCCAAAGCCAGATCCCAGGGCGCTGAATACCTGAAAAATGATGTCGAAGAGATCACGACCCGCAGCGGCCGTGTCACCGGTGTCAGGCTGGCTGCCGCAGAATTCCTCGAGGCCCCCCATATTATCAACTGCGCGGGCGCCTGGGCCGCGCAGATAGCCGCAACAGCGGGTGTCAACCTGCCAATCGTACCGGTCAAACGCCAGGTTTTCACCCTGGACACGGCTGTCAAACCGCAAGGCCCCCTCCCCCTGACCGTTTTACCTTCGGGGTTGTATTTTCGCACCGAAACCGGCGGGGTTATCCTGCTGGGCAAATCCATGGCGGAAGACCCGGCCGGATTCCATTTCAGCTGGGATGATAAGCGCTTTATGGAAATACTCTGGCCCGAGTTGGCCGAATTTGTGCCGGCTTTTGACAGACTCAAACTGGTACGAGGATGGGCCGGTCTTTACGCTGTCAACACCCTGGACGGCAATGCCATCCTGGGTGAGTGGCCTAAGGTCCAGGGCCTCTTTTTAGCCAACGGTTTCTCCGGCCACGGCCTGCAGCAGGCGCCGGCCGTCGGGCGTTACCTGGCCGAGCTCGTTCTCAAGCTTCCGCTTTCACTGGATCTGTCAATATTCGGACCAAACCGGATCCTGGACAATAAGCCCCTGAGCGAAGGCGGCCTGGTTTGACTGATTTATAACCCGTCCACGAAGGGCTCGAAGACAGTCTAAAAGTTAAATATCCTAGGGTTTATTCTTGATTATATTTATAATATTAACCGTTGGTGCTCTTCGTGTGCTTCGTGATTAAATACTAAATTACGTGCGTTTACAACCTTATCCTGCGGAATCGTGAAACTGAGTTGACATTCGGCCGGATAAATGCTTATAAAGACGTCTTATTGCCGGGATCGAACTTATAGTGGTTGTCAAAAAAACGTTCCGGTTACCTGCATTTTATCCACTGAAACATGGCACCTGAGGTGGTTTGATTGTTATGGCTAAGTTGAGTTTGGAAAATGTTTCAAAACGATTTGGCGGCCTGCTGGCGGTCAACAACTTGGATTTGGAGGTACCGGAAGGCAAAATCTTGAGCCTGATCGGTCCCAATGGCGCCGGCAAAACCACTGTCTTCAATATGATCACCGGAGTTTACCCACCCACCGACGGCAACATCTCCTATGGTAACGATACCCTGAACGGTTTGAAAAGCAATCGCATCATTGCCCATGGTATCGCCCGGACCTTTCAAAATATCCGTCTGTTTAAATCGATGACCGTGCTTGAAAATGTTCAGGTGGGCATGCACTGCCGGACCCAGAGCGGACCCGTCCGGGCATTGTTGAAAACCGCGTTTGAAAAGCGGGAAGAAAAAGAAATAGTCGCTAAATCCCAGGAGCTATTGGATTTTATGGGATTGATCGACCACCAGAACGATTACGCCTCCAATCTGCCTTATGGCGAACAGCGACGGCTGGAAATCGCCCGGGCCCTGGCCACCCAACCGGAGGTGTTACTTTTGGATGAGCCGGCGGCCGGCATGAACCCCAGGGAGACGGCCGAGTTGATGGAACTGATCATCAAGCTGCGCGATACCGGTTTGACCATTTTCCTGGTTGAGCATGATATGCGTCTGGTGATGGGAATTTCGGAACTTGTGACCGTGCTGGATTACGGCCAAAAAATTGCCGAAGGAACACCCAAAGAAATCCAGCAAAACGAAACAGTGATTGAAGCCTACCTGGGAACCGGGGCCAAAACGTAGAATTAGGTACATCTCTTAAAATAATTAATGGGCTATGGCCGTTAACCCATTTCCATAGTTGATGGGGGTATTGAAAATCCGAATATCGAAATGCGAAATCCGAAACAATATGAAAATCCTAATGACCGAAATTCAAAACGAAAGAACCCCGGATTTTCAGCTTTTGGTTTAGATCATTATTAAATTTCGGTTATTCGAATTTGTTTCGAGTTTCGATATTTGAATTTCGGATTTATTCATCGACGCCCAATGATTTAAGATCATCTTGGGCATTCCAAATAACTGGCAAATTGTCTAACAGCGAAAAAAGGAGGAAGCATCATGAAGAAAGTTGGAATTGTTGTTCTGTGTTTAACCCTGTTTCTTGGATTTCAGGGGTTGGCTGCGGCCGAAACCCTGAGAATTGGTACCTTAAGCCCCTTGACGGGACCCTACGCCCAGGACGGTACTGACATCCTGCAGGGTGTCAAAACAGCGGTTGCCGTCTATGGACAGCTCAAAGGTTTTGACAAGGTCGAGGTGTATCCCGGTGACAGCGCCTGCGACGGCGGCAAAGCCACCATGGCCGCCAACAAACACATCAACAGCGGCGTGAACGTGGTCATCGGCGCCTATTGCTCTTCGGCCACCGAACCGGCCCAGATCCCGCTGATGGATGCCAAAGTCGTCCAGATTACACCGGCCTCAACCAACGAGCGACTAACCGCCAAAGGCTACGAATATTTCTTCCGGATGCCACCCCGGGATGACGTTCAGGCATGGTCTACGGTTCAATTTCTAGAGAAAAAACTGAAAATCAAGACCCTGGCGCTGATCGACGACAAGCAGACCTACACTGTCGGACTGGCTGCCAACATCAAGAAGTTCGCCGAAGAATCCGGCAAGGTTAAAATTATTGCCCATGAGCACATCACTCCCGGCGACAGTGATTTTACTGCGGTCCTAACCAAGCTGAAAAGGGTTAATGCCGACGCCATTTACTTAAGTGTCTACCAGCCCGAAGGTTCCAAGATGGTTCCCCAGGCCCGCGCGCTTGGCCTCAACACTACCTTAATCAGTGAAGATGCCGTATTTCACCCCGTCTTTTTGGAAGTAGCCGGTGATACCGCAGAAGGGATGTATTTGACTTTTGCCGATGCACCGGACACACCGGAAAGACGGCAGTTTATCAAAACCTACAAGGCCATGTGGAAAGCCAACGCAGTCGGCTCCTATGCCTACTACGCCTATGATGCGGCCATGATGGCCCTGGCTGCCATTGAAAAAGCCGGCACGACCAATGCCGATACGCTGCAAAAAACCATTCGCGGCAACACCTGGCCTGGGGTCAGCGGCGACATCAAGTTTGACAAACATGGTGATCGCAAACTGGCTCACATCGTCTGGATCGTCAAGGACAACAAATTTGTACCTTACTGGGATCCATTGACCGGCAAGGACTTATAAAAAATACGGACCGGGTGGAAATCGCCCGGTCCGATTTTTTATCAGATGACAGAAGACAGAGGACAAAGAGCTGGGAAAACGGAGCTGAAGGCAAAAGAACAAGTTTTAAATACAGATCGCAGGCATAGAATTTTTTTTGCAAGCTGAAGTTCACATATGTCATCTGTCTTCTGTTTTCTGTCATCTATCACGAACCTCTGCCAACTGATTTTTGACATATGTATTCCGTTTTTTAATCGTAAAGAGGATATTTGATCACATGGATCTGTCCGCCTTTTTATTACAGCAATTTGTCAACGCGATATTTCTTGGCAGTATCTATGCCCTGATTGCTCTGGGCTACACCATGGTTTACGGCATCATTGAATTAATCAATTTTGCCCATGGCGAATTGTTTACGGCCGGGGCCTTTATCGGGGTCATCGTTTTGACCGCCCTGCAGCAAATAGGCTGGGTGGAAACCCATTTTGTCCTGACCATGATCATCGTGTTTGGGATGGCCATGGCCTATGTGGCGATCCTGGGGGTGGCCTTGGAGCATGTGGCCTATAAACCGCTGCGCACATCTTCCCGGCTGGCGGCCCTTTTAAGCGCCCTGGGCATGTCCATCTTTCTGTCCAACGGCATGATGCTCAGCCAGGGTGTTTCGGACCGAGCCTACCCGCGGGTGTTTGGAATAGAGGGCTTTGAAATCTTCGGCGCCCGCATTTCCAACGGCCAGATATTCATCATCCTGCTGGCCTTTGCCCTCATGGTCGGACTGCAGCTGTTCGTCCACCGCACCCGCCTGGGCAAGGCCATGCGCGCGACGGCCCAGAACAAAACCATGGCCCGTATCCTGGGAATCGATATTGATCAGACCATCCGCATCACCTTCATGATCGGCCCGGCCCTGGGGGCCGCGGCCGGCGTCATGGTGGGGCTGCAATACGGTGCGGTTCGGTTTGACATGGGGTTTATTTTCATGATCAAGGCTTTTGCCGCCGCCATATTGGGCGGCATCGGATCCATTCCCGGTGCCATGCTCGGCGGCCTGATTATCGGGAGCATCGAAGTATTCTGGGCCGCGTTTCTGCCCAGTGCCTGGAAGGATGTCACCACCTTTACGGTCTTGATCCTGGTTCTCTATCTGAGGCCGAGCGGTCTGCTGGGTGAAGGTACGACGGAGGTGCGCGTCTGATGGTACGGCAAGAACTCAAAAAAATCGTCATTTATACCTTTTTTCTGGCCATTTTGTTTATCCCCATGCTGGGATTCAAAACGCCTACCTTCCAACCCGGCCGGGTTTTTAAAACCCTGGGTGTGTTTGTGGCCATTCTTATATTTAATTTTATCGTTAAGTTGATCCGCAGCAGCCGCAAGACCGGGGAAGTGAAAAAAACCCCTTTTACCGAACGTGCGGGAGCCTGGATCAACCAATTCCCGAAAATTTACACCCTGGGCGGCCTGATCGTCCTGGCCGGTATTTTCCCCCTGGTTGCCAACAACTATATGATCGATGTGGGGATTACCTGCCTGATCTACGTCTGTCTCGGGCTGGGATTGAATATCGTCGTTGGCCTGTGCGGGCTTCTGGATCTGGGCTATATCGCCTTTTATGCCGTCGGGGCCTACAGCTATTCCCTGCTGAACCTCACCTTCGGTATATCCTTCTGGGCGGCTTTGCCCATCGGCGTTGTCCTGGGCATGGTCGTGGGCTGCATCATCGGCTACCCGACTTTGAAGATGCGCGGGGACTATCTGGCAATCGTCACCCTGGGCTTTGGTGAAATTGTGCGCCTGGTGCTCAACAACTGGGACACCCTGACTGCCGGCCCCAACGGCCTGTTTGGCATGAAGCGGCCGGTGCTGTATTTTCCCAGTTTCGAGGAGAGCGGATTCACCTGGGCGACCTACTACCTTAAATCCTTGCCGGCCCTGTATTATTGTATTTTTATTATTGCGATTCTGATCATCATCGGGGTCCGGCGGCTGGACAATTCCCGGATCGGTCGGGCCTGGATCGCTATTCGTGAAGATGAGGTCGCAGCCGAATTGTCCGGTGTGCCCACGACCTGGATCAAATTGCTGGCCTATGCTTTAGGGGCGGCCTTTGCTTCGGTGGCCGGGGCCTTTTTCGCGGCCAAACTGAGCTACACCAACCCGAATTTCTTCCTGTTCATGGAATCCTGCATTGTCCTATGCATCGTGGTGCTCGGCGGTGTCGGCAGCATCCCCGGTATCGTCGTGGCCGCTTTTGTCCTGATTGCGGCTCCGGAAGTATTCCGGGAGTTGGAAGCCTACCGCATGCTGGCTTTTGGGGCGATTATGACCACCATGATGATTATTAAGCCGGAAGGGCTCATCCCGGCTTCACGGCGCCGGCGCGAACTGCATGAAGCAGAGCAGACCAAACCCGAGGATTGATTAAATGACCGACCCGCAGCCCATACTGGAACTTTCCGACGTCCACACCTATTACGGTAATATCCATGCCTTAAAAGGGATTTCCTGCGCCATCCCGCAGGGGCAGATCGCCTGTTTAATCGGTGCCAACGGCGCCGGCAAGTCAACCACCCTCATGACGATTTTTGGCGTGGAGCGCGCCTTCCGGGGGGAAATCCGATTCAACGGGGAGCCGATCCAGCACCTCCGCCCCGAGCAGGTGGCTGCCAGGGGAGTGTCCCAGGCCCCGGAAGGCCGCCAGATTTTTCCCAAAATGAGTTGTCGGGAGAACCTGGAGATGGGGGCCTTCCTGCGCAAAGATAAAGACGAGGTGGCCAACGACCTGGAGCAGGTTTTCGAACTGTTCCCGGTGTTAAAAGACCGCGTGCATCAACTGGGCGGTACGCTCAGCGGCGGTGAGCAGCAGATGCTGGCCATTGGTCGCGCCATGATGTCGCGCCCCCAGCTATTGCTGCTGGACGAGCCCTCGCTGGGCCTGGCCCCCAAACTGGTGGAAAAAATATTTGAAACCATCATAAAAATCAACAAGAGCGGTGTCACCATCTTCCTGGTGGAACAAAACGCCCACATGGCCCTGACTATTTCCACCACCGGTTTTGTCATGGAAACCGGCCGCATCGTGTTAACCGACCAGGCCTCCGCCCTGCTTGAAAACGAGCAGGTGAAGAAAGCGTATCTCGGCGAGTGATTCGATTGCGGATTTTGGATTGAGGATTAGTAGACATGATAGATTCTCTTTTCCTTTTGCCTTTGACCTCTTACATCCAGTCCCCACTCGATCTATACAACTAAACGCCACTGCACCAGTTTTCTAAATATGGATTCCACGAAACCTATATATTTTAGTCCTCATTTTTTTTTATTAGGCCTGATAATTATATTTTTCCAAGAACCATTGAATCAAAAATATAAACAAATAAAGGAAGCAAGAAATGCCCACACGACTGGATGCCCATGTATTTGATTTACCCGTACAGGAATTGCGCCGCGGCTATCGCAGTGACATATATTTCTGGCGTGAGAAAATCACCCTTGAAAACCACAACCTGCACCCCGAAGTCACCATGCAGGTGTTTCAAAAAAAAGATGCCGTACTGTGCGGTGTGGACGAAGCCGTGGCGGTTCTTAAACTGGCTGCCGGAAGGTACACGGACTACGATAAGGCTTATAAACTCTTTGATAAGTTAATTGATCACAAAAGCCGGGCCCGCCAGCAATTTATCAGCGACCACAAATCGTATTTGAAGGCCATTGAACAAAAAATGGAAGTCTCCGCCAAGCTGGATGAAATGTGGGAAAGCGGATTCGAAGAGCTGGACGTCAAAGCGTTGTACGACGGTGATCGCATATCGCCCTGGGAAACGGTGATGCATATCACCGGTGATGCCAGCCTGTTTGCCCATCTGGAAACCGTTTACCTGGGCATTCTGGCCCGCCGCACTAAAATAGCCAGCAATGTTCGAGGCGTGGTCGATGCGGCCAACGGCAAGATTGTGCTCTATTTTCCGGCGCGCTTCGATCATTGGGCTGTGCAGGGAGGCGACGGATACGCCGCCCACATCGGCGGGGCCACCGGGGTTTCCACCGATGCCCAGGCCCAATGGTGGGGAGCCAAGGCATCCGGCACGGTGCCCCATGCACTGATAGCCGCCGTCGGCGGCGACACCGTCAAAGCCATCAGCCTTTTCGGTGAAACCTATCCGGATGTGGACCTGGTGGCGCTGGTGGATTTTGACAACGACAGTGTCGGAACATCTTTAAAATGCTGTGAGGCACTGGGTGACAGGCTCTGGGGGGTCAGGCTGGACACTTCCAACACCCTGGTCGATAAGTCCATGGTGCCGGTCATGCAAAATTTTAAGCCGGTGGGGGTTACCCCCCAGCTGGTCGAAATGACGCGCAAAGCGCTGGATATGAACGGCTTCAGCCATGTGAAGATTATAGTGTCGGGGGGCTTTAACCCGGACCGGATCGCCGAGTTTGAAAAACTGCAGGTTCCCGTGGATGCCTATGGGGTCGGCAGCTACCTGATGCGCGGAGTCAATGCCTTTACGGCCGATGTTGTTTTATTGAACGGAAGTCCCTGCGCCAAAATCGGCCGGAAGTATAATCCGAATCCGAGGCTCGAATCGGTTAACTCAAAATAGCTCATAGCTGGCAGCTCAAGGCTCATGGTGACGGGCGGATACCAGCCAAAGGTTTCAGGTGTTCCGCCGGAGGCGGATCAGGTGTCAGCATTTCTAATTCTCAGCCTGAAACCTGACACCTATTTACTTATGACAACATAGACCAATTCACTTGTAAAATAAAGCAAGCGCTTAATCCCGAATGATGGCAACTCCTTGGGCCTTCATCTCCTCCAGGGCGCTTGCGGTGGTTTCAGGGCTGACCCCACGGCAAAGGTCAAGGATAAGATCGACCCGGTAGCCCGCTTCGATGGCGTCCAACGCAGTGGCTTTGACGCAGTAATCGGCGGCCAGTCCATAAACCATCACCTTTTTAATTCCATCCATCTGCAGCAGATTGTCCAGACCCGTTTTATGTCCACCGTCATCGGCAAAGCCCGAATAGGAATCAAATTTCGGATCCATCCCCTTGCGAACCGTTTGGGCAGGACCATCCGGCGCGATCAGAATCATCGCACCGGGGGTCTCCTGCACGCAGTGCGGCGGCCACATGACCTGTGGCCGTCCGTCAATTTCTTTGACCTGCAATGGTTCGGTGCCCGGATGGTTGGTAAAAAAACTGACGTGGTCCGCCGGATGCCAATCCTGGGTAAAATAAACCCGCAGTCCCTGCTGCAAAAATCGCTCGGTCGATCTTTGAATCGCGCTGATGTAATGAGCATCGGTACCCGGTACCGCCAGAGACCCGGATTTCAGCTCTGTAAAATCGGCCTGAACATCAACAACGATGACACCGGTATGTTCACTAGAAATCAAAATATCTGCCATGGTCATACTCCGGGGGTTATTAATTATTTAGCGTGCATTTCAACAAACTTGCCGTTTTTGATATTGAAAACAGCAAAACCAGCACCGATGACATCACCGTTTTTATCAAAGCGAATTTTTCCGATAGGTGTTTCGACATATTGAGATTTCAAAGCTTTTGCAATGGCATTATAATCGGTAGACCCGGCTTTTTCAATGGCATTAAGCAGCGCTAATGCAGCCGCATAACCGCTATCGAAAAACGAGCCTGGATCTGAGCCGTAAGCTTTCTGATGTGCATTTTTGGCGTCAATAAACAACTGATTTTTTGAGACATCATTGGGACCAGTCGCATAAACGCCTTCGGCAGCTTTGCCAGCAACCTTAATGAAAGTATCGTCTTTGATTCCGTCAGAACCCATGAACAATGTCTTCATTTTCTTTTTGCGCATTAGAGTTACAATTCTTGAAGCCTCCTGGTAGTAACCACCCCATATAACAAGATCGGCTTTGGATCGCTTTACCTTTTGGATAATAGCAGAAAAATCCACAGTATTCGGGATTACTCCTTCAAATAAGACAACTTCGACGCCTGCTTTTTCGAAGTGTTTTTCGACAAGCTCCGCCTGCCCCTTACCGTAATCACCTTTATCGTGCAATATGGCGACCTTTCTCGTTTTTAAATATTTTGCAGCATACATAACCTGCAGTTCGGCTTGAGCATCATCATTAGCGATTGTACGATAAAAATTTGGATAGTCGCCACTCAAAGTTAGTGCAGTATTAGTTGCCGATGACGACATGACAATTGTTTTAGAATCCAGATAGATGCCCAGTGCTGCTTTCGTCGCATCATTACAGATGTGCCCTAAAACAACATCGGCATTTTTAGATACCAGTCTGGTTGCAGCATTTGTGGAAAATTCCGGTTTGCATCTGTCATCTTCCACGAGCAGTAAAACTTTTTTCCCGAGAATACCGCCATTTGAGTTAACCTTTTTAACAACCAACTCTGCGGCTCTAACGGTTGGTATGCCATATAGCGCAAGATCGCCAGAGTGAACACCGGCAACGCCCAACTTAATTGTATCCGCCGCCAGAACAGTTCCAGAAACAGCAGACACAAACAACCCAACAATAGATAAAACAACCAGTTTTCCGAATCGACTTTTCACAATAGTCTATTCCTCCTATTATAATTTTAGGATGCTGAGCCCAATTGTCCCAAGACCTTTTATATGTAATAAGATGCTGAAATCGAGTCAAGATCCAATTTTACTATTAAGTTGACCAACTGCTGGGTGTTCCATGGTGGTTTTGAAAGGAGGGACATGTCTGATACGGTTGGCAGGGCTCAGGAGAAAAGATTTAGGGGACGGGGTCAAATCTGTTCTCTGCCTGCCGCGCCGAAGACGGGTCTTCTGACTTCTGTCCTCTTTATTCCCCCAAATAAGCCTTTTTGACCTGCTCGTTCTTGAGCAGTGCTGCGGAGGTGTCGGCCAGCGCGATTTCACCAGTTTCAATTACATACCCTCGGTGAGAAAACTGCAAGGCCAGTTGGGCGTTTTGTTCGACCAGCAAAATGGTGGTGCCCTGCTGATTGATCCGGCGAATGATGTCAAAGATGGTGTCTACCAGGATCGGGGCCAAACCCAAGGATGGCTCGTCCAGCAGGAGCAGCTTGGGGTGGGCCATCAACGCGCGGCCGATGGCCAGCATCTGCTGTTCACCGCCGGAGAGGGTGCCCCCGGCCTGTTTGCAGCGCTCGCGCAGAACGGGAAAAAGCTCGAATACCTTTTCAAAGTCCTCTTTGATACCGTCTTTGTCTTTTCGCAGGTAGGCGCCCATGTCGAGATTCTCCATGACAGTGAGCAGGGGAAAAATCATACGTCCCTCCGGCACCTGGCAGATGCCCATCTGGACGATGTTATCAGGGCGCACTGAGACGATGGACTGACCCTGAAAAAGGACTTCCCCATCCATCGGCGTGAGAACGCCGCTGATCGTCATCAGCGTTGTGGATTTGCCGGCGCCGTTACCCCCGATGAGACAGACGATCTCACCCTCATTAACTTCGATGGAAATTCCTTTTAAGGCCCGAATATTTCCGTAATAGGTCTTGACGTTAGCCAACTCAAGCAGCATCGGCAGCTCCTGTACCCAAATAGGCCTCAATCACTTTCGGATTGTTTTGGACATCCTGAGGCAGCCCTTCGGTCAGCCATTCACCGTGATTGATCACCACCACCCGTTCACACACGCCCATAACGACTTTCATATCGTGTTCGATCAGCAAAACCGTTATGCCTTTCTCCCTGATACGGTAAATCAAGTCCATAAGATCACGGGACTCCTGGGGGTTCATTCCGGCAGCCGGCTCGTCAAGCATCAGCAGTTGGGGTTCGGTGGCCAAAGCCCTGGCAATCTCTAACCGGCGCTGGTCGCCGTAAGCCATGGATCGGGCAATATCTTGGCCGCGTCCCTTGAGCCCGACGAACTCGAGAAACTGGAGGGTGCTTTCGGTAATTGCCTTCTCTTCGGCCTGCTGGAATTTGTTTCGGACTACCGCACCGAAAAAGAGTGATTTGGTGCGACAATGACGGCCTATCTTGACGTTGTCTATTACCGTCAGGTTGTCAAAGAGGCGGATATTTTGAAATGTGCGGGCGATGCCTAAAGCTGTGACTGCCTCGGGCTTTTTACCGCCAATGGAGATGGTGCGCCCCCCGTTGGTAAATATAATCTGGCCCCCGGTGGGCTTCTCTATACCGGCTACGCAATTAAAGAGCGTCGTCTTCCCGGCACCGTTCGGCCCTATGAGGCCGATGATCTCGCCCCGGTCGATGTTAAAGGTGATGTCTTTAAGGGCCTCCAGGCCCCCAAAACTTTTGTAAAGTTCTTTTATTTCTAATATTGGTGTCATTTCTTTAGGCCCGCCGCAGGCTTCGCTTTTTTTCTTTTGGTACGGCCGGCCCTCATCTGAGCCGCCACTGCCGGAATGGGCAACATACCGGCCGGGCGATAGCGCATCATGAGAACCATAATAAGGCCAAATGCCAGGAAGCGGCCCTCGACCGGCAGACCCAGAATAGGCAGTACTTCACGAAGGATCTCACTCAATGAAACCAGTATGACGGCTCCGATCATAACACCCCATATGTTGCCCATGCCACCAAGCACGATCATGCACAAAATTAAAAAGGACTCCCAGAACTTGAACATGTCCGGTGACAGGAATGTCATCCACCTGGCAAAAAAGCTGCCGCCCACAGCGCCGAAGGCGGCACTGATGGCAAAAGCGATGACCTTATAGGTCAGCAGGTTGATGCCGCAGGAAACGGCGGCGACCTCGTCATCGCGAATGGCAAACCAGGCCCTTCCCAGGCGGGAGTCCTGGATGCGGTACATGACAAAGACGGTCGCCAGAACCATGACGATGGCAAGATAATAGTACGGCAATTCGCCCACTAACTCCCATTTAGGGCCGCCAAAGAGCGTCAGATCGATCGAGACTACATCAATCCCGGGCAGACCAAGTGGCCCCCGGGTGAGCCAGATCTCGTTGGTCAGAAAAAGGACGACCAGCTCTGAAAAGCCGAAAGTCACAATGGCAAAGTAGTCTCCGGTGAGTCTAAGTGTTGGGGCCCCCAGCAGGATGCCCCAGATCGCGCCATTGATAAAGGCCAGGGGGATAATGACCCAGTATGAAAGGCCAAAATGATAAGTAAGCAGACCCGAAGTGTAGGCGCCAATGCCATAAAATCCGACATAACCCAGGTCCAGAAGCCCATTGAAGCCGGGCACGATGTTTAACCCCAGGGCCAGAATCATGTAAAGAAAAATGAGGATAGCTATATGGAGCAGGTAATCCGTTACAAAGGGCAGAAACGGAATGATCAGCGCAAAAAGCAGCAGGCCGATTCTTATTTTAGCGCCGCGAGTCAGATTTGGTGGTGCAAATTTACCCATCTCACATACTCTTTTTGGTTTCCTTGAGTACCCGGCCGAACAAACCCGCAGGTATCAAGATTATAACAATGATCATGACGCCGTAAGATATACCGTCCCGGTAGAGCGAGCTCAAATAACCCGCCCCAAAAGCCTCAGCCACACCCAGCACTACCCCGCCCAACATGGCACCGGGCACCGAGCCAATGCCGCCTAACACGGCAGCGGCAAATGCTTTAACCCCGGCGACGTAACCCATGGTTGGGTAGAGCGAGTTGTAATAGGCACCCACCATGATGCCGGCGGCCCCGCCTAAAGCTCCAGCCAGAGCGAAAGTATAGGAGATTACCCGGTTGACGTTGATCCCTGTGAGGGCGGCCATGGTTTTATTCTGGGCCACGGCCCTCATCGCCTTACCCCACCTGGTTTTCTTGATGATCAGATTGAGCCCGACCATCATGCCAATCGTCAGGCCAAATATGAAAAGATGAAACCATGAGAGATTGACTCCCCCAAAGCTGACGGCCGTTTTTTCAAAATAGACGGGCAAAGTCCCGTGGGGGAAGGGCTTGGGTCTGGAACCCCAGATGACCATGGCCAGATTTTGCAGGAAAATCGACATGCCAATGGCCGTAATAAGTGCGGCCAATCGGGGTGACTGCCTCAAAGGCCGGTAAGCGAAAAGATCCAGCAATACACCACAAACTGCGCAACAGGCCATGGCAAGGGGAAAGGCGGCATAAAAAGGAAGTCCCAGGACACTGATGAAAGTAACGGCAAAAAAGGCACCCAGCATGTAGATTTCGCCGTGAGCAAAATTAATCAGTTGGATAACACCGTAAATCATGGTGTATCCCACAGCAATCATGGCATATATGCCGCCAATGACAAGGCCGTTGACAAGCTGTTGTAAAAACAAATATCCTCCCGTCAGGTACGGAAGGACGCCGGAATCAAAAAATTCCGGCGTCCTTAGTGGTATCCTGAATTATTTCAGCAGCTATTCGGCCGCTACGAATTTACCATTCTTGACCATTTTTACGAAGGCGGGTTTGGCACAATCGCCCTTCTTATCAAAGTAGGTCAGGCCGGTGATACCCTCGTAACCATTGGCCTTTGAGTTAAGTGCCGCCAGTCCTTCACGAATTTTCTTGCGGTCGGGACCGGTTTTGGCAATGACCTGGGCCAGGATCCCCAGACAGTCATAGGCATTGGCGCTCATCCAATCCACGTCACGGCCATAGGCTGCCTTATATTGTTTGGCAAATTTCTGACCTGCCGGTCCGGCCGATGCTGCCAGGAAGGGTACGGTAAGGTAAGTATTGTCGGTGGCCTTGCCGCCGATTTTTATATAGTCTTCATTGTCGATACCGTCGGCTCCAAAGAACGGACCGCTAAAGCCCAGCTTACGGGCCTGACCGGCGATCAGGGCACCTTCCGGATGATAGCCGCACAGGAAGATCGTGTCGGGCTTATCGCGCAAGAGCTTGGTCAGCTGGGGGGTAAAGTCGGTCGTCTTGGCAACGTAAGCCTCGGCGCCGGTCACTTTCACACCGCCCGACTTGGCGCCGGCCATAAATGCGTCTTTAAGCCCAATGGCATAATCGTTGTTCTCATAAAAGATGGCCACCGAGCTTTTACCCAGCAATTTCGGCACAACATATGAGGCCAGATATTTGCCCTGAAAGTCGTCGGTGTAGCAGTTGCGGAAAAACCAGCCCTTGCCGACATCACCGATGGTGGGGTTGGTTGAGGTGGGCGAAATGGCGGGAAGTCCCGCGCGCACGTAGATCGGCATGGCAGCCAGGGTGGCCGATGAGCACAGGTGGCCAATGACGGCCACAATGCTTTTATCTGCCGCAAATTTAGAGCCAACCGTACCGGCGTCCTTTGGCGCACAGAGGTCGTCGCCCCAGACAAGCTCTATCTTCTGACCGTTGATGCCGCCGGCATCATTAATCTCATTGAGCTTAAGCGTAACGCCGGCTTTGATATTGTCACCATAGGCAGCCAAATCTCCGGTGAAGGGTGAAGCGACACCGATCCTGATGTTGCCGGCCATGGCTCCAGTAGTTATGCCAAAAACACAGGCCAGACCCAGGACCAAACCCGTGAACCAAAATGTCCGTTTGTTTCTCATAAAAATCCCTCCTTTTTAGAATTTAGTTGCTTCGAGCGTAGTTGCCCAAAAATAGTTTTTATAATAGATGATTGCATCGAGTCAACAAATTTCCATTTTTTTAAACTGAAAAATTGCTTGCTGTTCAACCTTGATACCTGTATGAATACCCCATCAGCGCTACCTAAATGCACCGAAAAGAATATAAGCCTTTGAATTTAAATTAATTTCTATAGGAAAAAATTTTGAAAAAAGTTGGATTATTCATAAAAAAAGATAAAAAAGCGGCTAAAAAGGCGGATGAATTTGAATCCTGGCTGAAAAATAAAAAGATTGAGGTGGTTAGAAAAGAAAGTTCGCCGCCTGAAATCCATTCACCGGTCAATAACAAAATATCAGCACCCCGGGACCTGTCCTGCCTGTTCGTGTTGGGCGGCGACGGCACTTTTTTAAGCGCTGTCCGCTGGATAGGAGATCTCAACATCCCGGTGCTCGGGATTAAATTCGGCGAAATCGGCTTTCTGGCTGAAACAGCCTCTAAGAATCTGATATCGGCGGCTGAAAAAATCCTGAATAATGATTATAGCATCAGCCGCCGCATGCGTCTCGACGTTAATGTAGTGCGGGATGGCAAGACAATTGTCAGTGACACCGTATTAAATGATATTGTCATCAACCGGGGGGCTCTGGCCAGACTGGCCAACATCGAGGCCTACATCAATGATCACTATTTGACCACCTTCAAGGCCGACGGCCTGATTGTCGCCACCCCGACCGGCTCAACCGCCTATTCACTGGGAGCCGGCGGTCCGGTGGTTCATCCGGATGTTCCCGGAATCATTATCACCCCGATCTGTGCCTTTACCCTGACCAACCGTCCGCTGATCATCCCGGATTCGATAACCATCAGGCTCAAGCTTGAAAAAAAGGCCGCCGATATCATGTTGACCTTTGACGGGCAGGAAGGACTAGATATCACCCATAAAGATACCATCATAGTCAAGAAGGCACCCCACCCCCTCAACATGATCACCCTGCCGGGACAGCATTATTTTGATGTCTTGAAGGCCAAGCTGAGGTGGTCCGGGGGTCGCGTTTGAGAAGCTGATAGCTGGCAGCCCTTAGCTGATAGTAAAATGGATGGATTCCGGTTAGTGCTATGAACTGCCGGCGAAAAGCCGGTCCTATTTTATTTCAAATAAATTCCCGTCAAAATCCTTGATAAAAGTCAGTGTTTTATCCCCTTTGGGAATTCGCGCGATATCTACGTTCAGACTAAGGCATTTCTCAAGAAAGACTTCCAGTTTATCAACTTCAAGGCATGTGTGATTAATTTTACGGCTGTTTCCCTTGACGCCTCCATTGTGACCGGCAATAAAAATCTCAAAATGGACATTCTCATTGAAATAATTGATCATCACCATTTCAGTGTCCAAATTGAATATGGCTTTTGAAAGTTCAAATGGAAGGGTTTTGGGCTCTGATTTCGTCAACCCCAGCAGGTTGCCGTAAAACGCATCTGCTTTTTTTCCAGAACTGGATGTAAGCGCCACATGTTTGAGATACATGAATCATATCCTTTTATTCCTATTCTCATAACGGTTAACAAAATAACAATTAACGCCTAATTGAGCTCTTTTCGCTCAATTAGGGTTTATAATGACCTTGATCGACTCCCTGCCATCCAGGACCGCCTGAAATCCCTCGCTGACTTTTTTTAAAGGAAGCTTGTGGG
>JBATKU010000555.1:0-2002 GCA_049669725.1 Desulfobacterales bacterium
CCCTATGTTTCTTATGCAAATTGCGGGCTTCCATACCATGTAGGAGGTGTAATTGAAAAAGAATCAAGCCTGGTGTTGTCTAACGAAAAGATGTTCAAAGCGATGTTTAACATTGATGTGCTAATCAATTGCGAAGCCATTGATATCTCTCCAAAAGACAAGACTATCAAACTACGGAATACAGAAACAGGAGAAGTAAGCACCCATACTTATGATAAGTTGGTACTTTCTCCCGGAGCAGTTTCCGTACACCCACCGCTTCCCGGTATTGACCTTCCTGGTATTTTCCATGTGAGAACCGTGCCGGATGTACACCAAATAAATGAATTTATAGAAAAAGGGAACCCATTTCTTGCAGGAATGCATAGGTACTCAGGATTCCAGACCCTGAGACCCAAAACACGAGCAGTAATTGTAGGTGGTGGATTTATCGGTCTTGAAACAGCGGAGAACCTTATACATCGTGGATTTGAGGTGACTTTGCTCGAACGTGGTGACCAGGTTCTTAAACCATTGGACAAAGAAAATGCACGGGTGGTTGAAGGCTATATGAAAAAGCATGGGGTAACAGCTATTCTGGGGGATGGCGCGGCTGCATTTAAAGAAGGTGCCAAGGGTGGCATCGATGTGGAAACTGAATCAGGTAAAATCTATAATGCAGATGTGGTAATCCTTGCCATTGGTGTTCGCCCGGATACTACTCTTGCAAAAATTGCCGGTCTTAAGATAGGAGACAGGGGAGGAATACGTGTGGATGATCAAATGCACACAAGTGAACCGGATATCTTTGCCGTTGGAGATGCTGTGGAAGTTAAGGATTTTATGACAGGAGAATGGAGCCTTATTGCACTGGCAGGTCCGGCCAACCGTCAGGGCCGTATCGCAGCCGATGTGATTGTAGGGCGTGATTCACATTTTCGTGGTACTCAGGGTACTGCAATTATTGGCTTGTTTGATTCCACAGTTGCATGGACCGGTCTTAGTGAAAAAACCTTGAATCGTTTAGGTGATAACGATTACGAAAAGATATACATCTACCCAAATTCACATGCTGGATACTACCCGGGGGCGAAACCTATTGCCATGAAAGTTATTTTCAGAAAATCTGATGGGACACTGCTCGGAGCACAGGCACTTGGACTTGATGGAGTTGACAAACGGATAAGTGTTATTGCCGGGATGCTCCAGATGGGAGCAACTATTTATGACCTGGAAGAATCTGAACTTTGCTATGCACCTCAATTTGGAAGCGCAAAAGATCCGGTGAACTTTGCCGGGATGGTGGCTGCCGATGTACTTCGAGGAGATATGCCTTTGAGTCATTGGGAGGAAGCTAAAAAAGGCTTTATCCTGGATGTGCGCGAGCCGTTTGAACTCGCCGTTGAAAATATACCTGGCGCAACCAATATCCCCTTGGGGCAGCTTCGTGGGCGTCTGAACGAACTTCCAAAAGACAAAGTAATTTATATACTTTGCCGTTCCGCACAGCGTGCTTACTATGCTACCCGTATTCTGTTACAAAATGGGTTCAAAGCCAAAAATATATCAGGCGGTATGATTTCGTATGCACATAATTATTTGTTTGAAACAAATACGGAAGAGATATAAACAGAAGGGCAATTTTGTTTTGAGTCTTCTGTGTAAATTCTTTTTATAAAAAATCAATTATAATGAATATTGAACAAATCTATAAAATAGTTGTGATGATCTTCACTGTGTCAAACCTGGCGGCTATGGGCCTCGAGATCAACAAAGACGAAGCAGTCAAAGCACTTAAAAATCCTAGATTTATCATATTGATTATTGTTTGGGGTTGGATTGTTGGGCCGGCTATTGCCTGGGGCCTGACAAAGATAATTCCATTATCTGAGCCACATGCAGCAGGATTGCTTCTAATCAGTTTAGCTCCCACAGCTCCGTTCTTTCCTTTAATGGTGACAAAAGCCCGTGGAGATATGTCATCAGCGGGTGCATTTATTCTGGTTGCTACCGTTGGCACAGT
>JBATKU010000556.1:0-2204 GCA_049669725.1 Desulfobacterales bacterium
CTTACACCCTCTGTAATAACATTTTTATACGAGTAAGTGTCGGCCCTTTTTAATTTCCCCCTCCTTATCAAAAATTCGATAGCAAATAAAAAGCCGATTGCCAAAAGTAAAATTGCTATTTTGAAAATAACTGACATTCAATTTCCTAATTTAAAACTATAACAGACACTCTAACTGATCTTTGACAGTCGATTTTTTAAAGTTGAATAATTTCAAGGCACTACGAGACCTCGAAAAGTATTTGGCACTACCGGCGGTTTTTAGAGATGACGGTTAATGCTCTTTTATTGTCGGGGGAATGGCGACTCCCACGGCCTGGAAGACTTTGCCGCTGACCCCTTTGCACTCGGTTCTAAGGGCAAGACGCTTGCCGTTTTCTTCGATCGTTACCGACTGCAAGGCCTTGAGGTCCTGTTTGATCTCAGCCCACTCAAAGCGTTGGCCGGATGCCTTCAGGCATCGATCAAGTTCCTTGCGCAGCACGAGAGCCAAAAAGCTGCAAAAGACATGTCCCCTGATGGTCCTGTCATGGCGATGGTAGATAGGACGGGTTTCAACAAGCGACTTCACATCTCGAAAGACCCGTTCAACTTGCCATAGCTGCTTGTACTTGAGCGCCACCTGGTCAGCAGGCAACTTGGTGTTGGTGCGAAGCACCCATTTACCGTCAAAACGTGATTCGGCTTTGACCTTGGCCTCATCGATTTTTACCGAACCTTTAGCAATTTTCAAATACTTGCGATAGCCTTTGTTGCCGACAATGCTTTTGGCGCCTTTTTTAAGTTGATCTTCAAGCGAGGCGATGATGGCCTCACGGTCTCTGACTTCTTTTCGTGCCTGACGGGCATTGAGACATACGATGTAGCGATGCCCACCGTAGTCGATCTGCTTAACCTTAAGAGGGGCTGGATCCTTGGAGGATTTTCCCTCCTCACGCACCTCGGTGTATCTGCCGGGCCACGACAGCACCTGCTCGCGGATCTCTTTTACCCGGCGCAAGCGTGCGCCCAGGATGTAAAGCATCTGATTTTCGTCTGATTCGAGCTGAGCCACAGTGTCGGCACTAATCATGCCGCGGTCGGCCACAATACAAAAGCTTCGAATCGAAAAGCGTTTTTTAATCTCTTCGACTACCGGCAAAAGCGAGCTGACATCGGCCGTGTTTCCAGGCCACATTTGACAGCAGATGGGTAGTCCCTGATTGTCGATGACAACGCCGACGATCATCTGCTTTAAATCGGGACGATGATCTTTGCTAAAGCCCCTTTGCCCCAGGCTTTGGCCGCCTTTGCCTTCAAAATAGATCGAGGTGGTATCGAAAAAGACCAGATCCAGTTCGGTGAAAAGATCTTTCCGCTGAAAGAAAATATGCTCTTCGATCGCATCCTTGATGCATCGGGGGGCAAAGGGCGACGCATTTTTCTGATCGCAAAGTTCTTCACCCAGAAAGCCCATGGCCCGGTAGAGATGATGCAAATCAAGCTTATCGACACCGTTAATGATATAGTCGTTTCGCCAGCGATCACAGTAGCGATCGGAACCCGATACCATCAGACGGTGCAACACCGTCAGAAAAATAGCTCGTTCGACATCAAACTCGAATGCGCGACCGGCAAGCATCCGTTTGATGGCGTCTTTTATGCCGGTACGCTGCCAGAGTCGATCAAAGATCAGGGCAGGCCCGATCTTTTTGGCATCGGCTAAAACTTCGCTGTCTCCAGAGAGAATCAGCATAACGCGTTCGGAAAACCGCGAAAGTGAGCGAATGAGGGTTTCTACCCGGCCTTTGGCCTGAAGTTGATCCATGCGGCCGATGGTAGCAATGACGCGCTGTTTGACTTTACCCTTTTCTTTTCGGTTTTCAACGATTTGCAGATACTGATATTTACCGGACTTTTTAACGCGAGCGAACATGGGAGGCCTCCTTATTCTTGAAGACACTCCCTTTTTACCTGTTTAATGCATTATTTGTCAATAAATAAGGCTAAATTCTGTGGCACTACCTTTCTGAGCTCAGAAAATTTCAGATATAATAATTTCAGCAACTTACGGCCGTTGGGAGGCCAAAATTGCCAATCGACTGTCAAAGATTAGTCTAACCCTAATCACCCCTGAAATATGGTGCAACCACCAAAGATTTCTTCTGAACCAGTATCGGCAATTTTCACAGAAACTTAAGTTCTATATTCCGGCAAATATGGCTG
>JBATKU010000557.1:0-1909 GCA_049669725.1 Desulfobacterales bacterium
GGCATTGAGCACCACGAACTTTTTGACGGATACGGTGCTCATGCCAATGACAAAAGGGGTAACCGTGCGCAGTCCGTAAAGAAACCGGAAGCACAGGATCATCGGGGTTTGAAACCGGTTCATCATCTTGTGAACTTTTTCCGCTTTCTGCTTCCAGGCAGGGCGTCTGGATAAAACCACCTGACTGTGCTTGCGCCCTAAATAAAAAAAGAGCTGATCGCCGCATAGACTGCCCAGAAAAGCGGCTAAAATCACCCAGGTCAGTGCCAGATATCCCTGGTGGGCTGCTAAGCCTGCCAGCACCAGGATGGTTTCTCCCTCTAAAAATGTACCGATTAAAATCGCGACATACCCATAATTTTCAATTATACTTTGCAGGTCCATTTTCAGTTTAACCCCATGCCTCTGCTTTCAAATGCCTGCAACTGACGTTCACAGTTGCAGTTGGACACCGACTTCGATGATCTGGTCCGGGGGTATGCCGAAAAACGACGCGGCATCCATTGAATTACGCGATATAAAAATAAAAAGGTTGGAACGCCAGCGGCCCATTTCCGGATCCGGGCCGATGGCCAGCTTCTCACGCCCCAAATAATAGCTTGCTTCTTTCAGCTTGAAGTTCAGTCCCTGTTCATGTGCCAGTGTTAAAATCATATCTAGTTTCGGCTCCTCCATGAAACCGTGATGGGCGATGATTTGAAAGAAACCCCCGCCCAATTTTTCAGTTTTAACTTTATCAAAATTTGGCACCCGCGGGACGTTTTCAGTTTTAAAGTGCAGGATGGCGACATCGGAATGGATAATTCTGTTGTGTTTTAAATTTTGCACGAGTGTTGACGGAACCACGTCGGGATTTCCGGTCAGAAATACGGCCTGGCCATTGACTCTGTGGGGTGGATTTTCATCCAGGCTTTTTTTGAATGAATCAAATGACGGTGTGAGCGTTTTAAATTGATCTGCCAGTATCCTGCGTCCCTGCTCCCAGGTCAGCATCAACGTAAAGAAAAGTGCTCCGATCGCAAGCGGAAACCAGGCTCCGTGAAAAATTTTGCTGACATTGGCGCCGAAAAAGGGGATATCCACCAGAAAGAAGATGCCTGTCAGGGTGCCGGCCGTTAGCCGTCTCCATCCCCACCGTTGGCGCGCAACAACATAAAACAGGGTTGTTGTGACCAGCATGGTCGAGGTGACGGCTACGCCGTAGGCAGCCGCCAGCTTGCTGGATGATTGGAATCCGAAGACCAGACCGATTGTGCATATCATCAGCAGCCAGTTTACGGGCCCCACGTAAATCTGACCAATATGGGAGGCTGAAGTGTGTGTGACCCTGAGCCTGGGCAAATAGCCCAACTGGATAGCCTGATGGGTTAGGGAAAAGGAACCGGTGATGACAGCCTGGGAGGCAATGATGGTGGCCAGCGTAGCTAAACCAACCATCGGGATCATGGCCCAGGAGGGCACCATGGCATAAAATGGATGATGGGCCTCTTCCGGCCGGGCCAGCAGCAGTGCACCCTGGCCGAAATAATTTAAAATTAGCGCCGGAAGTACCAGGACGATCCAGGTCAACCGGATGGGACGTCTGCCGAAATGTCCCATGTCGGCATAAAGTGCTTCTGCGCCTGTGACCACCAGAAAGACGGCTCCCAAAACGACAAAGCCGTGGAATTTGTTGATCAGAATAAATTTCAGGCCGTACCAGGGAAAAATCGCTGCGAGAACCTGGGGAGAGCGCACAATCTGAACAAAACCCAAGACGGCAAGGACACTGAACCATACGAGGATAACCGGTCCGAAGAGCTTTCCGACCCTGGCGGTTCCACGCCGCTGAATCATAAAAAGACCGCCTAAAATGATGATCGTAATGAGAACCACATAGGGCTTGAATAAAGGGGTTATGATCCTGATG
>JBATKU010000558.1:0-7390 GCA_049669725.1 Desulfobacterales bacterium
CCGGCGCTGCCGGTGGCGGGGCGGCCTCCATGACCCGCAGTATGTTAAACTCAGGTAAACCGGACCCGGTGTTTAAACGGTTTGTGGAACAGTGCCTGCGGGATAAAGGATATCAGCCCATCGGTTGGCGATAGAGCGCTGGGAATTTCTTTCTTTGGTAGGATCCGGCTCTATAATTGGCATACCCTTTTCGATCAGATCAATAAAATTCCATCTCAGCCGGATTTATAAATTTCGCCGACAACATCTGCAAACCAGGGGGGTTTTTGAAATACGACGTAGATAAGGATCACTCCAGTAATCGGAATGGGAATCACCACATCAATGATGCCTAAAAGAATGAGGAAAATAAGGGTTTTTGATTTGATGCTCATATAATTTAATTTCCCTTTAGAATCAGTTTGTGATCAATTGAGTTTCAAAATTCTGCGAGCTTCCTCAGGTGTTGCTATTTCCCGGCCATACTCCCGCGCAATTCTCACTATCCGTTCCACGAACTCGGCATTGGTCTTGGCCAGAACCCCTTTCGAATAGTAAATATTGTCTTCCATCCCAACCCGGATGTGTCCTCCCATGGCCAGGGCCATCAGGGACATGGGCAGGTGGCCTTTGCCGATACCGATGACGGACCAGGTGGCCTCTGCCGGAATATATTCGTGTAAATTGAGAAGGGATTTAGGCGAAGCCGGCGCCCCCCATGGAGTCCCGAGGACAAATTGAAAGTAGGCTGGCGGGTCAATTTTTTTTTGATCCAGCATGCGCAGACAGGTGATGAGCATGCCGAGATCAAATATTTCAAGTTCCGGTTTGACACCCCGGGTTCGCATTTCTTCGGCCGCACGTTCGAGGAATTCGGGGGAATTTAGAAAAACGGAATCTCCCAGGTTTATGGAGCCGGCATCAAAGGAGGCCAGCTCGGGCTTCAGTTCAAGGGGGGCCAGTCGCTCATCGATGGGGATATTTCTGCCCGGGATACCGCTGGTGGTCAGGCACAGGACCAGATCGGTCTTTTCCCTCAACGGTTCAACCACCTTTCTGAAGATCTCCAGGTCCTGGGTCCCCAGTCCGGTATCTGGGTTACGCACATGGATATGAACTATTGAAGCCCCGGCCTGCCGGCATTCAATGGCTGAGTGGACAATTTCTTCAGGCGTGATGGGAATATAGGGCGCCGTTTCCCGTGTAATCCGGCTGCCGGTGATAGCCGCAGTTATAATCAGCTTTTCCATTCTCCAATTCCTGAGACTATCAGCTGTCAACTATGAGCCATAAGATAGGATGTCTGTGAGTATCTCGTAACGATCAAAGGGCGGCATCAGGCACGCACCGGCAAACCGCTCGCGGGCCAGGCTAAGCACCTCCCGGGCGTTGGCAATGCCTTCAGCGATGGGATTTTCGGCGCGGCTCATCCGTTCACGGACCTGCTTGGGCACGTTGATTCCGGAAACTTTTTGGTGCAGGAATTCGGCATGACGTGACGAGCGTAAAGGCAGGATGCCCAGGATAATCGGAATGTCAATGTGCCGGGTGGCTGCAACCAGTTCTTCTGTACCGGCTTCATCATAATACGGCTGGGTGACCACAAACCGGGCGCCGGCTTCTATCTTGCGCTCCAGCCGCTGCACGGGCTTGTCCAACCCCTGGGCTTCCGGCCCCGGGTCGAGGACGACGCCGGTATGAAGCCCGCTGCTGTGAGCCATCTCGATCAGCCCGAATACATCCGCGTCACGCACATCCGTGGTAGTTGCCCGATCCCCCAGGGCAACGAAATCTCCCGTCGTTACCAGTACCGTTTCGATGCCCAGGGCCAGCGCCCCCCACAGCATTCCCTGCAGGCTCAAACGATTGTGATCACGGGTGGTACAGTGCAGAATGGCCGGGCGGCCTGTCTCTTGCTGCAGGATGGCACATAGGGCCATGGCATTCATCTTCGGCCTGGCCACGGGATTGGTGGCCACACTGAAGCCGTCGATGGGAAGTTCCTGCAATGATTGCAGCTCGGACAGAAGGGGTTGGGTTTCAGCGCCTGCCGGTGGTACGACTTCAACCGTGATTGTAAATCCATCTTTTTTTGCGGGAAGCATGACTATCAGGTGCCCTCAAGATTTATTCGCCACCTTCATTGATTGCAAAGCCTTTGGGCGTCAGTCCGGTAGACGCGGGCGTACCGGCAATTTTGGCCAGATAGGTTGCGCCCAGCTTCTTTATGTGTTCGTTCACATTATCGAAATAATTGTAATGGGCTTGCTCTTCATCAAGAATGGTCTCAAAAATTTTGGCACTGACATTGTCGCCGTTTTCCTGACATTGGAGCAAAAACTGGTTGTAGGTATCGATGGTATCATCCTCGAGGTTGGCATCAAAGGGGAACATCGCCTCGACTTTCTGGCCCGGTTTAACCTTGCCGTCTTTTTCCGTGGTTGGCTCTCCGCCCAGTTCTTTAACCCGTTCGGCGAACTGCTCGGCGTGACGCATTTCATCGATGGCAATCAGCTTAAGGTTGGCAGCCAGCTCGCCATAATCCATGTCATCCAGACCGTAATGCTGGTTCATGTATTGATGAACGGCCAGCAGTTCCATCGCGCGTGCCTTGTTCAGAGCGGCAATAACCGCTTTTCTTCGGTCCTGTTTTGATTTCTTTGCCATAATGCACCTCCAGATGGGTTGGGGTTGGAATCTGCCTGACTCCATAATTTGTTTTGAGATCGCAGAGGTTCTCGCATGGCGCAATGGCGTCATGCGTGCTTCCGGTTTTCATCACCTACCCTTATTGTTTATGCAATTTGCAGGGAGTCTGTCAATGGTTAACTTTGGAGAGTCCGTCATCAAAAATACACCTTGCGAGTGGATTGCACAGGGCCGGGGGCTCAAGGTTATTCTGTGGGGAGGTTCTCTGAAAACTGCAGTTTCACCGAACCAACCTCAATAATATCTTGGTCTTTCAACAAAGTAGATTCGGTGACAGGCTTCTCATTGATTTTAGGTTTGGTGAGCCCGCCGATGTAGTCCAGATAACAGCCGTCGGGTTTTTTTTTGATGGTGGCGGTCGTCGGGTCGACCAGCAGGCCCTTGACCACGATGTCGGAGCTGGGGTCTTTGCCGATGGTGGTAATCTTGAGGGTAAGTTTAACCTGGCCGTTTCCGCCGGACAAATATGTCAGGACACCGGCGGCTTCCTGTATCTTGCTTTTGGGCTCAGCAGCCTGCGGTTCGATGCCTCTGACCGATCCGCGATTAGGACCCTTATCCCAGAATTTCACCACGTTGATGCTTTTATTAGGGTTACTCCTGGCCATCATCCGTCGATGATCGGTCGAATTCATCATCAGGGTGTCGTCAAAGTCATCTGTTTCTTTTTTGCGCCGCAGTTCGTCTTTTGAAAAATTCAAGACCAGGGAATGCCCGCAGATGGTGATAACATCCCCATGGTTCAGCCAGTGTGAATCAACCAGCTGCTCATTGACGAAGCAACCGTTTTTGCTTTTCAAGTCATTTAGCACAAACCGGTCGCCCACCGAGTCGATCTTGGCGTGATGTCCGGATACAGAGGGATCGTCAATCACCACGTCGTTGTCATCCCGCCGTCCGATGGTTAAAGACATGCCTTTGTGGAGTTGAAATTGCCCGATCGATTTATTGTTAAAATTTACGGTTAAGGCTGGCATCTTTTTACTCTTTTCACTATATCGCCAATATCGTTTGTGGGAGCGGCTTTTAGCCGCGATATACATTTAAGCCGAAGCGTGATGCTTTTTTTTGAGATGGCTTCAAACAAATTATACCATATCTATTAATTATCCTCACGTGGATATTGGGCACATTTTTTGAAGATTTGCGACCAGCTACTTCGCGGAGTGACTTTCTTCTCCGGCTTACTGCTTGATTTTTGCAATTTCCAATTTTTTCTGACGATCATACTCCTGACGCAGCTGTTCCACCCTGGCCCGAAACTGCTTTTGGCCTTCCCTACTTCCATCACCGCGGTTCAAACTGTTAACTGCCTTCTGATATTCCGTCCGGTAACGATCTTCAATTTTCATGATCTGCCGTTCCAGGGCAGTAGCCTGCTCGTAGCGGCGGGCTCTATCCTCCTGGTACTGCCGGGCTTGGCTCACATATTCAAGATACCGGCGTTGAAAACTGATAAACTGATCATCGACATCTCCTATGTATTGTCCCGAATCATAGGCCTGCAGCAGTTTTTGGTACCACATCTGGGACTGACGATAATCCTTGGCCAGACGGTAGCGTCCTTTTTCGTAGGCCAGTGCCAGAGTGCTCATGGCATGTAAATGATTCTGCTTCGCCGCCGCCTGCAGTAAAGCGACCCCGCGCGATGGGTTGTCCCGCATGATGTGAATTTTGTTTTCATAATAGATCACCAGCCGGTACTGGGCTTCGGCGTACCCGCCCTCAGCCGAACGCTCTATCCAATGCAACCCTTTTTGGCGCTCGCCGGCCGATCCCGCGACCAGCATCTGGCGGCCCAACTGGTACTGAGCCTGCAAATCGCCGTCTGCGGCCTGTTGGCGAAGATCATCGAGGGGCAGATAACTGCCGCCGGCCATGTCAAACAATTGGTCGATATACTTTAATTGTGAAGTCCAGTGGCGCTCCCTCTTGGCGTCCGGGTCTACTCCGTAACGACCATCGCGGTAGGCTTCAACCAGCAATTCCACCAGGGCCTTGGATTTCAACAGGTCGACCGAATAACCAAACCTTCCGTTCTGGTAGGCCGGCGCCACCATTTCCATGGTTTTGACATGCTTTTGGGCCAGGGCCAGATCCCACCATTTGCGGCCCTTTTCCAGATCCGGGGTGATACCATGCCGGCCGGAAAGATAAATATCCCCCAGTTCGTACTGGATCCGGGAATCACCTTGGGTGGCAGCTTTTTCCAGCAGGGCCACCCCTTTTGTGTTCGTGGTTTGGGATCGGAGCAACAGTCGGCCGATGAATACTAATGCTTCCGGGTCGCCCTTGGCGGCCCGCTCTTCTAAAGCCTTAATTTCCTCCGCCTGTTTCTGGTGCCTTAATGCCATTTGCTGATTTTCCGGCAGGCCATAGCGGCCGTATCGATAACCGTCCGCGATTTTTTCCAGTAGGACGGTAGCCCTTGCCGGATCCCCCGGAAAGCCCTCCGCTGCCTGTGTATATCGCCAAGCCAGTTCTATCATTGACTGCCCGTGGCCGCTGTCGGCGGCTTTCTCCCACCATTGCCGTGCTTTTTGAATGTTTTTTTCGATGCCCCGCTGCTGATTGCCATGGATCTGCAGGCGGCCGAGTTCATACTGGGCATCGGCGAGCCCTCTTTCAGCGGCCGATTGCAGCCAGTCTATCGCGCTGCGGGATTTATAGTCCGCCACGGCCGATTTCATCATATAGCGGTAGAGTTCATAATGCGCTTCTGCCAGACCGCCGTCTGCTGCAACGGTCAGCCAGCGCATTTTATCCTCCGCATTCCGGGGGGAGCGGGCCAGTATCATAGCGGCCTTGATGTGACCCTGTTCGGCTGCGCGTTCAAGATAGTGACGGGACGATGCACCTGAGCTGACCTCCGATCCTGATTTTTTTTGCAAAGACAGGGCCAGGTGGTATTGGGCACCGGCAAGTCCCATATCCGCCAATGGTTTGAGAAAAAAGAGCGCCCGATGCATCCAGCAGAACAGGGCAATGAAAACGATCAGGCCGCACACCATCGACCGCCGCAGAAGACGTCGTCGTCGGTCGCGGCTTAGAAGCAGGGACGGAAAGCTATGCGGCGTGTGTTGATAGATGAGCAAGAACACCAGCAGGAGTGTCAGACCTATAAAATAGCTCACTGAAGCGGCCATTGGAATTTGGAATTGGCCCAGGATGTCAAGAAAACCAAGCAGGCTGAACTGGTGGCTGCTACCATGACCGCCTGAAATATATACCGGATTAAGAGCGACACCGATGCAGATTGCCAGGATGATGATCAGGATGAAGGTAATGGCCAGCGGTTTTTTCAAACGGCCGATTCCGGCCGCCAGCAGGTAGGCCAACAGAACAAAAACCAGACCGCTGATCAAGGCAGGGACAAGAAACATAATGGCCATGGTCAGGGAATCGAAATCGGTGTTAAAAAGGCCGGCCACACCGGCGGCAAACAGGAAACTGGCCGGTGCCAGCCCTGCGGCCACAAACATAAACCAGGGGACCGGTAACAGGTGAAAAAATACGAGAAACAGAAACCAGCGGGCGGCAACCCGTCCGGCCGGTAGGGTTAGGTGATCGGTGTGGCCCATCAATTTTCTCAATGCGGCTATTTTGATAGTTTTATCCCGGTATGACGCATCGGTGCTGGCTGCCGTCCGGTTCAAAGCATCATTTCCAATATCCAGGATTATGGATGGATTATCGGACTTTTTATCAAAATCTTTATGGCACCGGGTTTGATAACATGAATAAATTAATACACTGCCTGTCTAATTTTGTAGAAGGCAGTTAGATCTGTTTTCAAATTGATTACATATAACCCCTTTTGATAATTATAAAATTTATCAAGTATATTAATTAGCACACTTTTTGCAGAGAATTAACCAGGTTGGAAGCAGTTTTTTCAGACAGTCGATTTTCTATCCCCTGACTTATATCGCCCCTGGATTTTATAAACCATACCGGCACCGAGCAAATGTTGGCGGCGGGTTGTATAAACTGCAAATTGATTCGGTTCGATTCACCGGACTGATCATTGATCTTATATAATATGACAACACCCTAAGCTTAAGAAAGAGAGGTTTACCATGAACAGGACCCTTGGATTGATTTTATTCTTTTCTTTTTGTTGCCTGGTGATTTTCTCCCCGATGGACGCAATGGCAGCTCCGACCCCGAAGATGGTCAAAGAAGTCGTGGATTACTTTTACGACGGGCAAACCGAAGGACCCGTTCTGACGGATGCCCAATTATGCAAGTCTGTCAAATCCCTTAATTGTGAAGAGGCGGCGAATCCGAAGGCATTCACCTCAGGCGAGGTTATCAGGGTATGGATGCAGTTTTTTGTTCCCAAAGGGGGCAACTATGACGACATTTTTGTGGAATATAAACATGAGGGAGTACCCCGTAATTTAGCAGCCCATAAAGTAGAGGGGTCAATTCGCTATCGGTTGGCGGACAGCTATAAATTGAATAAGCCAGGCAAATGGACCATAACAATCAAAAAAGGGCTGACTGTTCTGAAGACATTTGACGTTAATGTGATCGATAAATAGAATATCGGCCTTAGAAAAAATGAGTCCCAACAAATTACCCCGCCGCAAGCGACGGTGTATCAACCGGAATACTTCTTATCGCCCTAAAGGGAGGGGAATTAACTTTTCGTCCGCCTTGGGTGGATTAAAGCTCAAAAGGCAGGGTGAAGGAACCC
>JBATKU010000559.1:0-21716 GCA_049669725.1 Desulfobacterales bacterium
GCCTGGTTTTTACGATACTGGGAATTACCGTTATACCAATAATTGGCCTGTTAATTGCCCTGGCTGCCTTCGTCTTGGGTGGCGTTTTTGTGCTGGCCCCGCGGAGCAAAGCCTGTGCCCTGGTAACCCAGAAGGTTCGTGGGGTTGCGAAGGTCTGAATTCCGAGTCAGATGAGGCTGGCTAAATTTGGATATCAGCCATTATAATTTGCTCAGCCGACCGTCCACCCAGCCGGGTTGCAATCTTATTCAGGAGCTCAGTGCGGCGCATCAAAAAGCGATCCTCTCTGTATTTCCAATTCAATAGGTTGCACGCCAGACCGGACCGACTCAGCATCTAATTCGTGTCCGGGAAAATCCCTAAAAAGACTGTTGACAAGCGCAAATTGGGTCTTAGGTTGCTATTCAAAATTCAGAAAATTGCGCTGTCGATCGCAAAGAAGTTGAAGGGATAAACTCAATAAAGGACCCATTTATGAACAAAAGAGATTTGAAAACCATTCACAATAAGCTAACCCGATGGCTTGAAGACTTGTCAGGTGATGCAGACTGTAATCTGGATGGCTTGAAAGCAGCAGACGAACCATTGGCAGACATTCTAGACAGGGCTTCAACCGTTATCGAGCGGTCGCTATCCCAGAATCTTTGTGATCGGGAAAATCTGCTGATTGAAAAAATCAAAAGAGCCCTGGCGGATATTGCAGACGGTTCCTACGGTATTTGCAACCATTGCGGTGAGGACATCGCGATTAAACGATTAAAAGCAAGCCCGGTGGCCCGCTACTGCATTGATTGTAAAACAGAGATGGAAACGAGGAAGAGGCTGATGGAAGCTTGATTCCTATGTCGATACGTTCCGTATAGATCGTCGGCTTATAGTAGCCATTTGGCAATCAGAAAACTCAGGCCGGCAACAAGAATACAGAGGCAAGTCCCCCAAAGAATATCGATCACAACAATTTTTAACGGCCAGCCTTTGATCGTTGCCATGTTGGTTAAATCGTAGGTTGCGTAGGTGAAAAAACCAAAAAGACCGCCCAGCAGGGCAGCATCTCGCAGGGTATCGCTGGCCAATGCCGGACGAACTGCAAAAAAGATAATGCCGGCGATATAAATCAGGTAAAAAGTGATAGCAGCCGCCCAATTTACATCCGGACTTAATACAAAACCTAAATTCCGGCGGTAGAATCCCTTGGCGATAACCCCCAACCAGAAAATATCGATGGCGAAAAAAACCGGCACTGTTAACACATATAGCTTTAGATAATAGGATATATTCATCTAAGAATCCTTCCATTTAGAGCTTTGTCACACCGGGATAATCACTGTCGGCTTATCAGTGCACTTTATCACCCGCTCGGCAACACTGCCAAAATCAAAATGAGATTCGCTGCCCCGGCTTGCCAGGATTATAATGTCAATATCTTCTTCCTTGATCAGCGTGAGGATTTCTTTGGCCGGGTCTCCAATACTGATGTGTCTTATATACAGTGGGCAGGCGTTTAAAAATTTTTCACAAATTTCGTCTAAACGAGAGTTGGCAAACTGGTTTTCCCATTCTTTCATCTTTTTGAAATCATCCGGGTCGTATTCACCGTAAGATGCACCGAATGCCGGGTAATCCTTTAAAACGTATAGTATGTGAATCTCGGCCTGGTACTTTTCGGCCAGTGAGGTGACCAGAGGAAGGGCCTGACCCGCATTTTCAGAAAAATCGGTGGGCCATAAAATTTTGTTGATTTCCATAGCTTCGTCTCCTCTTTGTGTTCTAACTATATACTTTTACCAATTTGGCTGTAAAGTTGCGTTAGCAAGTTAGTATTTGAGCACAACATTAATGGGACTAACGCTGGCAACTTTGTAGCCTTTAATTCATGTTCGTTTTCGAAGGTAATCCGCGGTATCCGGGCCAATTGTCCGATGGGCCGCTGCGATCGGCTTTAGCAAATACTGCCAATAAGTCCAATTGAATATTTACATTAGCCCCTTATTCTTAAATGCATGAATCGCCAGAAAGGTATTCCATTCCGGTTCAGACCGGTTCCAGGTGCCGTCGCTGTTTTGATTTTCGAATAACCGCTTGAAAGCCTTCTCCAATTGGCTATTGGCCTGAGCTAAATCCAAATACTTGATAGGGATCGTATCGGAGTTTCATTTAAACAGGAATAAATTATCTTGGCAGTTATTCAATGACATATTCACCTATGGATTGCACATTGAATTCAAAACATCAACAAAAATGAAAGGAAACCTAATTTATGGGGCAGTACAGGGGGCAGAAAAAACCGGATTTCGCCGATTTGCCGGGGCCCGGTCAGGAATCGGTATGGGACTATCCCAGACCGGGCAGGTTTATGGTGGGGGGATTACGAATGAAGTTGCGGGCCCGTTTAAGGGTGAACCCGGAACTGCTCACTGGTAGGGTCCGAATTTTTCTGAGACTGACCTGTCCCGCTTCACCCAGAATACCGGCTCCTCCTCCTCATCAAACTGCATCAAATCCGGCTTTCAATGATTCCGGCCATCTAAGAATTGAGTTCATTTTTTGATCGTTCTTGTTTCCTTCATTTATTTATACAAAACATTGACAAATTAATTATATGTCTTAAATTTGTCTAAAATAACTAACTCATATGAGATTTTCTCTCTCAACTATTATGCGCAAGCTATGGAGGTAATCATGGAAAAAAATAGTAGAAAAAACGAACTTTTTGCAAAAGCGATGTCCAATCTTATGAAGGACAAACTAGGGGTAAGTATCGATTTGCTGGATGAAGTCCTCAAAGTGGAGCCCAAGTACAGGTTGGCCTGGCTGGCACGCGGATCGGTTTATCTTAAAATGGGAAATAGCCAGAACGCCATCAGTGATTTTAACCAGGCAATTGAACTCGATTCTAACCACCCCAAAGCATATCACCTCAGAGGTCTTGCCCGGGAAATGTCGGGAGATAACGATGAAGCGCTTGCAGACTTTACCAGGGCACTTGATATTGATCCGGAATATGGTGCCGCTTATTACAGTCGCGCAACGTTGTTAACAAAGATGGGGCAGGAAGATGAAGCTGCGGAAGACATGAAAATGGTTACTCATCTGACAAACGTGAACCTTGAGAATTTCGCCAACGACAATAATATTTGGCGTTCGCGTCATATGCAGGTGGAAGGGCTGCTGGAAAGCGAGATGAATCGTTAATATATTGATAGAGGGAATCCAAGGGAGGGGGGTGCTATAATGAAATATCCAACTGAGGAAGTTGTTATCATTAATATGCTTAAACAAGCTGTTGAATCAGAAGGCTGCAAATTAGCCGAAGTGGACTTTGAAACCAGGACTCTCAAAATCGACGGTCCGGATGAAGTTGTGGCCAATTGCGCAAGAGCAGTTGCAGATATCATAGAATAGAGCGGGCGAAACAAAAATCCCATCAAAGCCTGATGGGATTTTTTGCACCCATAGGGTGATAAGATTGAATTGAAATTAAATAAAATGAATTAGGGAAGTTATAATTTTCTTATAAGCTTCTGGACGTTCCCTAACCCAATACGGTATACAGATGTCAAAAAACGCTTTTTCAGAGAACCCAATGCATTGGAAATGGTCATGAACTCGAAGAATATTTCAAATTCAGACCCCACAAAAAGCATGTCTATAAAAAAAAGCCGTTTCACCGAAATGCTCATAGAAGAAAACGCATTGGATCAAAGCGGATTCGAAAATTGGATCTTTTGTAACGGTATGCTGTTCAATTCCCCGGATAAGTGGTGGGGAGATCATGGCCTGCGGGATTATCCCCATGAAGGCGTCGATCTATGCCTTTACAAAGACCGTTCCCGAAAGATATGCCGCATTGATGAAAAAACCCGAATCCCGGTGATGCAAAGCGGTATGATCAAGGCAATGTTTAAAGATTATCTTGGGCAGGCGATTATTATTGAGCATGAGAGAATTGGGAGCAACCCAGGCAGGTTCATATCGTTTTATGCTCACACGAAACCGCACGCCGGCCTTAAGGTCGGTATGATGGTGAAGGCGGGGGATATCATTGCGACCCTGGCCGATACCAGCCGCTCAAAAGCCCAAATTATCCCACATCTGCACTTCTCGCTCGGACGCCCATCTAAATCTTTTTCCTACGTGGGGTTTGTCTGGAACGCAATTAGAAAACCCGAAAAAATCATGCTGTTGGATCCTCTGCCGGTCATTGATTGGCCTTATCAAGCGCTGGATGCTGGTGAAAGCGTCTGCCGTGAGCTTTGATCGCGAAAGTTATAGGAGGTTCCACATTTCCCGTATGGCGGCCAAAAAATTACTTTCCATTTCTAAGTTGACGACTGCACCGCTGACCAGCTAAAAGAAGTGGCTGAGCTGATGAAGAAAAATGGTGTTCCGGTTTCAAAGTAATTCTAAAGGTATTTTTTTTTGGAATGGTTGCTGTGATACGTCAGACAAATTTCTGCGGCTTTTGAGATTTTCATAATTTACCTCCTTTGGATAATTGTTTGAAAGATAGTGCCCTAACTATGGAGGCAGACTACGATATCATTTTATTACATGCAATTAAGGCTCATTTTTTATCATCCGGAGAAATTTAGGATTTTTTAATACTTCCCTCATTCCTAATTTGATTGAGATTAAAACAGTTGCAGTGAGCGGCGGTTACCCCATTTTCTCATCTCAACTGGGAGGTCAAGATGTCTGTCTCACGTGTTGAGGCAACCGCCGCGGGGATACCATCGTAGATGGTCTCATACCGGGGTGCCAAGCCGAGATCCTGCCACAGCAGGTCGGGATCGACGGCGAGATTGAAATTATAGCTGCGCACGGCACCCGGTGTTTCCAAACCCGGGTTGGGGCGAATGCGTCGAAACGGCGTCAGCAGGGCCGTGGCCAAAAAGGCCAGCCATTGGGGAAACATGAGCACGCGGGCATTCGGGTAGTGCTGCCTGACGATGTCCAGGAATGTGGCCCATGTGGATGGCAGGCGATCGCCGACGGGCAGGATGCCGGAATAGGATTGCTCCGCACAGGCGATAATGGCCGCGGCCGCATCGGCGATGTGAAGGTGCGTATAGATGTTTTTGCCAAGCCCCGGCAGAATGAGACGACCGGCTTGCAGTTGGCGAAAATAAAGATCTCGAACGCCGTATACATGCGGCAACCGCAGGGCCGTGAAAGCCACGCCCGCCGATGCGGCCATCGCCGACAACTGCTTTTCTGTGTCCACCTTGATGCGGCCATAATCGAGCACTGGATTGACCTGGGTATCGGCAGTGACTAGGGATGCCTGGCCGCTGTATACCAGCAGGCTTGAACTGTATACAAACCGGCGAACCCCGGCCTCGATGCCGGCCTCCATCAAGGCGATCGACCCATCCAGGATGGATGGCTTCAAGATGTTGTATGATTCGAAAGTGGCCCTTGCCCCGAGGTGAATGATGCCGTCGACACCCTTGACGGCTTGCCGCAGGCAGTCGGGATGTCTCAGGTCAGCCAGGCTTATATCCGCATCGAACCGACAGATCTCGCAATCATCGCCCGGTTGACGGATCATCAGCCGGGGTCGATAGCCATTGCGCGAAAGCTGACGGGAGACCTCATAACCGATAAACCCGGAAGCCCCGGTGACCAGCAATTTCAATTTCTTGGCGTTGGTCGTCATGTCAATCCTTTCGCCATCCCATGTGGCAGAGGCGAGTCAGCGATGGTCGTGCCGATTTGAAAACCAAATGCATTGAACCCGTTAAAAACCGGCCGAATCGCATCGCTTTTCGTTTCACCATTTTCGAGCACAGCTTAAACCTCCAGATAATTTAATATAATTTTAGTTATCAAATAGTTATGGAGAATGGATGCCATCCCATCGGCCAGGCTGCGCGCATACATTTCTCGATCCTCCGGCAGTCCCTTTGCGGCTATAAATGCCTCCAACTCCGACCGGCTGTCGGGGTCACCCTCGCCGACGATTATTGCCATGATGTCATAACCACGCTTCCGCAAATGCCCGATGGCCACCGCAAATTCCTTGAATCCTTTCCAGCGGTCTATTTCTGATGACCTTTCATCCCGGCTTTGCTCATATTCAGGCCATTGTCGGAGACGATCGAGCAAAACTGGTCAAAGTTGATTTTGCATTGCGAAACTCCTTGGGGAACATTTGAAGGTTTACAGGTTTATAATTTAAACAACAATTATACAAATGTCAACGCATCAGCTGATAAATTTTAGTAACTATCTGCATTTTATCTATTTTTTTTGTATGTTGTATGGCTTTGTCAACGTGTAACATTATTTAAACAAAAACTTGACAGATTGGGAGCGACAGACTATTATGAGGCATGGAAAAAATGCATATTTATCCCATTAGGTATGTAGCCCAGCGGACCAACTTGACGCCCCATGTTATCAGAGCCTGGGAGAAGCGGTACCAGGCGGTAGTGCCGAATCGCTCGCCGAAAAATCGTCGCCTGTATTCCGAAGACGACGTCCAGCGGTTACAGCTTCTTAAAAAAATTACGGATGCAGGCCATAACATATCTCAGGTTGCCCCATTGAACCCCAACGAGCTATTGAGTCTTGCTCAACAGGAACGGATGGTTGCGACTAGTACGCCAGCAAACCGCGCGAAGCAAACTCAACCGATGACTGTTGATAAGCATCTTAAAAGCTGCTTATCAGCCGTCATGGATCTGGAATCTGACAGTTTGGAACGTTCCTACGACCGGGCCGCCATCGATTTGACCCGACCCGCTTTGTTATGTGACATCATTGCTCCGTTGTTCGAAGAGATTGGCAATCGATGGCGTAAGGGATCATTGAAAATTATCAATGAGCATATGGCCACTTCGGTGACACGCAATTTTTTGTTGAATATGCTGCGGGCAACCGAAATATCAAATTCGGCCCCCAAAATTCTCATTGCCACCACGGTGGGGCAGTGGCATGATATCGGGGCCCTGACAGTCGCGTTGACGGCTGCGGAAAGTGGTTGGCGCCCAATCTACTATGGCCCCAATTTACCCGCCGAGGAAATTGCACTGGGTGTTCAGCAAAACAATGCCCGAGTCCTGGCGATCAGCATTACCCATCTATTAGATCACCACCCGCTCATCGATGAATTACGCAAACTGCGAAGATATGTGGGCCGCAATACGGCTTTATTTATAGGGGGTCGGATTGTTGGAGAGCTTATTCAAATCATTGAAGAAGTTAATGCGAGATACATAAAGGAGATTAATCAATTTCGTGGTGAGCTTAATTCGTTACTCAGCCCCCGTGGGATTTAACGTATTGAGGGGTCATAGACTCTTATTCAAGCTATCTTTTCAAAAATAAACCGCGGATACAGGATCCGCGGTTTATTTGGTTTGAATTTTTCCAGGACAGCGTCCGTTAACCGCATGCCATCTAACCTTACCACCTTGCTTAATAACTGGCGCCGGTTAAATTGCCGTCTATCAGCCAGCGATTGAAACCGGTGAGGCCTTACCGATATACTCCATAGTTTCTTCATATTTACTGCGCATATCAACACCGCCTTCTTCGATTTCCTTTTTGTCCGGGCTCCAATCAGATGGGCATTCGGTTTTCAACTTTTCGATTTTGTCCGTCATTTCTTCCAAAAACATGTGTAGGTCTTCGACATTGGGTAATATCTTCTCTTTTTCGGCCGAACCCAGTGCGTCAACCTTGCGCATGACATCGTAAAGCTTGGCCTTCCATGCTGTCATCTCCGTTTCCATTCCTTTGCAATAATCTTTAACGTCCATCGGGTTTCTCCTTTCAGTTAGTGTGCGGTTAAGTGTTTGGTAGATTACTAAGGAGAGCTACATCCCTCCAACGGCCGGTGCCAGCCCGACCCGATCGCCCTCAGAAAGAACCGTTTCTAAATCCACAACCCGACTGTTTACAAAAGCGATCTTAACGTCTTCTCTATTGATTTCTGCTTGCTCAAGCAGGTGCTTGACGGTTTGTCCCTCGTCCAGCTCGTATGACGTACTTTCCTTGAAATCGCACGTACCAGGATCTACCAGCTTGGCAAAACATTTTAAATTGACTCTCATGATTTTCTCCAATGCTTAGAAGTTTTAATTACCTTTTAATATTATACACATCTGTAAAAATGCAATATACAATCTTTAGAGGGAAAATAGGGGTAGAAAACTGTTATTAAGTAAATCAGCCATATCCGCAAAATTGTATTATGCGCTTATCCCCGGTAAGTCCAAGTTTCTAAAAAAAGACACCCGTGGGAGCGGCTCAAGCTGCGAATGAGCATCGATCGTGGCTGGAAGGCGCTTTTACCAAATCAAATGCCGCATGTTCTTTCCAGATAACAGGGTTGCATTAATACATAGGACTTGCCAGGAACGCCGGCCGAACATATCTTTATCATAATACGGTAGAATTGATCCTTTCCACAGGCTGCAGGCATTATGGGCCCGATGCTAAATCGGATTTTATACTGCTTTTCAAAAATCAGATCCATCCGAATTGGGTTGGTTACCCGTCCGCTTAATCTAATTTAAACTAAAGAGGCAGGTTGACAATGACAAATCCCATTGACGCTAGACCCCGCGATACCCTCTATGGCCTTTTTATCGGCGATGCACTGGCGATGCCGGTTCACTGGTATTACAACCGCCAGGCCTTGAATAGAGACTATGGCCGGGTGACTGATTATATGGCACCGCGCAATCCTCACCCGGACAGCATTCTCTGGCGCTCGAGCTATAGCGCACCCAACGCTAAAGGCGAAATTCTCCATGATCAAGCCCCGTACTGGGGCCAGAAAGGCATTCACTACCACCAGTTTTTAAGGGCGGGAGAGAACACCCTGAATGTCAAGCTCTGTCATTTGCTTGTTGAATCTCTCAACGATAGCGGCACATACGATGCGGATGATTATCTGAATAAATACATTGCATTCATGACGACACCCGGCAACCATCGGGATACTTATATCGAGGAGTGCCATCGTAATTTCTTTGCAAACTATGCCAGGGGTATTCCGGCGCGTAAATGCGGTGTCGCCGAAAAACATATCGGCGGCCTGGTCGGCATAATTCCCGTTGTTGCGTATTATTGCAACCAACCCGATAACGCCCGGGAGGCTGCTCTGGCTCACCTGGCGCTGACCCATCCCGGTCATAAAATGAAGGTCGCGGGATCATTGGTGATTGAAATTTTGCTTAAAATATTCAATGGAATCAACCTCAAAACGGCCATTATTGAAGAAATCGAAGCCCAGCGCAATCCCCTGCTGGGACATCCTTTCAAGAAATGGCTTGATGATCCGGACGATGGGGTCATCGGCCCGCGGTTGAGTACGGCATGTTATGTCGAAGATTCGGTACCGGCGGTTGTATATCTGGCCCTTAAATACGACGACGAACCGCAAAAAGCCCTGATCGTGAACACGAATCTTGGTGGAGACAATGTCGCGCGCGGTGCAGTGCTCGGCGCTTTTTTGGGAGCATCCTGTGGAATTGAAAGTTTTCCGCGCCATTGGGTTGATGGACTTGTTAATCCGCCGCCGGATATCTTGCCGGCGTGACCATGCGATCCACCCTCCTTGCACCATCTGATTGCCGTCCCGGTTATCAACCATCCATGCCGAGATGCTTCATCACGGCTTCGGCAGCATGTCGACCGGAAAGGATTGCCCACTGAATGCCCGGTACACTGCCGTATTCGCCACTGATAAAGATGCCTGGCTTATGCGACAATACGGGCACGGTGGGATCCGGCATCGGCGGCGGCTGAGCCGGAAGGGCATGGGTGATGCGGTAAGTTTTCAGATGACGCCAAGCTCTGACCTGTGAGCCAAACCAGGCGGTCAGCTGTCCGCGCACGGCTGATTCAACGCTGACATCGTCTGCAGATGGGTTTCCGATAACGACCACCGATATCAGCGTCTGCCCCGGCGGCGCATAGGAAGGCGCCACCTGGCTGGGGATGGTCAGGTTATTGATCCAGCCGGTGCCGTCGCCATTCAGTATGAGATAGGGCTCCTCTACTGGGGGTGCCTCAGCCGCGTAATAAAGGCACAATTCCCCGAGTGAATCGATGGTCAATGGCTTCCCCAATAGTTTAGCCGTTTCCGGTCCCTCGGTGGCCACTACAACCGTCTGCCCGCTAATTGTTTCGTCGGAAGTCAATACAACTTTATTATGATGGATGGACCCGACCCTGGCGCCGGTGCGGATACTGCCGTCCGGTAGATTTTCGGCCAACTGGGCCGGGATGGCGCCCATGCCCGCGGCAGGCAGGGCGACATCGCCGGCGGCAAAAATACGGAAAATATATTGAAACACGCGGCTGGACACCTCAATCTTAGGATCCAGACTAATGCCTCTAAAAAAGGGTATAAAGAATTTTTCAATTATCTTTTCGGAAAAACCCTCGGTCCTCAGAAAGTCAATGGTAAACGTATCCGGGCGCTCAAATAGTGCGGAGACTTTGGCACGGCCTACCTTAGATGCCAGTTTGATCATTCGCAGTCGATCACCAATCGTTCCGATAGGGGCCGTTGCGGTGCTCCACAGGTTCTGGGGGCGATGCCTGGGATCGGCGACCGTATAAAATTTATCTTTCGTTCGGATAATCGCCCCCGGAGCAAAAGGTTTGAGTTCGAGCCGGTCATAGTCTAAATTGCGCCGGGCCTCCGGGTAGGCGGTTTGCAAGACCTGAAACCCGTGGTCCAATAAAAATCCGTCAATTTGATCGGTTTTGAGGCGTCCACCAATACGCCGGTCGGCTTCCAGGATGAGGAATGGGACGCCGGCTGCCGCCAGGCGGCGAGAGCATGCTAACCCCGTCAGGCCGGCGCCCACGATAATGACCTCGTTAAACGGTTTGTTCATCCTGGCCTCCCGATGTGTTCTGTGGTTCGCACTGCTGTAAAATTTCATCGATTGTAAACTGATACAGTTTGATATGACGGTCTTTTTTTATTGCCTTCAGACGGTTTATATCCTGGTTCAGTTTATAAAATTTTCGTGTAATGTGTTGATAGTCGGAAAAAAAATGCCTCATCTGATCTGTTAACTCGGAGTCAACGCTGACGGTTGCTGGGATCCAATCCGCAGACCTGTCTTTCTTTTGACGTAAAACATTCAGATAGCACGTCATAAACTCACCATAGACCCTAAGCACACAATCCACCAATTCATTGGGCAGTTCTGAAAGATCTCCCAGGTTTTGTTCAATTGCTGAGCGGCACAGTATTTCCAAAGCGTTGTCTGAATTTTTCGTTGCTTTCATAGGCGTTATTCTCCTGAGATCATTTGATGGTCTATTTCCTTGAGGGCATCAATTATCAGACCATAGATGTGCAGAAGTTCTTTAACGGATGAAACTCTATGACCTCTTGGCTGCCTTTGATCCATTACCGCATCAGTTCCAACCAGCTGTCGATAGATAAGCTGCGCCTGATGCCAGGTTGGAAGCCACACCAGTTTTTCAGCAATCCGATCAACGGTTTCAAAAATTTCGATAAATCTTCTCAAACTCAAAATGAAATAGATTCTGCCTGGAAAAGGGGAGTCGGGTTTGATGATTTCATCCGGGTCCCACACAAAACACCCGACATGCGGACGCCAGACAAGATTGTTTTTTTTCATCTCGAGGGCCTTCAGGCAGATGCGTTCTTCGAAGGGCATGGGGGCTAAATCACTTTCTGGATTAAATCGCTGTACGTTCATTTCTTGCAATTCTCCCGGGTGGTGGCCTTCCGCAAAAAACTCGTGAAGACCCAGGAGTATTTTCAAAAAAGGTTCCACCTGAAATATTAGTTTACCCTGCCCCTTGAGCTCCTGCAGCAGATTACACATATTTTTGCTGAAGGTGGGGTACGCCACATCCAGTTGCATCAAATAATCATCCACAGCAAGGCCCCCGGCCAGCATCGGTTCAAAACCGACATCTGGCGGCTCTTCCAAAAAAATAGCCTCATGCCGGCGCATGTGATCAGAAATAATAGGCGTCATTTCTGGTCTGTGCATGGAAAGCCCTAATGTAACCTGCGGCATAATTTAACCTTTATTTTAGAAATTATTTAGCTTATGCTTATTCTTCAACTTAAATGTGGCCCCGGGATGAGGTGACACACAATGCCAAAACCGATGATGGTTGTATTGACGACCGTACTCGCATGCTCTATATTTGGCGGCCAGAAGGCGCTATCCATGGATCTAAATCAATTCCAATGGAAAAACCGCCTGCTTTTTATTTTTGCCCCGGAGGAGGGCGATTCGTTTTTTCAGGCCCTGCAAAGCGAAATTTCAACTCAACCGGATGAAATTTCAGAGCGGGACCTGGTCGTCTTTAAAATATTTGAAACCGGCCCGTCCTATCAGGAAAATATTCAGATTGATACACGGACAGCCGCCGCCATCCGAACCAAGTTTGCGGCACCTCCCGGACAATTCATCTGTATTCTGGTCGGCAAAGACGGCGGTATTAAACTCAGGCAAGATTCGCAGGTGAAATTAGAGGAAGTTTTTAACCTGATCGATTCCATGCCCATGCGCCGGGAAGAAATGCGTCAAAAAAGTCAAAGTGACGAATCCAATACAACCAACTAAACCCAACTGAGTAAAATGGCCATTTACCGGATTATCCTGTCTATAATTTGTGTCTGCCTGACGGCGGGATTGACTGTTGCCCAGGAACCCATGCCAACTGAATCCGGTTTTTCCGGCTATATAGAGATCCTAGGCGCTTATATCAGCACCAACTCACAGCTCAACACGGACAGCGACAATAAGAAAACTGATTCCCTGGACACTTCCGGCGAACGGGTCAACAAATTCAGGCCGCTGCCCCTGGGACTGATCCGCTATACATTTGCCGACATACGCACTCAGCTTTTTATGGGTGTCCTGCCGGAAAATTTAGCCCAGGGCCAATTTTTGATAGAAGCCGGCGCCCGGCACATTTTATCGAACGGAACCGGCCTGCGGGCCTCTGTTATTCCCCTGACCCCGATTGAACAGGAAACATGGAAAGACCCATTTGTCGTCGGTCAGAATCGTAAGCGCACTGACATCAACTCATATGGATTTAAACTGGCGGCTGAGACCATCATGGGGTCCGGGCTTACTGTAAAATACGGCTGGGTTCGACAAAACATCGACAATGAGAAAAGCGGCGACTTTCTGTCATCACAGCCCAACAGTTTTTTGACACCGGGCGATTTGAATGATCTCGATCGCGATGCCTATTTTCATCGCCTGACCACCCAGTATTCATTTCCAGTCGGCCGCCGTATGCAGTTAATGCCTATTTTAAGGTACACGCGCGGTGATGCCGAGGGGGACGCCAACAGCTTTCATTCGCTTAGACCGGAATTATCATTTATGTATTTCGGCCCTCAGCTGCAGGCAAGCGTTAATGTTTCAGCCAAAGGCGAATGGTACGACAGCAGGCACCCGGTGTTCGATAAGAAGCGTCGTGAATTCGCGCCTGGTCTATTTGCCATCCTGGGTTATAAGAAGCCATTTGGATTTCAAAATTTCAGAATTGACTGGTTTAATGCATTTTTTAAATCGAAATCCAATATTGACTTTTATGAATCCTCTAATTTTATTACCGCCCTGGGTTTAGGCTATACATTTTAAAGCTGACTGAACATCAGCCCATTACGCCTTCTTCGAATTTCTTTCGTATTTTTTCAACCCTTCGACGGTTGACCCCCAAATCGGAATAGCCTGTTCGTGAAGCAGATTTTACTTGGATCACTTTTATAGCGTCATCAAAAAAAAATTCTACGTCATCCACAAACCGAAAGATTGAAGAAACAAATTCAGCATGGATATAAATCCCCTCGATCCTTACCACGCGGGCATTTTTAAATGAATTCAGGACTTCCAGCAGTTTATGCTGGGCCACGGCGTTTTCTCCGCTATAGGGGATTGGAGCAATAAAATGCTTTTTGTCCTCGGCCAGCGAAGATACACAGTTTGGCGAATCCGGGCATGGGGCAAACATGTTAGCTGCTTTTGAAGACATTTTTTTCTCTCCCTCCGGTAAAAGAATCTTTGCAGTCCGGTCGTGATTGACCCGTATGAGCTCTGTGGTATCGAAGCCCAATTCGGTGGCTCTGTTTACCAGTCTTGAATAAATCGCTTCATCCAGATCCGTGGTTCTCGACAAAATCCAAAGATAGGAACGGCTCGGACCGGAGACCATCGCATAGCTGTAATTCTCCCGGTCAAGGTCAATGACATGGTAGCCTCCGTAAAAGGGACCAAAAAATGATACCTTCAAACTGCCAACGGTACCATCTTGAATAAAGCGTGCTTTGCCCTCTATTTGTTTCCACTCCCCTGTCTTATCGTTAAAGCCTCGGTTTTCGACCAATATCATACCGTCTTCTTGCGCCGTGTAAATTGCACTCACATTGCTAAGATTTCTTTCGAAGGAATGATCGAGCCTCGCAATTTCATACCATTTTCCCATGTACCGGTTGCCATCAAAGCCAGAGACCGGTTCCAGGCCCTTCGGAACACCGGTGCAGCCCAGGATAGAAATTGTCATAAAAAATAATATTCCCAGCGCTTTATATGCCATTATTAAGCTCCAATGATTGGGGTGATCTGTCATTTGCATGAACATACAACATTCCCTGGCTGCAGTAAAGTAGTTGGCTGGCGCTTTAATTTAGCCAATTAACTACCCAATTGATCCATTTTAATCCATCGGGCTAACGCTTTTGCCCCCAGACCGCATACACCGGATCAGAATACATTAGATCGGGAAAGTATTTATCATCGCGGGGGCGCGGCAGTCCTCTCATTGAATAGGTCTGCAGGTTTTTAAACTTGCCGGAGCGCAAAAAATATTCGGTAATCATGCCCATGCGCTCGAACTCGTGCAATTCTTTCCAAATCCTGATGGCTTTGGTGGGAAACCAGCGGTTAGAAAAAGTCGTAATGAAGTAACCGCCACTGCGCAGCACTCTGGCGACTTCTTCATATACTGCCATTGGATTTGATAGGTACTCAACAGACACGGTACAAACAACTGCATCAAAACTATCGGAATCAAACGGCAGCTGTGGATCCAGATTTAGATCCTGGACCACGGTTTCACTCAGCCGATTATTTTTATTGAGTTCACGATCGTTCAGACCTAATCCCACAACTCGTCTTAGATTAAGTTTGTGCGGAAGATGTGACTTCCAGCTGCTCATCAGGTCCAGCACATCCATTCCATCTCCCAGAAACCGTCCATATGTATTTCTAACCATTTCTATTGCGGTATCGTCAATATGCTGCACATAACGTGGTTCCATATAGAAATGGGAATCGGGCGTCTCGTCGTCACGGCTAAGTCCCTCCGCAGAGAAAAAGTCAGTCTGCTGATTTTTCCATCTCCCCTGCATTCCGGGACCGTCCGTTAAAACTGCCATCCAATCTACGCTACTGCCGCCCCGCTCGGTTTCCTTGCTGTCAACTTTGCCGACAACTCCGGACAGAACGAGGTCTCTGCCAGCCAGCGGATGATTCAGGTCTACTGTCATGTGCCCGTTATTCAGTTTGACGCATCTGAACGGCTGCACATTGGCACTGTAAACCCCGGCAACATCCTTTAGGATGCCCCGGGGATAAAATCGTCCCAGTGCTGCAGGTCCCATGGGAGCTTTGGCCCTTGTAATGTCAAATTGGCTGCTTCTAATCTTAAACGAGCCCTGTCCATTTGATTGCGGCATCAGTTCACCCGAATTAATGCCGATTTCAAAATTCTCTCCGGCCTGCTTACCTCTGATATTTTCCAGCAAAAATGACGGGAAGTAATCGCGCCACACATTGATCCGGCTGGCCTGGTATGCGTCGGTATGCATAACTTCGGCGCTTTTCCACTTCAAATGAAATACCATATCGACTATACTATCAGAATCTATTCGTCTCGAATCCACTGTTAGCTCCTTTTAACATTCAACTGTAATATTCAACTCCACTTGCTGCCACCACGATGCCGGCCAGCCGGATCTGTGCAAATGAGTTAATGGAAATAGACCTTTTTCAAGACCCATCTATAAGTTAGGGCAAATTAAAAATACTGCAATGGGAGAGGAATCGCTGTCTATTGATAGGTAAAAACTACTAGAAACTATCGCAAAAATAGTAGATTACGTTCAATGGTAAGGCGTTGATTTGGTATAAAAGCGGAGCGTACACTTCAGTACGTGAGCATTTTAAACCGAATCACAACGCAGCCAGTGGACGTAATATGCATTTTTGAGATAGTTTCTATAGGGAGATTGACAGCAGGTAAGACCGCAGGTTGGTGCGCTTGTTGGTCAGGCCGAACTTAACCCGCAGATTCTTGCGATGAAAATTGACCGTGCTTTCGGAGACATTTAACACATCGGCGATTTCTTTACTGGTTTTGCCGTCTTTGACCAGGGCGGCAATCTGCATCTCCTGGGGTGTCAGCAGGATTTTCGCATTGGAAAATCGCTGCAGCAGGGGAGAAATAATATCCTGCAAATGGGTATCAATGATTTCTACCAGCGTCCTGTCCTTAGCCTTTAAGCGGGTGTTCTTCAACTTGTCAACGTAGGGTAATATAAGATCCTTGACATTATTGAGTACTTTTTTCTCCAGATCGAGTTTATCTTCTTCGCGTTGTTTGAGCAGTACTTTCATGGCGATATTGGTTTCTTCGAGGCTCTGCTTTTGTTCGATCAACTCTTCCTGGCTTTTTCGCAGGGCCTCTTCGGTCAGTTTCAAAGCCGTAATTTCCTCATGGCTGGTAACCACTCGTATGGGTCCGGATCCGGCCATGCGTATTGCCCGCATATAGTACCAGTGAGGGCCATCCTCTGAATGGCAGGGATAATCGTGCAGAAATTCATCCAAATCACCGCCAATAACCGCCCGAATTCCTTCGGCAACTTTATAAGCGTCGCTGGCATCGTCTCCAATGGTCGCCTCACAGATTTCCAGATAATTGGTTCCCCTGTCATCATGACCTTCCGGCATTCCGGCTTTTACGGAAAAATTGCGCCAGGCTCGATTGGTTTCGAGAATAACGCCCGTTTCATCTAAAATGGCAATATTCGCAGACAGGGAGTTTAGGACGGTAATCGCCAACTCATCGGCAAACAGCCTCTGTGGGTTGCTATTCTTCTTCGATGCATTTTTCATCATTTTAAAGCCTTTAGGGTGTTGGTGGTTGAATGCAATCAAAATAAAGCATTCAAGAATTGGTTTCAACATAATAGTTCAAATATGGCTAATTAATTGTCGGTTGAAATTTTATTATGCAAAGATTATAGTGACCCTGACCGCTGGGACTGGCAGCAGGCAACCACCAAACAGGAACGGCACCTAATATCAACAGGTTGAGTTTAATTCATGTCTGTCGCTGCGGTCAGACAGGGGCTTAGTGAGATTTAGGGCGTGATTAAAAATGAGTCGGGAGAAAAAGACACACAGTTCCGCCGGACACTTAATGACATCGATTCTTCGCTGGTTTGATTCAGAAGCGGATATCGAATCCGTCCCGGCAGCAGATCAAAAGAAAGTGGATTGGCTGCGCATTGTGCCCCTTTTGTTTCTCCACTTAATGTGCCTGGGGGTTTTCTGGGTCGGCTGGAGCTGGACGGCCATCGGCGTGTGCACACTGCTTTATTGTGTCCGCATGTTTGCCATTACCGGCTATTACCACCGCTATTTTTCCCATAAAGCCTTCAAAACCAATCGGTTCTGGCAGTTTATTTTCGGAGCCCTGGGCAATGCCTCGGTTCAGAGGGGTCCGCTGTGGTGGGCGGCCCATCATCGCCATCATCACCGCTATACGGACCAGGAGCAGGATGTTCACTCTCCCAGTCGCCATGGATTCTGGTGGAGTCATATCGGCTGGCTGACCTCAAAGGCCAATTTCCCCACTAACTATAAATATGTTGCCGAGTGGGCGAAATATCCGGAACTTCGCTGGCTGAACCGATTTGACACGGTGATACCCGTTTTGCTGGCCCTGGCGCTATACATTTTGGGTGCATTACTCGAACGATTTGCACCGCATCTGGGAACCAACGGACTGCAGATGCTTGTCTGGGGGTTTTTTATTTCCACTACGGTGCTGCTGCATGCCACGGTGACGATCAACTCGCTGGATCATATGTACGGCAGCCGAAGATATGATACACCGGACAGCAGTCGCAACAATGCCCTGCTGGCACTGATTACCCTGGGTGAAGGCTGGCACAACAATCACCATCACTATGCCGTGTCCGCCCGTCAGGGATTTTTCTGGTGGGAAATTGACATTACTTACTATCTGCTGGTTTTGATGTCCCGTCTGGGCATCGTATCTGATTTGCGACCCGTTCCGGAGCATATGATCTACAAAAACCTTATCAGTGTTGAATCATCAACCCCAATCTAATTTGACAGGCATTTGGAAAAACTATTGGAGGTCACGAAATGCGAATCGCCATCATCGGTAGCGGGATTGCAGGTATGACATCGGCCTATTTGCTCAGCGAAGATCACGAGGTCGTCGTTTTTGAAGCCAATGACTATGTTGGGGGACATACGAATACCGCGGACGTATCCCTTAATGGTCAGCAGTATGCGGTGGATACAGGATTTATCGTTTTCAATGAAAGGACCTATCCTAATTTTATAAAGTTGATGAAGCGCCTGGACGTGGGCTGGCAAAAATCTGTCATGAGCTTCAGTGTGCAATGTGAGAAAACCGGTCTGGAATTCAGTCCCAGCACGCTTAATTCACTTTTCATCCAGCGGCGCAACCTGCTGCGGCCGTCATTTTACCGGATGCTGTGGGATGTGGTGCGATTTAAGCGAGATTCCGAGGACCTTCTCAATTCAGATGATTATAGCATAACGCTGTCTGATTACTTAAACGGTAAGGGATACTCCCGATCATTTATTGAACATTTCATTATTCCGATGGGTGAAGCCGTCTGGTCGGCTGATCCGCTGAAATTCAATGAATTTCCGGCTTTTTATTTTGCTCAATTTTTCAAAAATCATGGATTTCTAAACATCAAAGATCAGCCTCAGTGGTTAACCGTCAAGGGACGGTCGCGAACATATATCAAGCCGATCACCAAATCCTATGCCGATAAAATTCGGTTAAACTGCCCGGTGACCTCTGTCCGGCGGCACGAGGATTGCGTTGAAATTAGCATGATCAACCAACCGTCGGAAAAATTTGACCAGGTCGTGATTGCCGCCCACAGCGATCAGGCATTGGGCATGCTGGACGATCGGTCTGATGCCGAACAAAAGATACTGGGTGCCATCCCCTACCAGGAAAATGAGGCCGTGCTGCACTGCGATGAATCGTTGCTTCCCGGCAAAAAGGCGGCCTGGGCCAGCTGGAATTATCACATCCCCAAAGAAGACACCGGGCGGGTAGCCGTCACTTACGACATGAATATCTTACAAAGCATCGGGGCACCCGAGGAATTTTGTGTTTCGCTCAATCTGGCAAAAGCGATTGATCCGGACAAGATCCACGGTAAGTATGAATATCATCATCCGGCCTACAATCCTGAAAGCCTGACCGCCAGACAAAGTCACGCTCAAATAAGCGGGATTAACCGTACCCATTTTGCGGGTGCTTACTGGGGCTATGGTTTCCATGAGGATGGCGTCAGGAGCGCGGTGGAGGTTTGCAAGCATTTCAATAAAGTCCTATAGAAGTTGTCTCAAAAATGCATCTCACGTCCAATGACGGCGTTGTCCCACGGATTGAAATGCTCACGTACTATCGTGTACGCTCCGCTTTCAATTCGCGGGACGCCTTGCCCTTGAACGTGATCTACAATTTTGAGACAACTTCAAAGGCGAATTTATTAACTGTTGTTACCCATCCTGTATTTATGGCATGCAAGTATTTCAATAACACCCAGTCAAACATGTTTTCGTGCTTTAGTATTCTCGAAAATCAACTGGAAAGGCAGAAAGGTGCTGACGTTGGCTATTTTGTGCTTATGTTGGAAGTACTTACTAATTAAATTTTCAGTTTACCCCCATTGAGTGAAGCGAACCATGCATAGTTGCATTTATGAGGGGACCATTCGGCATCGACGATTCAGGCCTCGACAGAACATTTTTCAATACCGCCTGTTTTTTATGTTTCTCGATCTGGCTGAACTGCCGGGATTGTTTGATATTCATCCGCTGTGGTCTTATGAGAAACCGAACATTGCCAGTTTTCGCCGCCGCGATCATTTCGGTGACGCGGCGGTTCCGCTGGATCGGGCGGTAAGCGACCTGGTTGAAGAGCGCCTGGGAAACCGACCCCAGGGCCCGATTCGCCTGCTGACCCATCTGAGGTATTTTGGCCATTGTTTTAACCCGGCCAGTTTCTACTATTGTTTCGACCTTACGGATTCACAGGTTGAAACCATTGTGGTGGAGATTCACAATACACCCTGGGGAGAGCGTCACTGTTATGTTTTAGGTGCCGGACAAAATGAACATCCGATTGAGAACTGGCGCCGCCATCGGCTTGCCAAAGCATTTCATGTGTCGCCTTTTATCGACATCGATATTCAATATGACTGGCGCTTCCAGATGCCCGGGGATAGCATTCGGGTGCACATGATCGATTTTGAAAAAGGCGAAAAATTGTTTGATGCCAGTTTAGCGCTCCAGAGACACCCGCTAAGCCGGCAGGCCCTGACGAAGTGTTTAGTCAGATATCCGGTGATGACCGGCAAAGTGGTCATCCTGATTTACTGGCAGGCCTTGCGCCTTTTACTGAAAAAAACCCCATTTTTCACCCATCCGAAAAAAAGAGAACTGTCTTCAGAAAGGATTCCAAAATGACCGAATTGATTATTCCCTCTGAAGCGCCGGCTCTCGGCGAGCTTAAGGAACGGAGGTTGGATCAAACTGCCCGTAAGACTGTTTTATCGCTGCTCAATAAATTACAGCACGGTCGGATTACGATCATCGAAGATAATCATCGCTACGCCTTCGGCGAAGAATCTCCCACGGCAGTGTTAAAAGCCGATATTTGTGTTTATCATTCGCAATTTTATAGCCGCATTTTATTTGGCGGCAGCATCGGTGCTGCTGAAGCGTATATGGAAGGATTGTGGTCGGCAGATGATTTGACCATGGTTATGCGAATATTGGCCATTAACCAGAAAGCCTTTGAAGATATGGAGAAGGGCCTGGCGCGCCTCGCGGCCCCCTTTTACAAACTGTATCATTCTGCCAGAAAAAATACCAAGATGGGCAGTCGCAAAAATATCCTGGCCCATTATGATCTCGGCAACGACTTTTATTCGCTGTTCTTAGATCCAACCATGACCTATTCCTGCGGCATATTCGAACATGCGCAAAGCACCCTGGAAGATGCGTCCATCGCTAAATATGATCGGCTTTGTAAAAATCTTCAGCTAAAACCCGGTGACCGGGTGGTTGAAATCGGCACCGGGTGGGGCGGGTTTGCCGTGCATGCCGCTAAAAATTACGGTGCCCATGTCACCACCACCACCATCTCCGACGAACAGCACCGCTATGCTGAAAACCGTTTCCGGAAAGCGGGTCTGACAGATCGAATCACTTTGCTAAAGAAAGACTACCGCGATCTCAGAGGTGAATTTGACCGGCTGGTTTCCATCGAAATGATCGAGGCCGTCGGCCATCATTTTTATGATACTTTTTTTCAAACCTGCAGCCGATTGCTGAAAGAAGATAGCCTGATGGCGCTGCAGTCCATCA
>JBATKU010000560.1:0-4611 GCA_049669725.1 Desulfobacterales bacterium
GCCGGAGGGTGGATTGAAGAATATCTGGTCTGAAATTCGCGGCCGAGAGCTGGCAATCCTGTTTATCCTGATAGTGCTTGCCTATGTCGGAAAAACTGTATTCGACCGAAAGAAAATTTACCATTGAGGATTGCAGAACATCGAGGAACATATTTATTTGGGATTGGATTCTTATTTTAGAAAAAAATAGTAGACCCCGGTGAAATCGGCTCCGCATTTCACTGGGCAGGCAGGATCTACAGGATTACAAGGAATTTTGGGCCGTTTTCCAGAAGAAAACGGCCCAACCTTATTGGCTTTGGCAAAAATTAGACCTCAATAGTCTTCCATACTTTTACTTAATCAACTAAACAACCAATCAACAAATCAACCGGACACCAAATGGCCCCAGAACGTCGAAATCCGAAGGAGGGCAAAGATCCCCTTCGGATTTCATTTTGGGAGGTTATTTAGTTGCTATGGATAGGGGGAATTAATCCCTTAATCCCTTTATTGTGTGTACCGGCGCTATTTATCTCTTTAGCCGGACACGGTTTTCAACCCGGTTTTTCATTCGGGTAGAAATATCTATAACATATGTTTTTTGGTTTGTACAGTAAAAATGTCCTTTTATTTGGACAATAGCAAAAAATATGCCGCTTTGACCATAAATCATAAATATATATAAAATTCAATTAGATATATATTATTGGAATGAATTTTGATCTAAGATTGGGCATTTTTTTACCCTAAAACTGTGGAAAATAGTCCACACTCTTACATAATTTTCATAAAATTTGGGATAAGGATTAAATGGAAAAATAAGGGGGGCTGGTTTTAGTTCGTTTAGGACACGGATAAACACGGTGTCTCGTCCCACGCTAAATTAGCAGCATAATCCCGCGATATTTTTTCGGTAAAGTCGTTTGGATGAGGGCGTAATCTGAGATCCAAACAAATCGATAAATCCATCCCGGTTTATTTCTCATCTGGCTGCATCTGATAGTCATCGGTTTTAAATATTCAAATTTCAGAGCGTCAAAAAGGAAAGTCCACGTCGCTGACATCCGATTTGATGTGCTCTTTTTTTTCAAGAATATTCATGAACTCATTTTCATAAAGATCCCAGATAAGGTCGTTAAGCCTTGAGATCAGATGCCAGATTTCCCATGCTATTTCGACTTCGGTGCTCGTTTTCATGCTAACTCCATTTTGAAAGATTTTGGTTATTGGCCATCGAAATTAGGGTCAAAAAGGGCGCTGGTAAAGACCTGCTGTTTGAGGAAGGATTCATCGATTTTGTCTTTTCGCAAGATAGCCGCCCGAATGAGCGCATGGATAGCGATTTGGTTAATTCTTCTTGGAAGCCCTTCTGCCCTATGGAAGATGGCCTTAACGGCATTGTCGGCAAACAATTCAGCCGGTGCCTCAGCTCTTTTAAGGTGGAAGTGGATGTAATTGCCGGCATCATCGAGGGTAAAACTGACCAGATTATGGGCATATGCGATACGTTGTCGCAACGATTCGTTATGAGGCTCTCTTATGGTGGCGGCGAGTCTTTGAGATCCGGACAAAATAAAGGAGAAGCGGTCTTCGGAGTCCATGGCAAAGTTGGCCAGGCGTCGTAACAGTTCGAGCAGTTCGTCGGACAGGCCGTCGCAATCGTCAAAGACGATGACAGGATGTTTGCCGGATCGTTCTTCATACTGTCCGAGGTGGGCGTTGAGAGCGTCAAAAAGGTCGGCCTGACGGTACAGGACCGGCGCGCCCATTAATCGTGCCATGCTTCGTAAAAAGCCCAAGGGGGTAACGCGCATGTTAAAAAGATAAAAGATATCGTAGCGTCTTTCATCGATATCGGATTTAAAGCGTCTTAAGGTAATGCTTTTGCCCACGCCGGGCGGTCCGCATAAAAGCGCGATGCCCCGGGTTTCCAGCCACAGGTTGAGCCCCTGCAAGAACTCTTTTTGCGAGGAAGCCTCGAACATTTTGCTGGCCCACATGTATTTGGTGAAGGGCATTTTAGCAAAGCCAAAATAGGATTTAAGGTGGAGGGTTTCGGTATTCATAAGGTATCTCCGATCAAGTGATATTGAATATGTTCAAGATAAAAAGCTGTGTGCAGATTATTGGGATGTACGCCAAGCAGAGTATCAAGGATGTGCTTGATCTTTTTGATATCAAAGGGACCATAGGTATTAAAAAATTCGGTACACAACTTTTGATCAAAGACCTTGGGGTCTATGTGTTCACGCAACAAGGTTATAAATTCGGTCAACGCTTTTGAAGAATCGGAGTTTGGATTTTCTTTAGTGATGTCTCTTTTCCTTTTATGCTGTTGGGTCAGCCAGCCCAGGTAGTCAGTTTTCGTCGATGGTATTGTCGGTTCGGTTTGCGGCAGCGTCTGTTTAGGCGCACGATGAGCTGTGATGCGCAGCGGTTTGGCCCGTTGCACAAAAGTTCCGTTGATATAAATTTCGATCTGATCCAGGCGTTCCGGATCATAGCGGACTTCGGCCCGTTTTTTTACAAGATCTGGTGCCACTTTGTACTTTTTGTTGAACAGGCGTATGACGCCGGTTTTATCGGCTGTTCGAAGTTCGCGCCACAAGAAAGCCATCCGGATTTTTTCCTCGTCCAAATAGGTGATGCGAGATGCGTCTTTTAACCAGCGCTGTTTGGGACTCATCGCCAATTCACTGTGTCTTCTGCGGTTGTACTCGACATCGATAAAGGCAAAGAATGCCTGGTTAAGCTCATCGATGGTTCGGATGGTTGATGCCTTGACTTCGGCAATGAAGTTGGTCACACAAAACCGGTTGAAGGCCTCGATTTTGCCATGGCCTTGGGGCCGGTAGGGTTTGGTGTGGATAGGCCTGTGGATGTTAAGCTCAGCGCAGATCAGACGCATATGGTTGGCGCGGTATACTTTCCCATTGTCATAATAAACGCGCAGCGGTTTTCCATAACGCTGCAAGGATCTTTTGAAGACAAGCTCAAGAGCCGGCAGGTCGCCTTTAAAAAAGAAACGGCCATAGAGCACAAGCCGTGAGGCATCATCGAGAAAGGCATAAAGATAGGTGCGGCGCATCTTGTCACTTTTTTCAGGATCCGGCAACCAGGGACCCTGGAGCATGTCGGACTGCCACAAATCATTGGCATAGTCGGCCGCAAACCGATCCAGATCCCTTTTCTCAGGCGGTTTTAACTTTCTTTGGGACAATCCTTTGGCCTGAAGCGCCCGATGCAATGTCGAGCGGCGCAGAAGACCGGGCGGCGAAAGTTGCAGGTTTTCCATGATGGCGATAATGCGATCAATGGTGCGTTCGGGCACCTGCTGTTTGAGGCTGCAGGCGGTCTCGATAAATTCTTGGGGTATGGCACGGCATCCTTTGTCCGAGCGGGGTTTGTCTTTTAAGGCCTCAAACCCACCGTTTCGATAAAGCCGTATCCAGTAACGGATCGTGTCGGGTCTAACGGCAACGATTTGACCATTTTCGAGCATCCAGGTTTTGTTTGAAAGATGTTCGAGCATTACGCGACGTTGACCGCGGGGCGGATTTTCTGCCAGATAGGCACTGATGATCTTAAATCGTAAAAGTGCCTTTTCAACGCTACGATCATTTTCTGTCATGACACACCTCCTCGATATTGGGTCTTATCAAAAGGGGTGTGACGTGACGATGACGGGTTTTGTGGGATGTGCGGATTAAAAAATGGGACCGAAAAAAGGATAAAAATCCCTATTTCCCCGGCGCAAAATCTTTGATAAGATCACACCAGGAATCGTAAGTGCTTGTGTTGTGCTGCGGTTCTTGCCCGGGCCATGAGGAGACAGGGTGCTTTGGAAAGGTTTTTTGATCCAATACGCAGCATCGTCAATGTCCGCCATAACGCTCCTGTCTCGGTGGCATCACGATGCCATTTAAAGAACCCTTCCGGCGGTGACAAACCGTGAAAAAAGCAATCGTCCCATGGCCTGGGTTCCGTCATCTCAATGAGTACCTCCCTTATGGCTTGCTGGGTTTGCCGGCAGACGGTTTTAGCCTGCTTAAAATAGCGAAATAGAGTTTTGGGTGAGGCGGCCTGGTAAAGCTTTTCCGGAATGCAGTTGTGAAGGCCCTTTCCGCTTTCAAGATAGGCCCACAAAAGTGCTACAATCACCAGGGTGCAGTTTTGCTTATACGCCAAAATATCCTCGGATCCGTTGCTCATGGTTCGGCCACAGCAAAGACACAACCAGCGGTACTTCCAGATCTTAATGGTCTTAAGAAAATGGTCCTTGAAGGTGGTCAATGAACGCGGATATCGGCCGTGCGCATGGAACCGACCCGAACGACTGTCACATTTATCACAAATACCGGGTCGTTCCGGAACACGGGCATACGCACCCTGATGTTTGAAAAACTTGGCAGATGTAAAAACCAAACCGTCTTTTAGCCAGCTAAGTGAAACCATCAAAAAGCCCCTGTCTCACTTAACCTTAGCGCTAACTTAGGCGGGTTGGCGATAATTATTTTTGGGATATAGGGTGGGGTTATTGAAATGAGATCTCAGGATGAGACACTATAAGAAAAGCACCAATCAAGATTAATGCAAAAGGTTCGGAAACTGAAAATAGTGCATTACCTC
>JBATKU010000561.1:0-1719 GCA_049669725.1 Desulfobacterales bacterium
GTGTCGATTGACATTAATTCCTTAATATTATATGCTTTTGATATCCTCGATATTTCAAGAAGGCATTCGGGAGATTATAGACGAAAGACACGAGATAAGGATTCGTACGTATTCAGAGGGCATAAGGTCAAAAGCTAACCGTCTAAAATTACTGCAAATTTGAGCTGAATGCAACCGATTGAAATAATTGAAAATAAATCTAGATTTTTAATTTTTTGTATGTTATGCTTTCAGCATGGAAGCAAAAAGGCCATTTTCCCAGCTCGACTGGTTATCTACACCCGAACCGGTTAGGGCCTACATCATCCATCTTGAACAGGTAATCGGGCAGATGCAGCAGCGTCTGGATTTGCTTGAAAAACGTACTGAAAAGCTTGAAGTTGAGTCCAAAAAGAATTCTCAAAATTCAAGCAAGCCGCCATCTTCCGATAGCCCTTACAGTAAACCGAAGAAGAAAACCAAAAAAAGCAAACGCAAACGTGGAGCCCAGAAAGGTCACAAAGGGCATCAACAACAGATATTGGAACCAACCAAAATTGAAAACATAATTCCCGAAGGTTGCGCCTGCGGCCGATTGGTTTTAGATCCTGACAGCATAAAGCCCTTTTATACACATCAACATATTGAATTGCCCGAAATCAAAGTCGATGTAACTCATTACATTCTGAACCAAGGCAAATGCCAATGTTGTGGAAAAACTATTAAAGCCAGGGTCCCAGCTCAATTTAGTAGCGGATATGGTCCAAGGCTATCGGCGGTAATTTCCGAATTGTCCGGTTCCCATGGCGCAAGCAGAGAAACGGTACAAGATTTTTGTCAGTCAGTTTTAGGTTTTCCAATTTCAACCGGCGGTATCCAGCGGGTTATCGATCGAACATCCCAAGCCATTGAACCCATTTACAATGAAATTGGAGAGCAAGCCCGAAAAGCAAAAGTTAATGGCGTTGATGAAACATCCTGGTTTAAGTCCGGCAAGCTGCAATGGCTATGGACCATGACAAATAATGTCGTTGCCTTTTTTATGATCCATCCCAATCGATCCAAAGAAGCTTTTTTACAGCTAATTGACGATTGGAAAGGAATCCTGATCAGCGATAACTATGGAGTTTATGTCAACTGGGTCAACAAACGGCAAACGTGTTTGGCACACCTGATCCGAAAAGCAAAAGGCCTGGCCGAAAGAAAAAATGAATCGATAAGAAATTTTGGCGAATGCATTTTAAAAGAATTGCAGCTGCTTTGCCACTGGTCCAAAAAGCCTCCGAATGAGAAACAGTGGACCGATTTTTATTCAAGGCTCCTTTTACTTTTAATGCTCCATGAAGGTGCTGATGACGAAGCCGGCCAGCTTGCACGTTCCATTGGCAAAGAACTTGAGTCCCTATGGGTTTTTCTTGAGATAAATGGTGTCAATCCTACCAATAACCGTTCCGAACGAGCATTAAGGTTTGCCGTATTGTGGCGCAAGCGCAGCAATGGAACCCAGAGCGGCAAGGGCAACCGTTGGGTAGAGCGCATTCTATCTTTAAAGCAAACCTGCCGCATGAGAGCTTTGCCAGTATTTCCTATTCTTGTTAATGCCATTGATGCCTATTTCAAAGATCAAACCCCTGATTTACAGTGGGTCGCTGTAAATTACTAGCTATACCCCCTGAACATTTACCAAAATCTTAACCGTGGGTTCAGAACCTGTGATATCGTTTTTTAAAAGGCCAAATC
>JBATKU010000562.1:0-1730 GCA_049669725.1 Desulfobacterales bacterium
GTTATGCAGTTTCAAAAGATGCGTATCAGAACGTGTTCATCGAGCATCTGGAAATGGGGCCGGCCACCTATTTGAAGATCAATGCTCACGGCAAAATCGCCGCGGATATCGATAAAAGGCTCACTGAGATATATCATGGCAACGGGCTGCAGCCTTTCTGGATAGAGGGGAGCAAGCCCGGCCCGCGTGCCGCCGACATTCTCGCCGTACTGGAAGATGCACAAAGTCACGGGCTCAATCCGGCCAGTTATTTTGTAGACAAGATTCACCAATACTGGGACAGCAAGGATACTAGCGGTCTGGTGCGGCTGGATATCCTTCTGACATTGGGCATGATGCGCTACGTGGCCGATCAGCGGGAGGGCCGTATGGAGCCGCACGAGGTCGATCCCGAGCTCTTTGCCGCTGCCCGGGATGTGGAGGTGGATTGGGACGTTCTCAGGCAAACAGCCTTCGAGCCACCGGACATGAAAGCCTTTCTGGATCAACAGGCACCGCCTTTTCTGCAATACCGCAAATTGAAAAAAAAGCTGACCGACTATCGAGCGCTTGCCGCAAAAGGCGGGTGGCCGTCAATTCCCGAGGGAAATGCTTTGAAACCGGACATGGAGGACCAACGGGTCACCATTATAAGAAAACGGCTGGCCGTCACGGAAGAGCTGACACCAGAAAATATGGACAGTGCCGTATTTGATGCGATGCTGGTAGAGGCCGTCAAACGATTTCAGAAGCGCCACAATTTGAACCCGGACGGTGTGGTCGGCAACCAGACGCTGGCCACAATGAATGTGCCGGTTGCAGCTAGAATCAAACAGATTATCATCAATATGGAACGATATCGATGGTTGAAACGGAAAACAATCGATCGCCTGGTAGCCGTCAATATCGCGGGTTTCGATGCGTTTGCCGGCAAACCCGGAAAATTCGATTTGAAGATGCCTGTTATCGTCGGCAAACAATATCATAAAACGCCGGTTTTCAGTGACACGATAAAGTATGTGGTCATTAATCCTTATTGGAATCTGACGACCAGCATCGCCCGCAATGAAACACTGCCGAGGCTGAAGAAAGACCCCCATTATCTGGAAAAACACAATATGCGGATTTTCCAGGGCTGGGGACCGGATGCCCCGGAACTGGATGCCACGACCATCGATTGGAGCAAAGTTTCGAAGAAGGGCATGAACAGATACCGAGTCCGCCAGGACCCGGGCCCGGACAATGCCCTCGGTACCTTAAAGCTCGTCTTCCCAAATAAATATAATGTCTATCTGCACGACACGCCGGCTCACGGCTTGTTCAAACGGGAACAGCGCGCGTTCAGCCACGGCTGCATCCGAATGGACCGGCCGGCGGAAATGGCGGCCTGGGTGCTGGGCGGAGAAGAAAAAGGATGGAGTCTTGCTCGGGTCAATGAAATCGTTGCAAGCCGGAAACGCCAGGTGTTCGTTCTAGATCAACCAATGCCGGTTTACATATTGTATCGCACGGCGTTTGTGAATCCGGAAGACAACACACTAATTTTTTATGAGGATATATACGGCAGGGATCAACTTCTTGCAAAGGCGCTGTTCGGCACCGATAGATGAAAGACCAGGTGTCAGGTGTCAGGGACCGCCAGACCTGAAACCTGAACACTGGCAGCTGAAATAGTTGAGGAAAGCGCTTTCAGCACAAATCATTTTTTACTTAAAAAGAGGTAGATACAATGAAAGCACATAACTGTTATC
>JBATKU010000563.1:0-33675 GCA_049669725.1 Desulfobacterales bacterium
GACCTGAGAAATATCAATATCAGGTGATGACGAAAATAACGGTTAACGAATATATTTTGTCAATCTCTTGATTTTTTCAACGGGGTTGGCTTCACAAACCGTTTTAACCGCCGCATCTGATGCCCCGACCCAAGTTGCTGCACCATCGATGCCACCACCCGGCCGTCCGCCAGCTTTAATCCCCGTACCAGGACCTTTTGCCCGGTGTGCAACGAATCAAAGGAAATTACTTTTCCCTGGGGGCCTGTCACCCGGGTGATATACTGCTCATCTCCGATCATCAGATCAACGGTCATCACCGTATGTTCGGCAACCACCAGCACAGCTTTACCGTAGTCGATTTCCATAATACGGGAAGTAAATTCTACAGGGTCGGAGTCGTCCAGATCACGGTCCGAGATAAGCTCTGGGGATGCTCCGCTAACCAGCGGCCAGAGCAAAATTAAAAGAAAAAATATAAAAAAAATCCCGGTTCTTTTATTCGATATGCGCGGTTTAAACATTGGCACCTCCTGGTGTCGTGTATCTTTTTTTTGCGGCCTGGCCCGTCCTCCGGAGCAGAAACTGGGACGTATGCCGCTTTTCAGCCGGCGTGACTGCTCTAAAAAACCTGGTTCCAATAATAGGTATGCATATCCCTGGTATCTATTGCCGGCAGACTGACGATCCCGCCTTCGACACCGATGAAAATCCGGGCCCCACCGCCAAGAATGGCAATCACAGGCGCCGACGGAATAGCCGTCCCGATGGCAATGCTGCGATCCTTTTTGCCTTTGCCGATGAATGTATCGCCGGAAGAATCGGTCTCTGTTTCGCTGCTGAGATCAAGAACAGAAGCACCGGTTTTATAATCCACCGCATACAGACGGGCGACGCCCCGGGCCGTGGATACGGCGCAAGGATCTGAAGGATCCGGCGTTGAGGCCGTGGTCGGGGTATAGGTCGTAAAATAAACCACCTTGCCGTATACCTTGGGCGATGAGACGACTTTTTCACCGGCGTTTTCCAACTCGAAAAACCAACCGTTACCGCTATCCAGGTTGCTTTTAGCGGTGGCTTGTTCCGTCTCAGTGCCCAGCTGAATTAAATCAGCGGTGACATCTTCCAAATCGGATTCCGTCAGCGGCGTCAAGGGAGCAGACCAATCATTTTTAACAGCATAAAACCGATTGACCACCGTGGTCTCTCCGGGGTCGGTCCGATCACCCGTTCCGAAGAAGATGTATTCACCAAAGGTTTCTCCGACCGCATCCGGGGCATACATTATTTTGCGCTGGACCCCCGGTTCCGAGGCTTTAAAAAGCTTGAAGGCCGTCTCCCATTCGCCGTCGGGGATAACCCGCTCAACCGTTGGGGTGCAGGTGGTGAGGGACTCCAGGTTGTCATCCTTGAAGGCAAAAACATTACCCCCGAGATCACCGGCATAAATGCGGCTGGCGATTCCATCCCCGTCATGATCAATGGCCGCCACATCAAGGATGGAATGGGTCAACCCAATCCCGGAAGCAGTGCCGTTGAAGTTAAAATTGCTCATCAGCTGCCCGGAGGCAGCGTTTATTGCAAAAAGAGCCCGGCCCTCCGTATCCTGAGCGGCCGGTGTCGGCTGATCCTGATTAATATCATAACCGCCGGCTATCAGAAAGACATCCTCAGTGGTGTTCTCAATCGTGCAGCTCGGCAATGATACGGTGTAACCGGTGGCAATCGTGGCCCTTTCCGGTTTGGCCCAGGACTGCCCCAATCTTTCATAGACATCGGTGTCCGGATCGCTGCAGGGGCTGGGACATAAAATAGTCCGGTCAATACTGTACAGCCACCTGGGTTCAGTGGGCGAAGTAATGTCGATGGCGGTATAATTACTGCCGCCGCGGCGTTCACCGGAAATGAGAATCGATTGGCTTGGGCCGTAATACACCACCGGAGAGCCATCTATAAAGTAGTCGTGATTGCTGTCGTTGAGCTTCGGCATTCTCTCCAGCTGGTTAGGGGGAATGAATCCCCAGGCTTCGCTGCCGTCATCGTCATCGATGCAGTGCAGTATCCCGTCGTTGGATCCGGAAAAGATCATGGTTTTTTGATCGTCGGTGCTTGGATTGTTGTCCGGATCGGGGTAATACACCACAACGGGTTCCGAATGAATAATATCACCCAAGGTTCCATTATGAATGGAATCAATCAGGTCCTGTTTTTCAGTGTCGGTGGCGACGTTTAAAGCAGCCTTGGTAATCGCCGTATTGGCGTCCACAAATAAATTGGAAGACGCCGTTAGCAACGGGTCAGAGCCGGTGTAAGTGTATAAATTGCGCGAACCGGTGCCTTCGATGAGCAGGTTGAGCACTTCAGCGGCACCCCCGGCAGAAACGTCCGCACCGTCATTGCCCAGGGTGGTCCAGAAGGATAAGGCATTGCTTTTAATCTTTCCTTCGGGCGTGGTCGCCAATACGTTGTTGGCATCGTACAGATCGCCATCATCGTCCAGGGCGTAGCGTTTGATGTTGCCGATCCAACGGCCGGATAGCTGGGGTTTGAAAAATCCCAGGTAAATCCGGTCGCCGGCATAGGCGCGGTTCATGCGGCTGATCGGCACCACCGGGGCAACGAATACCGCATTTTCTTCCGAAATGCTCGACATGATCTGGTAAAAAGCTTCGCGCAATTCGGAGTAGTTGGTAGCCGTATAATATTCACCACCGCCATTTGAAGCCGTGTCCTCCAATAGTTCATGGTTGAGCTGAAACCCGATGGTGTAGGTGGTAATGTTTTGTTTATCAAACGACGTCCCGTCACCCAGTGTCGGATGGATGTCATTTTCATACAGGTATTTGGCGACGTCGTCCAGGTAATCCGAGCCGTTATTGTCATAGCTGCCCGGATCACCGCCGTCATTATCATAGTCGCCGATGGTATCGTTGTTGATGTAAGTTCCGGACGTCAGTTTGGAATCGAGATCCTGGGTGGGCTCCCCGTCCGTCATAATAATGACGAAGTTTTTCTGGCAACGCTCCTCCATGGGAGATGTGTAAGTGACGCCCGAGTTAAACCAGCTTTCCATGCCGGCAAAATACAGCCCGGCTTCCGCCAGGGTTTCCGCCAGCGGGGTCCAGTTTTCGGGATTAATCGCATTGATTTCGGATATCAAGGTGGCCTTGTCGGCACCGCATTCCGCAATCAGCCGGCCGCCATCGTCCGGATTGAAGCGCATAACTCCAAAACGCACATTGGCGGTGGTGTTGATCAAGTCACTGACAACCTCTTTGGCCACATCGATGCGCTTGCTATCGTCCCCCACCCCGAGTTCCACATAGTTCATGTAGTGCCCCGTTCTCAGTCGTTTGCGAGTCCCTTCGCAATTATAGGGGCTGGACGAGTTTATTCGGCCCCGGGCATATCCCTGCCACGACAGTTCGTCTCTTATGGAGCTGCAGCCCAAGTCATCGACATCCGGTGCAAACAGTTCCCAGGTATAGGACCATCCGTCGCGCACCCGCTGGTAAACTGCCTCCGGAGGAAACGATCCGGGGTAGATTTCCTCTGGGTCATAGGGATCACCGGGCACATCCTCCGTATCCATACTTCCCGAAGAGTCAAAAATGATCAAAATATTGGGCTCCAGCGAAATGCTAATTCCCGTTCCGTATATTTCGGTATCGTCTGCCGGCAGTAATCCCGGGGCACCCAGGATCAACACCGTAATGATCAATATCCATTTTTTCATGTCTGACTCCTTTTTTGCGACCGCAAAGCCTGCACCTTTATTATGCCCGGAGCGGTAAAGACCTTAAAATCTGTTAAACACCTTCCAGGCCCCCATCTGAATGGTGGAGCTGCCTTCGGTTGACTTGGCGGTAATTCCGTAGCGGCGAATTTCAAAATACCTCAGGCTGTATCCGGAGCCTGTCGGTGGCGGACCGATATGGGGCTGCTGTGGCAATTTATCCGCCTCTTCGCTCAAATCCGTGTCGCTGGGCGTTGCAGTGATGCAGCGTGCCTCGATGGTGGCGATTGGGTCCCCGTGGGCATCGTCGGCAACGACAACATTGAAGGCATCCGCTTCGGGGGTCAAAAGAAAATCATTGGTCAGCCAATTATTATAATTGACCAGGGCATCGACGATACCGCCTTCGGCATCGTAGAACTCACTGACCATCAGACCCTCGTTACGAACAACCTGAACCTCAGTGGTTGACGTCCACAGGGCCAAAACGCCCGCCAAAATCAGAATTGCCGATATCAGTATGGATCCGCCAAGTACAAAACCATCTTCATTTTTGATCAGGTGTAGATATCTTTTTTTCATTTCTCTTCTCATCTTATAAATTCCGGCAGCGTACCTGGGTTGTATAGGTTCTGGATATCTCCCCATCGCGACCGGCCGGCCGTTCAATTGTTAATTCGATAATCACCGACCGAATTTCGTTTATGTCATTAGTCTCTTCATCTTCATTGATATTCAGATAGGTAAAATTTAGATTGGAAACATTATCAATCAAAACCTCGGGACCAAGGTGATTGGTCTGCACCAGGGTACCATTGGTGCTATCTAGCTCGTAGGTGATATCCTCGAAGGTATCATCGTCATCGCCGTCAAAATTGGCGTCCATGGTAAACTGGATTTTATCGGGCAAGTTTTCCTTAATGCCGATATCCGGTGTTCCCAGTGGATTAAGCCCTGCTAGGCGGATGTCCTGCACCATAAAATCCACTGCAATTCGCACACCCTGCTGAATGCCTGCTTTGACGTTCTCAGTCGTGGTTGAACGGTTTAAGGTCTCGAAACTCTTATATATTGTACCGAAAGCAATCGAAATAATCGCCAGCACCATCAACATTTCAACCATCGTAAAACCGACCGACGATCTTAGCGCGCAGCCACGTGAATTTTTTAATCCCTGCCTTGGTTTTTTATTATGGGTCATACCCCGTTACCCCTTGTGTTAGACGATAGGATGATGCGGCGATATCGTCCCTTTTTGTTCCAATCAACGGTCACCGTAATCCGTCGAGCCGAAGGTCCCAGATCGGTAACGGTCCAGTAACGGTTGTAGATGCCTCCAGGCTGACCATCCGCACCGATGTCGAATTGGGTCCCATCGGCCAGTGTCGTTACATCAACCGTATTTTTAAGTACCTCCATCTGCGCCTTGGCCAGCATGCTGGCCTGGGTGACCATATTTCCAGTGGTATTGTTGCGAATGGAACCGAATTGCATAGAAGCCGCGGCCATCATGGCCAGGGCCAGAATCGCCATTGCAATCAAAAGTTCGATTAAAGAAAAACCGCATTGGTTACAAATAAAATTCGATTTCAGCTTGGAATTCATTGACATCACCACCCTTATTGGACATTCATATATCCCAGACGGTTCAACGAAATAATTTTACCGCTGGTTTGGTTGTTGATCGGTATTTTCTCCTGGGCGATTGTCCCGTCCGGGAGACCGCGACCGTTAAACCGGGTTCGATCATTAGCAAAGGTTAAATTATCCAAATCAATTTTCACCCCCGCCGGCAGTTTCCGATACCGGTATATCTGCCGGCCTGCTGCATCACAGGTATAGGCCGTATCGCCGTTTTCATTAAAAATAGTGTAGCGGTCCTGACAAAACTGGACGGCAACCAGCGAATTCTCGCGAATAGCCCTGATCTTGGCCATCTCCAGATCGGCCATCATATTGGTCACCGCACCTCTGAGTCGATGGCCTCTGAGCCACTTCAAATACGGCGGTAACGCAACGGCCGCAATGATCACCATAATGGCCAGGGTAACGGCCAACTCGAAGGCAGTAAATCCCGAATTTTTCCGCATGCTATTTAGCTCCTTAGATAAATCGACCCTATATAGTACAAAATTTGTGCCAGCTTATTTGGTTTTGAAAAATAGAGCACCGCAAGTCACCCCAGGCAAGTGCTCAAATCCTGTATTATATATTGTATTTATTATATAAAATTAATGAATTACTCTAAAAAAATCGCCGAACATAAACAGCTCGAATAAAAATTTTCAATTCAATATCTTCTATCGGTATCCGGTGGCTCTCAGTTTAGAAAAAATTTACTGATCACGGTTTAGCATCAAAAGTTATTAGATTTTTTTTGAATCATGGCGGGAAAGAAGGCGGACGGATCAACTCTTATCAGTTCACAAAATAGATCCTGATAAATTGATAACCATTTGATAATTATAGATTTATTTTAAAGAAATCAAGGGGGAACGACAGCGCAGGTTTTTTTTCTCTAGCAAAAGATTTGTTCTTAGACGGCCATTATTTTTTTTGTATATTTTATACTGTTTAATAGCCGGATCGGTTGATTATAAATTACGATGTTATATCCAATCAGGAAATTCAAATTTCAAAATTGTAATTAAAAAGAGACAAAATCCACCGCATTTTGAAAAAATCGAATCCCGACGGGATGAGTGCTTGGCAGTGAGCCACCCCTGCGTCTTTGCAATTCTTGACGGCGCGTCCAATCCGGGTGGTTGGTCCAGTGATTGTAGGCTTCCGGATGCGGCATCAGGCCAAATATTCGCCCGCTGGGGTCACATATGCCGGCAACATCGGCAATTGACCCATTGGGGTTGTGAGGAAAACACCCATCAGCTAAGCGGCCGTCGGGCAAAGCGTATTGCAGGGCCACCTGATGATTTTTCAGCAAACTGCTCATGGTTGCGTCATCGGTGTAAAATTTTCCTTCACCGTGGCGCACCGGAAGTTCGGCCAAATCAATGCCCCGGGTAAATATGCAGGCAGAGTCCGGATCCCCTTTAAGGGTCACCCATTGGTTTCTGAAATTTCCGCAATCATTGAAGGTCAGGGCCACCGATCGTTCTTGGTCGTTAGGGGCCAAACCCGGTAGCAGGCCTAAATTGGCCAGGGTTTGGAATCCATTACAGATCCCCAGCACCAGGTTGCCTTTTCCCACAAATTCAAGAATCTGTTCACCGATATGGGTCTTTAACCGAACAGACTGAATCACCCCGGCGCCATGATCATCACCCCAGCTGAATCCCCCGATGAACACCAATATCTGGAATTTTTTCAGGTTGGCGCTACCGTCAATGAGGGAATTGATATGGACCCTCACAGCATTGGCACCGGCCAGTTCAAAGGCATGAGCCGTCTCATAATCACAATTGAGGCCATATCCGGTCAGAACCAATGCTTTTGGTGCAGTCATATTGGGAACCCCTTTTTTCACCACAGAATTACGCTGAACAAATTAAACGTCGAACATCGAACGCCCAACATCGAACGTCCAATGTTGATGACGCTACGCTTTATCTATTTATAACAAGCCAACCGCAGAATTTTGGGTAGTTGATTTGCTTTGCTCAGTTTTTTTTATTAATTGACACCATACCGTATTCGATGTTGGACGTTCAGTGTTCGATGTTCGATGTTCATCAGGTTCTTTTTCGCTTCTTCTGACCGTTTGGCAGACCAGCGGCTGGGCTGACTTCTGAGCGCTGACCTCTAACCTATATCAGGTCCCCAAACGGTTTCTTCCAGGCCGTTTTCAAATCGGCGATGGGAACCGCAACGATGGTTTGATGCCCATTACCCTCAATGACCAGGTCGGAACCGTCAGTGACGATACCGATGCAGGCGCAGGGGGTTTGATTGAATATCTCTTCAAATGGCTTGCGTCTGGCCGGATCTACCGTCACAATAAACCGGCCGGCCGATTCGGAAAACAACAGGACGTCGTCACGCAGGCCCTCATTGACGGGAACCTTTGTCAGATCTGCCTGTAAACCCAGGTTGCCCCCCATAGACACCAGGGCCAGGTGCACGGCCAGCCCGCCCCGATAAATCCCATGCGCTGACGCCACCAGGCCATTTTCGATGGCACGCATTAACCTGCGGTAGACCGGCATAAATTCATCCGCTCTCACTTCGGGAACGCTGCGTCCGATATAGCCCAGATGCTTATAATACTCCGAGGCCCCGAGCTCATTGCGCGTTGTTCCCAGGACATAGACCAGATCGCCGGCAACCTTGCTGTCCATGGTCACACAGCGCGTGACATCATCAATAACCGAGATGGCGGAAAATTGCAGGGTTTCGAGGGCTGACACTTTATGGGTTTCGCCATAGCGCCCCGGTAAATTCCCATCTACATACATGCTGTCCTTGCCTGAAAGCAGCGGGATCTCATAGGCCATGCAGATATCACGCAAGGCCCGGCAGGAACGCACCAGCTGAGCGGCCTTGAATTTGCCATCAGGATTTTGCACGGGATCGAACTGGATATTGGGCCAGCAAAAATTATCTACACCGCCGATATGGTCGAGATTCGCGCCCACCGCAATAATCCGGCGTACGGTTTCATCGATACTGCAGGTCGTCATGTGGTAGGCGTCAATGGCGGAATATTCCGGCAGCAGGGCCTGGGAAAAGGCCAGACCTTTAAGAGAACCCAGCACCGGGCGGATGACAGCCGCGTCGCTGTCCACATCACGTTCAGCCCCAACAAGGGGTTTAATCACACTGGTTCCCTGGACTTCATGGTCAAACTGGCGGGTAATCCATTCGGTCGAACTGATATTGGGCCGACCCAGCAGATCCGTCAGCAAACCTGAATAATCCCGCGGAGGCCTGAGCACCGGCTCCCGCAAACCGCGCTGCTCGGGTGAGAACCACTCGGCCTCGAACTCCCATTGAGGAAACCCCGATTCGAGCAAATCAAGATCCACATAGGCGCAGGTCTTGCCGTCATAGGTGATATGAAGTTTGCCTGTATCGGTGTAACAACCGATGACGGTACTTTCAACAGCGTGTTTTGCCGACAGCTCAAAAAACCGGCCGCGATCATCGGGGTGGATGGCCACCGTCATACGTTCCTGGGATTCTGATACCCAGATCTCCCACTGATCCAGTCCTTCATACTTCAAAGGCACTTTCTCAAGTTCGACTGTACACCCGTTTGAAAACCGGGCGGACTCACCCACCGATGAGGATAAGCCCCCACCGCCGTTATCTGTAATAAATCGGATCAACCCCTCGTCACGGGCCTGAAGCAGAAAATCATGCATTTTTTTCTGGGTGTAGGGATCTCCGATCTGAACATGGCCGGCCGGTGTGTGTTCTGAAAATGTTTCGGAAGCTGCGGTAACACCGTGAATACCGTCTTTGCCGACCCTTCCGCCGCACATGATCAGAAGCTCGCCGGGTGATGTATGTTTTTTCTCAGCGGGTTGGCCATCAACCACCGACGGCATCATGCCGACCGCAGTCACAAAGACCAGACATTTTCCTAAATATCCCTGATGAAACAAAACCTGGCCGAAGGTGGTGGGGATGCCGCTTTTATTGCCACCATCACGCACCCCTTCGATCACACCGTCCAGAAGGCGTCTGGGATGGAGATGGGGCTTGAGTGTCCCATCATAATCACGCGCACCCACGCAAAACCCGTAGCTGCCCATTATCAGCTTTGAGCCTTTACCGGTGCCCAGTGGATCGCGGTACACACCCACGATTCCGGTAATGGCACCGCCATAGGCTTCCATGTTGGATGGAGAATTATGAGTCTCCCCGGTAATCACATAATAGTTGTTGTCGTCAAAACGTCCGACACCGGCATTGTCCCATAAGACCGATACCACCCATGGTTTTTTAGCCTTTAATTCCAGTGTTGGGGCTTCGATGCAGGTTTTAAAAAGGTTATCGATGACTTCAGTTTTGCCCGTGGTGCGATCGAGGTAGCGAAACAGACCACGAAATGTGTTGTGGTTGCAATGATCGCTGCGGGCCTGGGAGATATATTCAAGTTCGACGTCGGTGGGTTCGTCAAGGCTCACCCGGGCCCTCTCCGCCCGGGCTTTTTCGTTCAGGAAATAAGAACGAATGGTGGGGATGTCTTTGGGATTGAGCGCCAGGTTACGTTCATCGCTGATTTTCTCCAGGGACCGATCGCTGTCCACCGCTATGGTGGATACCGTCGGCACATGGTCGAGGATGACTTTGGGAATTATTAATCCAATGCCCTCGGCGGGATCCCACTGCCGGGCGGAAAAAATTTTCCATTGCTGAATGATGTTATTGGCCAGAAGCTCGCCCGCTATTATTTCCAAATCTTCGGCAGCCAGTCCCCGCCCCCGGATGCAGTAGCGCTTTGAAGTGTAGATCGACTGCCCGGCACCGAACTTGACCGCCGTCAGATCCTCAATGGCCTCTATGGCGGTGCTTCCGGGATTGTCCCTGACACCGGGCCGAAATCCGACCCAGATAGTCCAGTCAAAGGCGATGTCCAGCGGGTCGTACGAAGAAATTTGGGTAACCGGATTCGTAAAAATATCGGTCCGAACGGCTCTCAATTGGTCTTCGGACAGATCGGCATCAATGGTAACGACATTAATGGTGCGCACACTGTGCAGTTCAATGCCGAAGTAGTTATAGGCTTTCTGACAAATCCCCTGCCCTTCTGCATCAACCAGATTTTCTTTTAAAGCAGTCTCAAGTCTGTGGGGCATACGAGTCTCTTTTCGTTCTGACTAGTTGTTTTAAGAAAATGGCAAAATATGGAGCGAGCTTATTCTTCCTGGTTTAAATAGGAACGGTAAAGTTATTGCAGATCTCTATCAGCCATTAAATCAACTAAAGAATATTCTTGATATATCATTATAAAAAACCAGAATCATCAACAATATAAGAATAAACAGACCTACCTGCTGAGCGATTTCGCGGACCTTAATGCTCACCGGACGCCCCTTGACGGCTTCGATAGAAAAGAAAAGCAGGTGGCCGCCGTCCAGTACCGGAATGGGCAGCAAATTGATAATGGCTAAATTAACACTGATCAGCGCAATAAAGGATATCAAACTGCCGATACCGGCTTTGGCGGAGTCGCCGGCCATCTGGGCAATCATAATCGGACCGCCCAGTGTGTCGGTGGATATATCGCCCGTAATCAATTTGGCGATAATCACCACCATCAATTCGGTCACCCTGTAGGTCTGAATCATGCTCTCGGAAAACGCCTGGAAGAGATTCATTTCTTTTGAATACGTTTCTCCTGATGCGGTAATCCCGATAATATATCGCTGCACATCTTCACCGAAGAGATTTTTAGTGGTCACCTGTTCCGGTGCCAAAGAAAAATATCGGTTGGATTCGCCTCGACGCACGTTCAGCTTTATATTTTGGCCTTTACTGCTATTAATAAGTTCAGCCATTTCATCCCAGCTGTTGATCGCAGATTCGTTAATGGCGGTAATCAGGTCTCCTTTTTCAAGCCCGGCTGCAAAGGCGGGTGAGCCCTGCTTTACCGATCCAACGGATGGTTTCAGGACAAATGTGCCTGAAATAAGAAAAATGCCGAAAAAAATAAAAACGGCCAGAAGGATGTTAAAAACCGGACCCGCGGCAACGATCAGCATGCGTTTGGCGACGTGCTTGTGGGTAAAGGAAAGAGGGATATCTTCCGGGTCAATTTCGGCATCCGGCTCTTCGCCAATCATTTTGACGTAACCGCCGAGAGGGATCGCTGAAATACGATAATCGGTGATGCCGACTTTTTTGCCGATCAGGCGAGGGCCGAAACCCAGCGAAAATTTTTCAACCCCCACCCCGAATAGACGGGCAACCAAAAAATGACCGAACTCATGAAAAAAGATCAGAACACCCAAGACAATTATAAATGACAGTATGTTGGTACCCATATTCTCTATATTGCTCGATAATGGTTATTGGTTATTGCTACTACTATGCTAATGCCATATCCGGATAAAACGAAAAAAAGCAAACCACAAATTACAAATAACAAACATTTAAAAGAATCCTATATTAATAAAAAACTACTTATTTTCCAGCTCTTCCATAACCTCCTGAGCAAATCCCCTTGCCCATTGGTCAGCGGCGAGTATATCCGACAGCTCGGGATTTGAAACAACCGGGTGTTTTTCCATCGTCTGTTTGATCACCGGCACGATATCGATAAACGCAATCTCCTGATTTAGAAAGCCGTAAACGGCGACTTCGTTGGCGGCGTTTAAAACTGCCGGTAAAGTTCCGCCGCTTTCGCAGGCCTGAAAAGCCAGGGCAAGACAGGGAAATTTTTCCAGGTCCGGCTCCTGAAAGCTCAGTGTCTGGCTGGCGTTAAATTGCGGCAATGGCTGTTGAATGGGCAAGCGCTGCGGATAAGATAGGGCGTAGGCAATCGCCCCTTTCATATCCGGAACCCCAAGCTGGGCTATCACCGATCCGTCTTTATAGGCAACCATTGAATGAATGATGCTTTGCGGATGTATGATCACCTCGATCATCTCTTGCGGTACACTAAAAAGACTTCGGGCCTCCAAGACTTCCAACCCTTTATTCATAAGGGTGGCGGAGTCAATGGTAATCTTCCGGCCCATCTGCCAGTTAGGGTGCTTCAAGGCATCATCCCTGGTGATGTCCTTGAATTCAGCCGCGGGTTTGTTTAAAAAAGGACCTCCAGAGGCAGTCAGCAAAATCTTTTCCATGTCATCTTTGCGCTGTCCCTGCAAACATTGAAAGATAGCGCTGTGCTCACTGTCGATGGGAAGTATGGCAACCCCTTTTTCAGCGGCCGCTTTCATGACAAAATCACCGGCCATCACCAGCGTCTCTTTGTTAGCAAGCGCTATGGTTTTGCCGGCGTCAATAGCGGCCAGGGTAGGCTTCAGTCCTGCGGCCCCGACCATGGCGGTCACTGTCATGTCGGCGCTGGAATGTGCGGCAACAGCACGATAGCCGTCTTCACCGTACAAGATGTCGACAGCCGTTCCGGGAGGTAAGCAGCCCTTTAACTCCTGGGCCCGGTTTTCATCAAATACGGCCACCAACTCAGGATGAAACTGTTCAATTTGCCGGGCCAGCAGGCTAATATTTTTTTTGGCAGCGAGCGCTTTGACATCAAATTTCTGCGGAAACATTTCGACGATGTTAAGAACATTCGTGCCGATGGATCCCGTTGATCCAAGTATTGAAAGGCGTTTCATGTAAGGCCGTGTTCAGCTAGTATAGAGTCATTATGAGATTAAAAAATAAAAACGATAAACAAATAAGCTACCGGTGAAGCAAACAACAGGGCATCAATGCGGTCTAAAAATCCGCCGTGCCCGGGCAACAGGCCCCCGGAGTCCTTAATCTTTGATGATCGTTTCATTTCGGATTCGAATAAATCGCCTGCCTGACCCGCAATGCCGGCGATCACAAAAAAAATCAGCGCGGGCCCCCAGGCAAGGGCCGGAAGAAATAGATATTTTCCAATGGCTCCGACCAGCAGATTGGCGGCAAGTCCCCCCAGGGCGCCCTCGACTGTTTTCCCCGGACTTATGGCCGGACTCAGTTTGCGGCGTCCAAGATATGATCCGACGTAATAGGCGCTGATGTCGCCGGCAAAAATAATGGCGAGAAGAAAAAAGATCCAGATCATGCCCTCGGGTTCGTGTCGGATCGTAACCAGCAAGGAAAGTGAAAGGGGAATATAAACAACCCCCAAAACCTGTTTTGGTATGATTTCGACCACGGCCGGGTTGGTTTTATAAATAAATATCGATAGTACGCCGGCCAAAAGAAGGTTCAAGGCGACAAGAACTAGAACACTTTCGGGCCCCGCAATGTAAGCCGCGCCAAGTATGCCAAGGCTGATCAAGTATCCCCAACCGGTCACAAAGTTGTACATCATCCGGCGGTCGCCATTAAAAACGATGCGATAATACTCCCAGAGCGAGCAGGCACAGGCAATCCCGACCAATAAAATAAAAGGGGCCCCACCAAGATAGACAAAAAAAATAAGAAAGGGCAAGGCACTCAGTCCTGTGATCCAGCGCTTAAGATGCACGAGATTGCTTGCTCCGTGGGTTAGTTAAACAGTAACTTGATTCCAATCGATCAACTTAGCTACACCTGGCCAAATCTACGTTCACGGCTCTGATAATCCTTTAAGATTTCCAGCAATTCATCCCGGCCGAAATCAGGCCACAGCGTAGGCGTTACGAAAATTTCTGTATAGGCAATCTGCCAGAGTAAAAAATTGCTGATCCGCATTTCTCCGCTGGTTCGGATCAATAGATCGGGATCAGGAATATTGCGGGTGTATAGATGATCAGCAATCAGCTCGGCGGTGATGGCATTCGGATCGATCTCGCCGTCCCCGATCCGTTTAGCCACCTCTTGAACCATCCGGATAATCTCGGCCCGACCGCCATAGCTCAACGCCAGGATGAGCGTCATGGCAGTATTGTCTTTGGTGGCCGACATGGTTTGGTGCAGCACTTCCTGCACTTTCTCCGGCAACCGGTCTACCTGCCCGATAACGCGCAACCGTATATCATTTTCTACCATTTCTTTTTGCTCGGAGTGGAGAAAATTTTTCAGAAGGGTCATCAATGCCTCAACCTCTGTTTTGGGGCGCTGCCAGTTTTCGGTGGAAAAGGCATACAGGGTTAAATAGGATATTCCAATTTCGCGGCAGGTTCGCACCACATTGCGAACGGTATCAGATCCCTTTTCGTGGCCAGTAATACGGTTTAGCAGGCGCTTTTTTGCCCAGCGGCCGTTGCCATCCATTATGATGGCAACATGGGCAGGCAGTTTGGTGGTATCCAGTTCAACAGGGCTGGAATAAAAGGGGCTAGAATTCAAGGATTTCTTTCTCTTTTTCTAGATAACATTCGTCGATAAGCTTGATGTGCTCATCGGTTATTTTTTGAACCTGATCCTGGGCTTTAAACGCATCGTCCTCCGAAATCTCACCCTCTTTCTTCATACTCTTCGTCAGATCATTGGAATCCCGCCGGAAATTTCTGACGGATACCTTATGCTCTTCGCAAACCTTGTGAACAACTTTAACGAGTTCTTTGCGACGCTCTTCGGTTAGCTGGGGTATAGAAATTCGAATAATTTTCCCGTCGCTGGAGGGTGTCAGCCCCAGGTCTGACTTTAGAATGGCCTTCTCAATATCTTTAATGACGGATGCGTCCCAGGGTTGAATCGTAATCAAACGACTCTCGGGCACGGCAAGGGTAGCCATCTGGTTTAACGGGGTCATGGTGCCGTAATAATCTACTTTTATCCCGTCAAGAATCAAAAGAGACGCACGACCCGTCCGTATTCGATTGAGTTCTTTTTTTAAAGCCTCTACGGTTTTGCCCATACTTTCTTTGGTTTCTTGGTAGATCGATTCAATCATGGGGGTTACCTCGTGTTTGTAATCGTAATCAAATTAATTCTAACAATGAAACCCTGGTCCTCTGGGCCAGGTCTGATAGGTTATCCAGTTGATCTTCAATCTTTTTAACCGTCGATCAAGACAGACATTGCAACTAACTGGTAATAAGCGTCCCTATATTCTCGCCACAGATAACACGGCAAATGTTGCCTTTGTCCTTGAGCTTAAAAACGGCCAGGGGCAGCTGATTGTCCATGGCTAGCGAGATAGCCGTCATGTCCATGACCCGAAGTTGTTTCTCAAGAACTTCCATATAATTGGTGCGTTTGAGCAATTTGGCCTGGTGATCCTTTTCGGGGTCCGCATCATAGAGTCCGTCAACCTTGGTGGCTTTTAGCAAAATTTCAGCATGGATCTCCTGGGCTCGTAAAACCGCTGCGGTGTCCGTTGTGAAATAAGGATTCCCGGTGCCGGCACCAAAAATGACGACGCGGCCCCTTTCCAGGTGGCGATTGGCTCTACGCACGATATAGGGCTCCGCGACTTCATGCATCGATATGGCAGTCTGAACTCGGGTTTCTATCCCCTGCTTCTCTAAAGCATCTTGCAATGCCAGGCTGTTGATAACGGTGGCCAGCATTCCCATGTGATCGGCCGATGTCCGGTCCATCCCGAAAGAACTGGCCGCAACACCGCGGAATATATTGCCACCCCCCACAACGATGCCGATTTGAATACCCAGCTCAACGGTAGACCGAATTTCTCCGGCGACAAATTTAATCATATCCGGACTGATACCGAAGCTCTGATTTCCCATCAGGGCTTCACCGCTCAATTTAACGGCAACGCGCTTATAAAGGGGTTTGTTCACATTTATACCCGCTGGTTTTTTAATTGTTAAACGCTTATAATTCCTCGCCTGTCTGGAAGCGTACAAACCGTCTGATGGTGATATTCTCGCCGATTTTCGCGATTAATTCATTTAATACATCTTCTACCGTCAAGTCCGGATCGCGCACATAGGGCTGGTTGAGCAAACAATTTTCTTTAAAAAATTTGTTCATTTTACCATCGACGATTTTGGCAATCACGTTTTCAGGTTTTCCTGTTTCAAGGGCCTGGGCCTGGTAAATATCCCGTTCACGCTGAACAGTTTCTTCCGACACATCTTCTGCCCGCACACCCAATGGATTGGCGGCGGCGATATGCATGGCTATATTTCTTGCGAACTGAACAAAATCCTCATTTTTGGCTACAAAATCCGTCTCGCAATTTACTTCGACCAGGACACCGAGTTTGCCGCCCATATGGATATAAGATTGAATGGTGCCCTCCGTCATCGCCCGGCCAGCCCTCTTCTGGGCAGTCGCCAACCCCTTTTTTCTCAGAAAATCAACTGCTTTATCTAGATCTGCATCGCATTCCACAAGCGCTTGTTTGCAGTCCATCATTCCAGCGCCTGACTTCTCCCGCAGTTGTTTTACCATTGTCGCACTAATTGTTGTCATCTTGCACTCCTGTCTTTTCAGCTTGGCTGGTTTCTTCCGCACTATTGGTTGCCGCTTCATTTTCCGGCTCGGCGGCATCAACGGCAGCAGATCCGGCGGGTTCAGCAACCGATCGTTTAATGATTTCTACTACCGGACCATCGGTCCCGTCTGAAATCACTTTACGCTCACCTTCGGAAAGTTCGGCACTGACAGCCGCCACTTCTGATTCCTCTTCCACTTCTTTATCGGATTCGGCCTGTTGTTTCTCAGCAAAACGCTGGCTGCCTTCAATGCAGGCATCCGCCATCCGCGCTGTCATTAAACGAATGGCCCGAATGGCGTCATCATTGCCGGGTATAATATAGTCAATATCATCCGGATCACAATTGGTATCAACAATGGCGATAATCGGAATATTCAGTCGCCGCCCTTCCCGCACGGCAATGGCTTCATTTTTGGGATCAACGACAAACATTGCCCCGGGCAGCCCGTTCATGGTGCGGATTCCACCAAGGTTATTGTCGAGTTTTATGCGCGCTTTGGCGAGCTTCAGCTGTTCTTTTTTGGGGAACAGTTCAATTGATCCATCATTTTGAATATTGTTGAGATAATTCAACCGGTCAATGCTTTGGCGGATTGTCTGAAAATTGGTCAGCATACCGCCAAGCCATCGGTTATGGACGTAAAACATTTCGCAGCGATTGGCCTCTTCATAGATAGAATCACGCGCCTGCTTTTTGGTCCCGACGAACAATAAGGGTTTGCCTCCGGCTACGGTATTTACAACAAAATCATAAGCCGTTCTAAACATCCGCACGGTTCGTTGCAGGTCAACAATATAGATCCCGTTTCGGGCTCCAAAAATATAAGGTTTCATTTTTGGATTCCAGCGTTTCGTCTGGTGGCCGAAGTGTACACCGGCCTCCAGCAGCTCTTTCATTGTTACATAAGCCATCTTTTTCTCCCTTTCATTTTGGTTGTTCCGCCGCCATTGTCACCCCTGCTTCCGACTTTCAAAGAAAGCACCGGGAAACAGGTCCAAAGACGTGGGTGTTATAAAAATTTTTTTATATACCAAATAATGCAATCAGTCGCAACACTTTTTTCCTTTATTATACATCCAGACCACGCGATCATGGCCGGCGTAGTCTTTGGTACAGCTAACATCATCATAGGGACCGCTATCGGAAACTATCCTGCGAATATCGTCTTGCTGGTCATGGCCGATCTCAAGTAACAGCACACCACCCGGTTTAAGGTAGCGATGGGCAGAGTTGATAATTTCCTTAAAACATTTAAGGCCGTCATCACTTCCATCAAGGGCCGCAATCGGTTCATAATCATGGATTTCGGGCTGCAGCCCCTCAATCACCCGGCTGGGAATATAAGGTGGATTCGTAACGATCATATCAAATGCCGATGTTTTCTGATTTAAAGATGTCAGCCAATCGGCATTGAAATAGTGGATCAATTCACCAAAATTATGCCGCCCCGCGTTTCTCTGAGCCACCCTGACAGCTTGAATACTCCGATCGGATGCAAAATAAGTGTGCCGGGGTTGTTGTGACGCCAGCGCAATTATAATCGCCCCCGAACCCGTACCCAAATCCAAAATGCGCCAGGATTGGGATGATGCGTGCCTGGATAAAAGCTCCAAAGCCGTTTCCACCAGGCATTCGGTTTCCGGCCTGGGTATCAGGACATCTTTGGTAACTTCGAGGTCAAGGGACCAGAACTCTTTAACGCCCAGGATATAAGCAACCGGTTCCCGCCTGATTCGACGTTTAATTAGAGTTTTAAAGGCTTTCAGCTCATCGCCGGCCAGTGGTTGATCAAAATTTAAATACAGATCGATACGCTCACACTTCAACGCATGGGCAAGCAGTATTTCACCGGTTGCTCTGGGACTGTCGATGTCGTGGGTTTTTAAATAGGATGCGGCCCACTGCAGAAGTTTGATGATGGTCCACCGGCGGTTAGCCGGTGGCGTGACTTTTTTTTCTGGCATTCCGGATCCGATTACAGTGTGGATGATTCGGCATTCTGAAGCGCCTCGGTCTGGTAATAAGTAGCCAGATTTTCGATGAGTTCTTCAATGTTGCCCTGTAGAATGTGATCCAGTTTGTAGAGCGTAAGGTTGATCCGATGATCCGACACCCTTCCCTGGGGGAAGTTGTAAGTCCTGATTCGGCCGCTTCGATCACCTGTTCCCACCTGGATTTTTCGTTCTTCGGAACGCTTTTCATTTTGTTCCGTGATCATTTGGGCCAGCAACCGTGCCCGCAAAACCTTCATGGCTTTGACTTTATTCTTCAATTGCGATTTTTCATCCTGACAGGTCACCACTAGACCGGTGGGAAGATGGGTAATGCGTACGGCCGAATCTGTGGTGTTCACACTCTGCCCGCCCGGCCCGGTGGATCGATATACGTCCACTTTGAGTTCGGAGGGGTCGATTTCAACATCGACCTCTTCCGCCTCAGCCAGGACTGCTACGGTAACCGCCGATGTATGGATGCGCCCCTGGGTCTCGGTGGTGGGCACCCGTTGAACCCGATGGGTACCGCTTTCGTACTTAAACACACTGTACGCTCCCCGGCCCTGGATCATCGCAATTATTTCTTTCAAGCCGCCGACGCCGGTGGGATGATGAGTGATTACTTCCACCTTCCAGTTCCGCTTCTCGGCATAGCGGCTATACATCCTGAACAGGTCGCCGGCAAACAAAGCCGCCTCTTCACCTCCGGTTCCGGCGCGAATTTCAACGATGACATTTTTTTCATCATTGGGATCTTTGGGCAGCAGCAGTGCCTTCAGTTCGCCCTCAATTTTTTCTTTTTCAAAACTCAGTGTGTTGATTTCATCACGCGCCAGATCTTTTATTTCAGGATCGGTATCTTTTAACAGTTCCTGACTCTCCTCAAGATCATTTAGCGTCTGCTTGTACCGACGGAAGGCCGTAACGATTTTATTCAGTTCGGCATGCTCACGCACATACTTCTGGTATGCCGCCCGATCCCGGACAATTTCCGGATCAGCCAGATGATTCTCAATGTCGACAAAACGCTCTTCAACCCCGCTTAATTTATTAAACATTTTTCTGATATCGATAGATGCTTTATCCAGCAACTTGATGGCTGACACCATCAGGTTGCTGGTACTTTTATGCAAATTTTTTACCGGTTATGATTTTCTTATACAGGAAAGGACTATAGCCGGCTTGCCTGAACATTACCCCTGAAAAAGTCTTTTAGGCACGCTGCACCAGGACCAGCCTTGAAGCCTAACGGCTTATCTGCAAAGCGAATTGGCGGGTGGGGTTAAGCTATGTGGGTTTCTCTTGTTTCTGAAATTTTTCATATTTTTTCCGGAAGCGCTCAATTCGACCGGCAGTGTCGATAAGTTTCTGTTTACCGGTAAAGAAAGGATGACACTTGGAGCAAATTTCAACACGGATATCGGACCGGGTCGAACCGACCTGTATCTCATTGCCGCATGCACATCTTATACCCGTTTCAGCGTAATCAGGATGAATTCCGTTTTTCATCTTATTTGCAACCCCCTTTATTCGAATAATCCGCCTGAGGTTTGTCCGCCTCAGGCGGACGGACAAGTGTCTGATTGTCGGATTAGGCGATTTCTTCTGTACTAAATTTGACGCTATCGTTCATCAAGTTGTGCTTCCTATAAAGCACTCAAAATAATATGTCAAGCGCTATGGTGTTATGCATTCATTGATTTTAGAAATTTTTCATTATCCTTAGTTCCGCTCATTTTTTCAAGCAAAAATTCCATGCTGTCAACCGAATTTAGCGTCGTCAGCAGCTTGCGCAGTATCCAGACACGGTTGAGCGTGCTCTCATCCAGAAGCAACTCTTCTTTGCGGGTGCCCGATCGTTTGATATCAAATGACGGGTACACACGTTTATCTGCCAGCCGGCGGTCCAATTGGATCTCGGCATTTCCGGTCCCTTTAAACTCCTCGAAGATTACCTCGTCCATGCGACTGCCGGTATCAACCAGCGCGGTGGCAATAATCGTCAGACTGCCCCCTTCTTCGATATTTCTGGCCGCGCCAAAAAAACGCTTGGGGCGCTGCAGCGCATTGGAATCTACTCCACCAGACAGGATTTTACCGCTGGGCGGAACAACCGAGTTGTAGGCCCGGGCCAGACGCGTAATACTGTCTAACAGGATAACCACATCCTTTTTATGTTCTACCAGGCGTTTGGCTTTCTCAATAACCATCTCAGCAACCTGAACATGCCTTTCGGCCGGTTCATCGAAGGTAGAACTGATGACTTCTGCTTCGACCGTGCGCTGCATATCAGTCACTTCTTCGGGTCGTTCATCGATCAGCAAAACAAACGGTACGACATCTTTGTGGCTGGTAATGATGGCATTGGCGATAGCTTGCAGCAACATGGTTTTCCCGGATCGGGGTGGGGATACGATCAGACCCCTCTGGCCAAACCCGATGGGAATCATTAAATCCATGATGCGCGTGGAAAAATTATCGGAGTCGGTTTCAAGATTAATTTTGCGTTCAGGATAAAGGGGAGTCAAATTGTCAAAAAGGATTTTGTCCCGGGTCACCTCGGGATCTTCATAGTTGACAGCTTCTACCTTTAGGAGCGCAAAATATCTTTCCGACTCCTTTGGCTGCCGGATCTGACCTGAAATCGTATCTCCGGTTCTTAAGTTGAAGCGGCGTATCTGCGACGGAGACACGTAAATGTCATCCGGGCCCGGCAGATAATTGGAGTCCGGGGACCGCAAAAAACCAAATCCATCCGGTAATATCTCCAGAGTCCCTTCGCCGAAAATGAGACCGTTTTTTTCAATCTGGGTCTGAAGCAGTGCAAACATCAATTCCTGTTTGCGCATCCCCGCTGCGCCTTCAACTTTTAGCTCTTTGGCCATCTGAGTGAGTTCGCTGATTTTTTTTTCTTTGAGTTCAGCAATGTTCATCAAATTATTCCCCTCGTTTTTTTTCATCAATAGTTCCCAGTCCGTTACTCCTTGAAATAATTAAAAATATGGGTGTCCAGAAAAATAAACATAAACCGCTGCGATATTTAATTTCACCGCGTAACGCTGCGCAGCCTAATGCTTGCATCCGGTTTTAAGCGTGCTACTATATAATCAAGACCGGCCAAATAGAAAAGGCATTGTAAACGTGTCCGTATATGTATAAAGTTTCCTTACCAAGGTGATATACTGATTGGATCCATGCCGGCTGTTTAGGAGGAAATTGAGTGTTAAGTGAAATATGTTAGAAGAAAAAAGGTATCCTCTCGTTTGGGCGGGTTCCACATGCCTTTAACCATTTAAGATTAATAAATATATCATAATATTCATCCTGTCAAGCGCTTTCGTTTGTTTTTTAGACTCTAAATTGAAATATCTTTTCATTTAACACCGGTTGCAGCGCTGAAAATAATGATGCTTCCATTTGACACAAATATCTTTCCCTTTAAAACGGGCGTTTTTGTTGTCGGCGGTTCGATACGGGACCTCCTCGCTGGAAGAACACCGCATGATTACGACCTGGCGGTCCACCAGAATTGTACCAATTTTGCCAGCCGCCTGGCCGCAATGACCGGTGGCCATATTGTTGAATTAGGCAAGCAAAAGCAAAAAATGCTCCGGGTTGTTACCAGGGCCCGTTTCTTCGACATAATGCCCGTCAACGGCACTTCCATAGACGATGATCTTCGCCTTCGGGATTTTACCATCAACGCGATGGCCCTGGATGTATCATCCGGCAATCTGATCGATCCTCTGGGAGGGCAAAAGGATCTGACGGCTAAAAAAGTACGCATGGTCTCCCGGGAAGTATTTCGCAAAGATCCGGTGCGTCTAATACGCGCTTTCCGCATGGCAGCAACTTTGGATTTTAACATTGATAAGAATACACAGGCTGCTATTGAAGCGGAGGCAAATCTAATCCAAAAGTCGGCCGGGGAACGAATTCGGGAAGAACTTTTTAAAATCCTGCAGTGTCGCGAATCCCATTCTTATCTATCCATGATGGCTCGCAACAAACTGCTGTTTTGCGTATTTCCGGAATTCTTAAAATCAAGACAGCAGCGATTGTATCCCTCTGCTGCCCGCACCCTGTTTGACCAAACCCTTGATTCGTATAACCACATTGAAAAACTATTAAATCCCGAAGATGAATTTAGACGATCAATGGATATCCAGGCTCTTTCGGATGAGGATGCCGACCGATCCATACTTCTAAAATGGGCTATTTTGTTCCACAATCTTGGCAGATTGCCCGCGGAACCATCGCTCGACAGCAAAAAAATCAAAAACCCCAACGCTTGTGTAACCGATGGTGCCGCCATTGCCCAAAGGATCTGCCGGCGGCTGCGCTTTTCCAGGCGCCAGTCAGATACCATCGAAACAATTGTTCGGCATCATTGCAAACCGTTTATATTATTCAGTGCCCATCAGAAAAATTTTTCTGTAAAAAAAGAATTTATCCGCCTTTTTTTAAACTGCCATGATCTCACCCCCGATGTGCTCCTGCATGCCCTGGCTGAATTCAGGGGCCAGAGAGAGGCGGATGACCCTGTGATAATTGAATTTACGGAATTTATCCGGATGCTTATCCAAAAGTATGATTCGGTGTTGCTCCCCAGGGCGGCGTTGCCGTCTCCCATAAACGGCAACGATTTAATCAATGAATTTGGGATGAAGCCTTCTGCGGACTTCAAGCACATCTTGAATCATGTCGAGGAGGAGCGTCTTTGCCGGCCAACCTATTCCCGGAAAGAGGCGCTAAAACTGGTGAAAAACCTGTTAAATCAGAACTCGTGATGCAGCGGCATAAAAAAAAGTCCTGTCTGAGTTTAGACAGGACTTTTTTGTGCCTGACTATCAGGGAGAGGCGATTAGCTCAGCTTATTTAGTTCGGCATAAATCTGATCACGAATTTCCTCCACTTTTCCCACACCTTCAATCCGGATGTAGTGCGGTGCTCCCGCTTCGCCGGAACTTTCCCAGCTTTTGTAGTAATCTATCAAGGGTTCTGTTTGGGCATGATAGACATCAAGCCTTGTGCGAACCGTCTCTTCATGGTCGTCGTCGCGCTGGATGAGGTCTTCGCCGGTAACATCATCTTTGCCCTCTTCTTTGGGCGGATTAAAAATGATATGGTAGGTTCGACCGCTGCTAAGATGAACGCGTCGTCCGCTCATGCGTTTGATGATTTCTTCATCCGGTACATCAATGTCCACCACCGCATCGATGGCAACACCGGCTGCTTTCATGGCATCGGCCTGGGGTATGGTTCTTGGAAAGCCATCAAACAAAAAGCCTTTTGCGCAATCAGCCTCCTGGATGCGTTCTTCGACAAGCCCGATAATAACGTCATCGGGCACCAGCGCACCTGAATCCATATATTCTTTGGCCTTTTTACCCAGTTCCGTACCAGCCTTAAGCGCCGCACGCAGCATATCACCGGTTGAAATCTGTGGAATTTGGAATTTTTCTTTGACAAAATTAGCTTGGGTTCCTTTGCCCGCACCCGGGCCGCCTAATAAGATTAAACGCATTTGCAAACCTCCTTTGGATAATTGGATAGTGGGTAACTGTCAATCCGTCTTCAGTTAAGATCGGTAAAGCTGTTATGAAATTGCAAGAGGGTGTTTTAACGGTGAAGTATGGCTGAATGCAGTATGGGTGTCAAGGGAATTATTAGACCACCCGAATTTTCTATAACCGGCAGAAAATATACACTATTTCTGGAATTCAATTGCCGCCAGCGACCCTCGAAGAAAGGATGGCCGATCAAGGCCTTTTGGTCAATTGCGGCAGGTAAGGGCCGCCTGCCTTTCTGTGGCATAGCCGGTCATTCTCATTGGGCGGCGATACCCCCCGATGATGTTCTTCTCGATCTTCACAATTCCTGCCGTCCTTGGAAATCAAAAAAATCCGTCTGCCTTTAAATTGTTCTTGCTATTGTTGAAATTTTTCGCTAAATGTAACATTTTGCTAATATAGCATTGATTAACCGTCGGAAATAATATGCATTGCACTTTTTCCGATGGCAAGAAGGGGGCGAGGTATTTGAAGGATATTGAAGTCAGGGTCATTGACAATGACATTGAAAAAGCAATGCGCATTTTGAAAAAGAAGATTCAAAACGACGGCCTTTTCAAGCGCTTAAAATTAAAAAAGAGCTATGAAAAACCAAGCGAATTTCGCCGTCGAAAACAGCGCGAGGCTTTAAGGCGCGAACGTATCGCAGCCAGTAAAGCCAGACAAAGAAGATAAGATCAATTATAATTAAAGGAAAAACCCGGTAAGGTTAGTCAATTGCCGGGTTTTTTAATGGATATGGTATCTGCTGATTCCTATCATAGCTGCCTGAAAAACATGTACGGCCTTCGAAGATTCGGCATCAAGCTGGGGCTGTCAACGATCAGAAAAATTTTATCCGGACTGGGAAATCCCCAAACTACCTATGCCTGTATTCATGTGGCCGGCACCAACGGCAAAGGATCGGTGGCCTCATCACTGGCCTCGATCCTCAACCAGGCTGGATACAAAACCGGGCTTTATACCTCTCCGCATCTTGTCAATTTCAACGAACGAATCCAGATAAACAACCGGCCGATATCAAATAGCAATGTGGTGGCATCCTACAATACCATTAAAAATGCCCGTAACGGCGATCGAGAGCCCACTTTTTTCGAATTCGCTACGGTTATGGCGTTTTTTGAATTCGCCAGACAAAAAGTGGATTGGGCGGTTATTGAAACCGGCATGGGCGGCAGGCTTGATGCGACCAACATCATTCATCCCCGGGTTTCAATTATCACCAACATTTCACTCGAACATCGTGATTATCTGGGAGACACCCTTGCGCAAATCAGCGGGGAAAAGGCCGGAATTATTAAACCACGTACGCCGGTGATAACCGGTATCCGGCAAAAAAAGGCCTTGGCCGTGATAGAAAATAAGGCCGCTGAAAAATCTGCACCGCTGTTTTGCCTCGGAAAGGATTTCAAAGTAAGGCGCAGCGCATCGGGGACGTTTTCCTATCACGGTATTGAAGCCAACTGGCAGGGTCTGCAAACCGGACTGGCAGGCAGCCATCAGGTGGATAATGCGGCCCTTGTTCTGGCAGCCTGTGAAATACTTAATCAAAGCGCTGAAAAACTCTCCTTGGACAATATCAAAGCCGGTTTACTAAAAAGCCGTTGGCCGGGGCGACTGGAGATAGTTTCGACCGAGCCCCAGATCATACTCGACGGCGCGCATAATTTTATAGCCGCACGCAATCTGGCCAGATTTCTGTCAGATCATTATGCCGATCGAAATCTAACCATGATCATCGGCATTTTAGATGACAAGCCTTATAGCGCGATGCTCAAATGCCTTTTGCCGACGGCCAATCGCGTCATTCTGACCCGTGCTAAAATTAATCGAGCCATGGAGCCGGAAAAACTCGAAGGCCTTGCTAAAAAGATAACTCCCAGGGTAGCCATCATTGCTGATGTTAAACAGGCATTAGAATATGCTATTAAAAGTGCATCGCCGGATGATGTCATCTGCGTCGCCGGCTCACTATACGTCGTAGGTGAAGCCAAAGAGGCCCTGGGGGATTCAGGGTTAAGGACCAGGAGGCGCAGAGTACCATAGACCGGGATACACACCCGCCTTTAATTTTAAGCCGGTCGGTCCGGGGTGCACGACCCAATCTTTGAACCCGGAACTCTGAACCTTGGAACTGTTTTCATCTTGACTTGTTTCCGCAGTTGAATTAGATCTTTCACATCTGTTTCTGAATTCTGACATCTGTACTAATGCGCCCGTAGCTCAGTGGATAGAGCGTCAGCCTCCGGAGCTGAAAGCCGCTGGTTCGAACCCAGCCGGGCGTACCAAATACCAAATCTGGTACCTAAATACCGACAATATTCAGATACACCATCGCCAACCCATAATAGAGGTTGCCATGAGTTGTGATTCAAAACCCCGTTTCTCGTTTTGAGAGGTGGGGTTTTTTTAATTTTAGAAATATCGATGTGTCCGCACACATGTGACATTATTATTTTTTGTACCATACTGAGTGACTTCAGATGAGGCGTGAACCAAGGGGTAAAGATGCTTCGATTCATAAAATCCATCCTGCTGATGCAGTTATTGTTATTGTTGTCCAGTTGTGCCCAGCTTCCGGAATATGCACGACCCCATTTAAAGGAAATCGACAACAAGCAGGAGATACTTAAAAATGGAATCACCTATAGACAGTTGACGGTTGATGATTTTCAGGCATTGGAATTGCCGGCGAATATTGAGCCACATGCAAAAAACCTTGCCGCCCATACCTGTTGTCGGATTCGTGCGGCCAAAAACTCCAAGTTTACGATTACCCGCGGATATTTAAATCAACAAATCCATTACTTTGGCAGTATAAAAGATATTGTCTTTGAGGCCGTCATGATTCCTGAATGCTCCTGGTTGAACCCACGTGTTTCCGAAGAAAAATTGGAATATGTGCTTGAGCATGAACAGATACACTTCGCGCTGATGGAAATCGCCGCCAGAAAACTTACCCGGAAGGCGAGAAAAGAAACAAAAAATTTCATGGCGATTCAATCAACCTACGAAGACACGCAGGGGGAAATTTCAGCCAAGATCAGGGATATGGTTCGAACTGCTAACCAAACAGTCCTGAAAGAGCACACGTCATTTGACGAGGATACTTCGCTATACTTTGATCCAAAAGCCCAGCGGTGGTGGCTGGATCGGGTAGAGGAACAGCTTTTTAAAACAACGCCCAAAATCAATTTCAATCCACCGGCGGAACTGTTATCACTCCCAAGTTTGGTAAGTGCATGCCCAAGATTATATCTTCAACACTGATGAAGAACTAAAAAACATGGGGTAAATAAGTGATGAAAAAATTAATAGAGAATGGATAAAAATATGTTTGGATTTGGAAAATCTGAAAATCTGAAAAATTTTGAGCTAATTACTGCGGGTATGGAGGACAGAAACGAAATGAGGGCCACCTCAAGTTCTGTATATGCTCTCTGGAAGTTGTTTAATGCTAAATACAGAAGTATTCAACATTGGCTGAAAAGCCAAGATAATCAAGTTGAGTGGCTCAATTTTCTTGTTGATTTGGCTAAAGATCAATTAAAAAAAGAGATGGAGGAAGATCTGCAATTTGGTACTACATCCGGTGTTTATCTCACTTATTATTTCTTTAAAGCTTTATCATTAAATGAAGGTGTAAAAACCATAAATGCTATGTCAGATTCTATGGATCGGCTAAATCAAATTGGTTACAAAATACACAAAGAAAGGAACAAAACCTAACAAAGCAAATACATCCTTTTCCTTGGATATTCTGATATGAGCCTTTCGGAGGCCTTCCATTTATCATCATAATTGAGATCGTCTTCAAGGTCGAGGTCGTCCGCATGAGTTCTTTTATCAAATATCGATTTTTTTATAGATTATAATAAAAATTTATTTCTTTAATTCTTTAAAAAATTTTTTATTTATTAATATATTACTTTTTCCTTGTAATATCTGAAAAAAAGTAATATTAAATTGGTATGGGGAAAAAGAAAACTTTTTCGACGAGTATAGATGAAAACCGCATCAAAGAATTAAAGCATCTATCGGTGGATGCGGAAAAATCTCTGGGAAAGCTTCTCGAAGAGGCCATTGAGGATATTTGCAAAAAATACAAAAAGAAACCCTCTTCTTAACCAGACCTTCTCCTACTGAGTACCACTCTTACCGGCTCAACTTCCGCCATACGATTTAATTCTTTAAAGATTTATATATTTTTTTCTTTAATTCTTTCTATTAATAGTTTAATCAGGCCTAAATCAGTCACAGTAGTCTGTCATCCTTATCTGCCGGCGTAATAGTCCTGGTACCACTGAACAAACCGCCGAATGCCGGTTGCAATAGACGTTTGGGGTTTAAATCCTACATCCTGCATCAAATCATCCACATCCGCATAGGTGGCAACGACATCACCGGGTTGAAGATCGACAAATTCCTTTTTCGCTTGGCGACCCAGAGCATTTTCAATTTCCCTTATGAATTCAAGTAATTCCACCGGATTATTATTGCCGATGTTATAAACCTTATACGGTGCATAGGAAGTGCCGGGATCCGGCTTATCCCCCCGCCAGGCCGGATTGGGCTCCGGCAGCCTGGCCATGACCCTGACAACGCCCTCGATAATATCGTCAATATAGGTAAAATCCCGCTGCATCTTACCATGATTGAAAACCGCTATTGGCTTACCTTCCGTAATGGCCTTGGTAAATAGAAAAAGCGCCATATCCGGACGCCCCCAGGGGCCGTAAACGGTAAAAAACCGCAATCCGGTGCAGCAAAGTCCATACAGGTGGCTGTAAGTGTGCGCCATAAGCTCGTTGGCTTTCTTGGTCGCGGCATACAATGATACCGGGTGATCGACATTATGATGGATTGAAAACGGCATATTGGTGTTGGCACCGTATACCGAGCTGGACGAAGCAAAAACCAGGTGTTTTACCTTATGGTGCCGGCAGCATTCGAGAATGTCGACAAATCCGACGATGTTAGAATCGATATAGGCATGAGGGTTTGTAAGTGAATATCTGACACCTGCCTGGGCGGCAAGATTGACTACCACATCAAAATCGTTGCTGTCAAAAAGCCCTTCCAGAGCCTTGCGATCGGCCAGATCTAAATTCACAAAAGTGAAATTATCAGCGGATAATATTTTATCCAGCCGGTCCTGCTTGAGTCGCACATCATAATAAGGATTTAAATTATCGACACCTGTGACCCGAATACCATCATTTAACAGTCGTCGACTCAGCTGAAATCCAATAAACCCCGCCGCACCTGTTACCAGAACATGTTCAAATTTAAAATCCATATCACCACCTTTGCATTGGTTAACCACAGGTTTTCAAGGAATTGCACGAAAGATAAATTGTTGACAGATTGTTCTAACAAATTAAATAGTTGTAAGTTTCCGTGTCCTTCCGTGGTAATTCTTTGTCGATCTTTTTCCTTTGTTCGCCTGCCGTCTGTTATCTGTCCTCTGTCATCTGCCCTCCGTCAGCTGTCCTCTGTCTTCTGTCTTCGATACCATTCAAGCGTCATTTCAAGTCCCTGCTCCAGTGAGAAATCAGGTTTGAACTTTAGCTTAGATCTCGTAAAGTCCATCGCGGCGTATGAGTGCAGAATATCCCCGGCTCTGGCAGGTTCATACCTGGGCTCCAGCTTTTTTTGTCCGCTCAAAGAGGCAATCAATTCCCAGAGCCGGTTGATGCGAACCTGGTTGCCCGTTCCAATGTTAAAAATACTGCCTTGAGGGTGATTCATAGCGGCGGCAAGCAGGTTGGCCTTGACCACATCCTGAACATACACAAAATCTCTGCTCTGATTGCCATCACCGAATATCACCGGCGCCTGTTTCGAGGCCGCCCGGGTCATAAATAGCGATATAACGCCCGAATAGGGAGAGGAAGGATCCTGCCGGGGGCCGAAGACATTAAAATACCGCAGGCTTACGCTTTCCAATCCGAAAAGTTCGCAATAAATCCTGGCATAGTGTTCGGCCGAAAGTTTTTGGACCGCATAGGGGCTTGTGGGTTTCGGGTTCATGGTTTCAGTCTTCGGCAGCAGGGGGTCATCACCATAGACAGCACAGGAACTGGAAAAGACAATTCGGCGGACATTCTGAGAGCGGGCGGCTTCAAATACGTTTACGGTGCCGATATCATTAATCTCAGCAGATTCGACAGGATTGTCGATAGTTTGCTGTACGGCCACCACGGCAGCCAGGTGAAATATGACGTCACAACCTTCCGCGGCTTTTTCGAGGATATCCCTTTGACGAATATCTCCTTGATAAAAAGTAATACGGTCTCTTAGCGGCTCTATATTTAATTGGCTCCCGCTGGAAAGATTATCCACTACCGTTACCGTGCATTTTCCGGTCACCAGTGCTTCAACCAGATGTGAACCGATAAACCCGGCACCACCCGTAACCAGTGCCTTTTTAAACGTAAAATTCATATACTTTCCTTTGGAAAGGTTAAAGGGTTCAGCCCCGCCGGTAGGTGAGCCGCTGAATACTTACCTTTATTTTAACTCACACCCAATCAAATTACCAAGAAAAATCTTTTCCGTTTTAGCCCTTTTGCAATAAAAATAAACAGCCCATCAACTTTGAACCGCTTGACTTTCAAGCCCATTGAGCCTAAAGTTTATCATGATGGTGCTAAATAGCAATACCGCCAATCCAGAAGAAGTCATCTCAAAAAGAAAATGAAATCACATGTTCAAATCAAACTGTTTGCCTCGCTGCAAGAATTTACACCACCGTCCTCGGATAAATACCCGATCGATGCGGGCCTTACCATCCACGGCCTTCTTGAAAAGTTAAAGGTACCACAAAGTAAAGCAAAACTCATTTTTATTAATGGTGTTAAAGCAAATTTTTCCGCGACGTTAAAAGGAGGCGAACGGATCGGTATCTTTCCTCCGGTGGGAGGGGGTTAACGTGGTTCAGGATACCAGTTCCACCGGACCTTTCTTTCGTCAGCTGCGTAACTAACCGGCTGATGTCAGCGAAAAATGGATGTGGGCAAAGGGATACGATCACCGAAGAGCTAAGGAGATACAACAAATTGATATTACTCAAAAAACAGTTAGTCCTGACGGCCCTGGCCATCGTCATGACAGGTTTAGTAAGTGCCTGTGCATCCAAGCCTTTTTTGAAGGTTCAATATCAATTGCCGTCTTCATCGACAGCATTAACGGGAGAAAGAATTTCACTGGCGGTCTCCGACCGCAGAAATGATGATTCTTTTCTAAGCAGCAATGCCAAGAAGTCGATAAATAATTTTAATGGCACCTATTCTCTGGTTGTCCTGCGTGATGACGGAAGTGGAAATTTAATCGGTGCCTATGATCTTGATTCACTATTGAGGGAAATTTTCAGGCAGCGTTTAAAAAATGAAGGCCTGCAGGTTATCGCCATTGCTGATAGTGCAGATGCCAACCTCGAAATTGAACTCAGGGAGTTTAAGCTCGATATCGTCGACCGCAAATGGGTGCTCCGTATGAGTTACCAGGCAGGTCTATCAAAAAAGAGCGGCCTGATCGCCAAAGAATCTGTCAATGGTTCAGCCGAGAGGCTAAAAGTAATGGGCAAAAGCGATGCTGAAAAAATTCTGGGAGAACTTGTTACCGATATGGTTAACAAGTTGGATGTGGTAAAGCTCCTGCAACAGGCCCGATGACAGCCGTCATTACTCCGAAAGGTTTAGCCCATGAACGCTTTAGATTTGCAAATCGGCCAGTACAAAGTTACCGGGCGTCTTTTTAATTTCATAAACGATCTTCCCCGGGACAAGCAGTACATCCTCTACAAGCAGCTGATCAAAGGAAATGTCGTCACTGAAATCTTCAAACTGGTTATTGATATGGACGAGGATGAAAAAATCCAGCTGTTTGAACGGCTGGGAGAAATCCCTTATGAGGAAGAGCCGATTAGAACCGTAAATTTGGACGAAAATGAATCATTTATGCGGGAGAATAACAGGAAAGTTTGCCAAATACCGGTTGAGTGTAAAGTCGAAGACCGTTCCTTTAAAAGTTACATTATCGACATCAGTACGGTGGCTGCACTCATTGAAAGCAATGATCGCTTTCCGATCGGTCAGCAAATATCAATGGCTCTCAGGTTGCCTAATCATCCCCATGCAATGGAACTAAAAGGTCGAATTGTTAGGAGTGGTCCCAGGGGTATTGCGGTAAAATACTATGATTTAAAGCGAATTCACGAAGAACTCATCCGTTTATTTATTAAAAATATTCAATGATTCACCAAAATTTCAATCTGTTGCCGGTTTTTGCTTGCTTCGGCGATGATTCCCTGAAAATCTTTTTCGGATAAATTCATACGCTTCAACACATCGCTGTAAAACCTGTAGGAAAGTCCATCGGCACCGGTGCACACCCCCATCATCATGCAAATAATGTCGGCCAGATAGACCAGTGATGTTTCGAGATCCTGCCTGGCGGATTCGTCGGAAAGGTGATGGTGGCGAATGATATAAATCAACTTTTGGCTAAAATGCCATTTCTTTGCCACCAACGCGCCCAACTCTTCGTGGTTCATACCGATTATCCTCTGCTCCGCATCGTTGAAGCTGTGCCCGTGGGAATGCACCAGTATGTTTATTTGCTCATAAGAAAAGGTGAGATAACGCCCCAGAATCAACTTGCCGATATCTTTCAGCAAGGCAGCCGTATAAATAATATGCTTGTTTTGAGAAGCCCCGAATCTGTCGGACAAAATCCCGGTTATATGGGCCGATGTAACCGCATGGCGCCAGAGCTCCCCTTCACCCAGTCCATACCCTACCGGTTCTTTTTTAAAATTAGCTGACAGGCTGTTGAGCAAAACGAGCCGAACGATGTGATCCAACCCTACCAAAGCGATAGCATCTCTGACAGACTCGATCTGTCTTGAGAGACCAAAATAGGCTGAATTGCACGTCCTTAAAAGGTTTGCTGTCAGGGCCGGGTCGTTGCGGATGAGATCGGCAATTTCCGACATTGAACTGTTCGAATCATCGGCCAAAGCCATAATTTGAGCGGCAATCGGTGGGATAGGCTCCAGCAGGTCGATCTGTTCAACGATGTCTTTAAGATCGGTCATACCTTCACCTCACCCTGTCCGAATATTTTGATACGGCTGCATCCGGTGCCAATCTCCAGGCTTAACGTTTTACTGCTAATCCCGCCAATATCTTCATGCTGTATCGCTATATCATAACCGGCAAGAAAGTGATTGAGAGCCTCAAAATTTTTCTGGCCGATATTAAATGCCCCGCTCTGATCCATGATATGAGCGCCGCCAGCGACAACAACCTTCATGCGATTCGGGCGAATGCCCTGCTCTATTAAGGCATTCAGAAAAAAGGGCACGCCCGTATCAGCAAACATTAATGGGACCTTTTCAGGATTGACGCCATTGGCCTTGGTGGAATCGG
>JBATKU010000564.1:0-1538 GCA_049669725.1 Desulfobacterales bacterium
CCACAAGCCGGCCAACCTTTAAAGCGGTCTTATTATCAAACAAATTGGTGCGGCTTAATTTTTGTTCCTGCAAAATAATATCAAGCTTATTTCTTTCCACCACCTGAAACCGATCTTGATTCACAATGGCATCGATCATAAAGTCCTGGAAGGAATCGGAGGCGGCAGTCAGATCGCCTTTCTGATCAAATGGCAAAACTGTCAGGCTCATGCGTTCCGCCAGCTGCAAGGCCTTTGGAATTCGTCTGACGATAGAAATTGTTTTTCCGGCCACATGGCCTTTTTCATCCCGGGCCCGGATGACAATTTGATTTTCTCCTTCCGCAAGCTCAATAAACTGACTGAAAAGAATAAGTTTTCCTTTACGCTTTAAAATGGGTTTTCCATTTATCTCCAGGCCGGCCACAAGGTGATCATCTTTCACCTGACCTTCGAAATATACTTTTTCAAGGTAAACCGTTTGGCTATCCGTCCATCCCCTTAATATAATCTCAGGGGCCCGGGTATCCCGCGAGCCGAATGCAGCGGCTTGCACGGAATTATTCAGATCGGAAGACAGCCCGGCATAGATCACCCGGGTGTCATTGGCGGTCCTCAAACCGGTTAACGAGATCCGGGCCGTGGTAAGGTTTCCCAGAATATCACCGGCAATAAATTCGAGTTCATCCGCATCGGTTGACAACTGATGGGTGAAGGAAACCTCTGGGCCGGCCTGAATCGAAAGTTGATGGCCATCGATCCTCAAATCGGCCACCCCGGCCTGATCATAAAGGGCGCCTGCCAGTGTAATCTGTTTACCGGATAAACCCGCCTTTTCCGCCAGGTGTTCAAGTGAGATCATCGGCCCCTCCCGGTCCACAACAATTGTAACCTGCTGTCTGGCCCGGCCACCGGCGATATTGTAGGCTTCAACCTCGACGACGTGCTGCCCCTGGGCCAGAACCAATTTTTTTTGGAAGGTCACCTCTTTTTGGGACAGCTCTAGGAAAATGGGAGCGCCGTTTATCGTGATCGTTTTGATGTAATACTCATCTTCAGCCCTACCCGCCAGCAAAACCGGGTCGGCCCGGGTCCATATCGTCTTTGTTTTAATATCCAGACTGAGCTTCGGCGGCGGGACCTCCTTGACCTCCTGTTCGATTAATTGCCGGCGAACGCGATCAAGGTAAAATTGGGCCTTGGCAGAAGGAAACTGGCTTAAAGAAAACTCCAATTCCTTTTTGGCGCCCTGGAGATCCCCGGTTTCAAGATAAACAATACCCAATTCCCGGTGGGGGAAATAGTCAATAAAATGCATTCCGTATGTTCGGGCCCGGCGCTGATCTTTTGCCCGCTGCCGCAGTGCCTCCTGAAAATCGGAGACGGCCTTTGGATAAAATTTTCCTTCGGCATATGACAGCCCGCGTTCAAAATAATTCCACCAGCGATGTCTGAAGGTGCCGCTCTTAACAATGCCGTATTGCTTACCATCTTTAACAAAACCGGTACCGGCCGGCTGCTGGACACAACAGATGAAATTCGGGACCCAAAGAAGACTC
>JBATKU010000565.1:0-1537 GCA_049669725.1 Desulfobacterales bacterium
GAATAGGAAATTGGCAACATGATCGGTTAAGACCCGGTTGATCTCTTCCGGCATTCGGCGATTAAACGATCGCAGACCGGCTTCCACATGGGCCACCGGAATGTGCAGCTTGACCGCCGCAAGTGCACCCGCCAGGGTCGTATTGGTATCCCCATAAACCAATACAATACCGGGCTTTTCCCTTTGGAGCACCTCTTCAATTTTTTCCAGCATCTGGCCAGTCATCGCACCGTGTGAAAGCCCATTAATATCTAAAAAGTAGTTCGGTCTGGGAATGCTCATCTCCTCAAAAAAAATATCACTCATATTCCTGTCATAATGCTGACCGGTATGGATGATTATCTCGGCAATCAGGGATGATTTATTTTGTGCGCGTTTATTAAACTCGGATATGGCGCGGGAGACCACCGCAGCTTTAATAAACTGCGGGCGGGCGCCGATGATAGTGACAATTTTCATTGGTTTCCAAAACCGATATTCAGGGGGTTTTCTGTGTAGTAATCAGCTTATTCAACTGCTAACGAACTCAAGCGCTTATGTACTAACGACAACCAGGCCCTCAGAACTCTTTTTGTATTGCTTTTCACATGTAAGGCATTCTAAATCTTCAGTAAGTCGTTCACCGCATTCACAGGCCCATCCTATCTGTTTTGCAGGGTTGCCGGCAACCAGGGCGTGGTCGGGGACATTTCTGTTTACCAGTGCACCGGCGCCGATAAAGCCATACCGTCCGAGGGTGGCCCCACAGACAATGGTAGCATTAGCTCCTATGGTGGCGCCCTTTTTTACCAGCGTCGGACGGAGCTGATCCATCTTGCCGATTTCAGCTCTGGGATTATAGATATTGGTGAATACCATGGAAGGACCGCAAAACACACCGTCTTCCAGAGTAACTCCTTTATATATGGATACATTGTTTTGAATTTTGCACTGTCGGCCGATGATCACATCCGGCCCGATGACCACGTTTTGTCCGATGTTGCAGTTTTCTCCGATCTTTGATCCTCCTAAAATATGGGAAAAATGCCAAATTTTTGATCCCGAACCGACTTCAGAGCCTTCATCAATTACAGCCGTCGGATGAATAAATCCACCCTGTGTTTTAGCTCGCAGCTCAGGACTCATAGCTGATAGATCGGCGTCTGAATCTGATGTCAAGACGATCACACGGCCGTTGTCATTCAGCGAAGCCTGACTCGCATTCAGTATTCTAAGAACCCTTAGCCCTTCTTCACCATCGGTTAAGGGTTTTTTATTGTCGGTGATGCAGTCCAGAAAATGCTGGCATTCCTGGCGCAACGGTTCCTCCTGATCGATATCCACCCTTTCCGGATCAGCCTTGCTGGGGACCGGCATATTATTTTTCCAGTTGATCTGATGGGGGTACAATAAAAGTTTGTCTTCCCACGCCAGGGTATCGTCAAAAACCGCCATTTTTTTATCCCCGACTACCACAAGTTTCTGCTCTTTGAAAGGATGCAGCCAGGAGACAAAAATATGGGCTTGTAGTCCCGAGGGGAAATCCATGTGAGTGGTG
>JBATKU010000566.1:0-2180 GCA_049669725.1 Desulfobacterales bacterium
ACCTTTTCTTTTACGGCGGCAATTATCGACCAGTCCGCCCGGCCGCCGAACAACTGGCCGGAGGTTCGCGGGTGAACGGTGACGGCATCGACCCCGCAGTTTTCCGCAATCCTGGAAATATTGACCGCCTGGGCACCGGAGGCATCCCAGCCGCTCCTGATTTTTATGGTCAGCGGTATGCGGACGGCCCGGCGAACAGCCTTTAGAAGTTCCTGGGCCAGATCAGGTGTTCGCATGAGTGCGGCACCGGAACCGGTTCTTAGCACTTTTCGAACCGAGCAACCGAAATTGATGTCCACGATGTCGGCGCCGCTGGACTCTACGATGGCAGCCGCCTCTGCCATAATGTCGGGCTTTGCGCCAAATATCTGAACCGAAAGGGGTTTTTCCTCCAGTGCACTGTCCAGCAATTTTAGGGTCTTTTCGGATCTGTAGACCAGGCCATGGGAGCTGATCATCTCCGAGCACACCAGTCCACAACCGGCCTCCTTGGCCAGCAGCCGAAAAGGCAGATTGGTGATGCCCGCCAAAGGGGCCAGGACGGTGTTGTTTTCGAGCGTGAGCGATCCGATATGCATTTTAATTTCTTATCATAACTGCAGATAGCTAACAAGTTTGCACGGCAGTTTCAGCTAAGACGGGATGATGGCATAAAGCAATTTAACCACGGAAGATCACTGAACTACACGGAGGATTTAAGGAATGGATTCTTATTTTTAAAACAACTATTGGACCCCGGTGAAATGCTCCAGAGGCGCACAAGTAGGCTACGCATTTCACTGGGCAGGCTGGATCAAAAGGATTTTTAGGGTTGATTTTTTTATTTTCACTTTCCACCTGCCCGCCATCGTGAGCCGCTCAGGCGAGGCGGGCGGGGAAGAAAGTGAGAAAACTTCATCCGCCTATCGGCGGAAAAAACATCCACTGTTCTAAAACTCCTAAATACTATTAATCGATTATATTCTTCAACGATGAAATTGTATAAATTGATTCGCCGAAGGCGATTGGGTTTCCTAACTTTCTTCAGGAAAGTTAGGATAAACAAAAAATATCCTGTGATTCCTGTAAATCTTGTCTAAAGTTTTTTATATAAAATCGAATCCATTCCATCTCCGTGATATTCCGTGAAATTCCGTGGTAAAAATTTCTGATTCTCATATACCCGGACTACTAAAAGAAGTCGGATTGGCATAGCAAAACAGGCAATTGTGGTAACAGGGCTGGTGGCGGTACGAGCCGATGTCGACCGATACCTTGCAGCCGCAGCCGGCCTTGACCCGTTGACCGGTGTCTTTTTTGAGGGACAGACGGCCGGAATATAATTTCATTAACAGATCGTTGGGGATGCAGGAGCTGTGGGTAACCGATGAGGTCGCAGGAAGGGCCTCGATAAGGTCTTTCTCGCAACAGGTAAAAAGACGTATATTTAAAGCTGCAAGCCGGGTTTCCATATCCAGGATGGTTTTTACTTTTTCAGAAAGCGGCGGATCGATAAATTCAAATCCCGGGCGGGATGAGAGCCGTCGGCGGATTTTGGGGTAATGATCCATGAAACTGGTAATGCAGCGCGAGATTTTCCATTTCGCAGCGTTCTCACCGATAGCCGAAAAATCATTTAAATTAGCTTGCAAGACACCCTGCCCTGTCTTGTAGAAACAGATCGGGTCAAAACGCCAGTTGATGGCATCGGATCCATAATGCCTGCACAGATATTCAAGCTGGCCAAGGCGTTCGTTTAAAGGTGGGACATGGGGCTCGAGATCCGGGCTGTCCGAATTGATGGTAAAGTTAAAAAAAAGATGATAGCCCAGTTTGAGAAGCTGCCGGCCATAGCCCTTATCGATGAAAGGCCCGAAGTCCTTTGACCAGAATACGATTGTATGAACATCTTTGGGTGTAGCCGGAACAACAGAGACGCGCTGATTAAAAGGATTGACGACCTCAAAAAAACCCTTGGCGATATGCTCCATAAACCAGGGCATGTAAAAGGCCGGGATATCGGTCCTGCGGGAGGCAGAGATGACGATCTTATTGGTAAGTTTCATTAAAGGTGAAATTTAGGCTCTCAGTGAATATCATTTGGTGTTGGGTTTTGTAACCCGTTATATAAATCCGAAACAAATCATAAATCCGAAATTTAAAATGACCGAAACAACAACAGCACCAGCGTTATTTAAGTC
>JBATKU010000567.1:0-1987 GCA_049669725.1 Desulfobacterales bacterium
CCTGTGAGTATGGCAAGAAATCTGTAATCTAGTCCACCTCTTATTTTGCCTCAATGCACCTCGTTTATTAACACCACAATGTAGTATATAATATCCTGAAATATTTAATCATCAGAAATTTACAAACTCAATAACCACTTGATATTATTACATATAAAAAATCTATACTTTTTAAAAATATTAGTGTATAGCATTCTAAGCTATTTCAATGGCTTAGGATGCTATGGAAAAAACACCCAAAATTGTTATCCTGAATCAGGAACTCGTCCGGGAAAAGCTCAGGCAAAAAAAGTATGACGATGTATGTTTGAGCTCCTGGGGCCATTTGGATGAGTTTGTTCAGTTTATAACTTCTTTTGGCATTTTTTCCATGTTGGCTCAACTAGGATTAACCACCGGCCACAGCGGGATACCTGTTATTTTGTTAGCAATGCTGGCCTTTGTAAAACCACTTTTCGGTATAAAATTTGATGATAACATAAAATATCTTTTTCAAGATTGCCATGTGTTACGTTTACTTGGCTTTAACTTCGAACAAATTGAAAATGGCTATAGCAAAAGAACGACCGCTAATGGCTGTAAACCGATACATCCAAATACGTTACGAAACTTTTTAACCACTCTGGGTTATAAAGAAACCACCGGTTTACTTGTCCTAGTGGTTAGAAAATTGTTTCGGCTCGGATTAATCCGAGGCCATACCTTTTGTACTGATACAAAGATCATTTTTAAGGATTCGCCCAGTTACGAATTTGCTAAAAAGGTGTTTGACTACAAAGGCAAACACAAAAACCGCAGGGGTTATAAAGTTTCTATTATTCAGCATGTGAAAAGCAAAATTGTTGTGGCCGTCATTATTACATCGGCAAACGTTTCAGATAAAAATCTACTGTTAACTACAGTGCGCCATGCCGTGACTATTCTCGGGCTGGACGTTATCAAAACGCTTATCTTTGATAAAGGTTACTGGGACGGAAAAACCTTATTTAAGCTTAAGGTGCATTACGGTATTGATTTCATTATACCGGCAAAAGCAAATCTTAATGTAACCAAGCGAATAAAAGAGCTGGCACAAAAAGAAGGTTTTGAAAAAATAAACCCAGGTCTTGAAATTGCGCACTTCAAGCAAATCATAGATGCGCCGAATTATAAAGGCGAACTACAGGCAATTGTAGTAAAGGATCGCAAATTTAAAAAGAAACGTGGAACTAATCAGCCCGTATATGCTTATCTAACCTCCTTGTCTTGGGACAATGCTTTAGCCGTATATCAAGGATACAAGCAGCGTTGGGTGATCGAAAATAATGCTATCAAAGAACTATGCCAATATTGGATTTTTGAAGATGTTCACTGCACCAAATTTAATGCGATCCGTGCTCATATAATGTTTTCTGTCATTATGTTCAATCTGCATATATTGTTCAAATCAAAGTATGGTAGACGCTTTACAGAAAAATCGATAGCCGCTAAAAAAGCCCCCGGCTTTGTACCTTCTTATGTAATCGTTTATTGGGGCGATCACTTCGGCATATTCGATATAAAAGAGTATACAAAAATTTTATCAACTGGCAACAAAGCGCCTCCATAAATTCCGCTATCGACAGGAGACCTGTTGCTTGATTATACAATCAATTGACCTCGTTGAATTTAATTTTATTACATCTTATGAGTTTGTAAATTTCTGATTATATGTTCGCTGCAATGACATCTCTTTCCTATACCTCGTTTAAAAGTTCAAGTCCAGGATAGCTGCCGTAAAATATACGCCACAAGCACCAGGGCCAGAAGTATTAAAACGACCCATTTTATTAAATCCTGTATGATCGATGTCTTTTTCTTTTTGGGTTTCATTTCAAACGTAAAAAACCTTTGATTTCATCTGCCTGCCGGAATGCATGTTCCAATTTACGTGTATTGGAAAGACGCATTGAAGATTTTACGGCCTCTAAAGGTTGTTCTTTCTTACTTTCAAGGTAGAGCCGGTACC
>JBATKU010000568.1:0-2928 GCA_049669725.1 Desulfobacterales bacterium
TGCGGCACCAAACATTTTCTGGAATATGTTGAGTTCCTGTATTACCTGAAAAAATACGGCTACAATGACTATCTGACCTCTGATACATCGCCCACCCGCTGGGACATCACCGGAACCTTTGAAGCCAACAGCAGGATCTCCAACCGGATCTGGGAGTTATTGGACAGGATCGATACCGCCGAATTTGAGCGGTTGATTGCCGGCGACGATTATCTGAAAACCTGGCAGTTTATTGAAAACAATATTTTTTCACTGAAATAGGAAAAACCTTTGAGCAACCCGCTAATTATCAGCACCGCCGCCTATGACGGTTATGACCTGGCCGTGGTGTTTAAAGAAATTGCCGAAACCGGGGTGGATCTGGTGGAGCTGGCCTTTATCGAAGGCTACACGGATCCGTTTACCGAAGATTATTTCAACGAGGACAACGCCGCCAAAATCTCCGCCTTGCTGGCAGAGTGCGGGCTGGCGTGCATATCTTTTTCTGCCCATGTGAACCTCTCAAGGGAGGGAATTGTTGATATATTCAATAAGCGGATGGCCTTTGCCCGGAAATTAGGGGCGCAGTATATCATCTCAAATGCCGCCCCGCTGCCGAATAAAACTCAATTTATGGAAAATATCGCCCAGCTGGGACAAACAGCGGCCTCCCTAGACATGATCATCGGTCTCGAGAATCCCGGCGACGGCAATCCCAATGTGATCGATTCCGCCGAACCGGCTGCCCGCGCCATTGAAGAGATCGGTTTAGCTTCGGTGAAAATAAATTACGATTTCGGCAATCTTTTGTCTCATTGCTCTGGTAAATTGAAACCGGAGTTGGACTACAAACAGGTGATGGCCCAAACGGCTCATTTTCACATCAAGGATGTGGCCGAAAATGACACCGGCTGGTATTTCACCGAAATCGGCAAAGGCGCTATCGACTATCAAACGATATTAAAGGAACTGACGGCTGTCTCCGATTCCGTGCCGCTGTCTCTGGAGATTCCTCTCAGGGTCACCCGGGCACCGGATGCTTCCCCCCGCAGAGCTGCGCAGCCCGTCGATCTGGCGGAAATTCGCCGGGTAATGACAGGGTCCGTTAGTTTCGTCAAAAAGGTGATCTCCGGTTAAGCCGGTTGGCCGGTGTGCCCGTTGACCGCTTGCCCGATTGTCAGGATAGATAGAATTCATCACGAACGGGCATACCGGCTAACCGGCAAACCCATTACCATGTATGCATCGATTAGGACGGTGCACCCTATTATTTTAAAAACTATCAAAGTGGAGAAGAGACTATGAAAAAAATAGCTATAGGCTGCGACCCCAATGCCGCGGCACTCAAAAATGTCATCATAAAACACCTGGCCGAGCTGGGTTATGAATGTGAAGATTACGGCAGCGACGATCCGATTTATGCCAATGTGGCCATTGCTGTGGCTGAAGCCGTCGCAGCGGACAAACACGACCGTGGGATATTGATGTGCGGCACGGGTATCGGCGTGAGCATTGCCGCCAACAAAGTCTCCGGAGCCTACGCCGCCCTCTGCTCGGATGTCTATTCCACCGAGCGTTCCATAAAAAGTAACAACGTCAACATCATGACCCTGGGGGAGCAGGTCACGGGAGTGGAGCTGGCCAAAAGCCTGGTGACCATCTGGATGAATTCGGAATACACCCCCGGCGGCCGCTCGGAACCCAAGATACAGCGAATTTGTGAGTATGCGCGAGAGCACGAGAAGTAATACTTGTGATTCAAACCATTTGAGGGATAGAAAGATTCAAATTAATCGATAGGAGTTTTAAATCCGAAGCTCGAAATCCGAAATCCGAAACAATACCAAAAATCTAATTTTTTAACTTTCTAAACAAAACCGATGTGAAATAAGACCGATTAGGATTGGCCTTGTAGCGTTTGGAAATTTTCTAATTTGATATTCGAATTTGTTTCGAGTTTCGAAATTCGTATTTCGTATTTTCCAAAATGGAGGTCAATATGAAAAAATTTATAAACGATCCATACGATGTGGTTGATGAAATGCTGGAAGGTTTTCTGGATGTTCACAAAAAGTATGTCCGTAAACTGGACGCTGCGCGGACCGTTGTGAGGACAGACGCCCCGGTGGCAGGCAAAGTGGGCGTCATCACCGGCGGCGGATCCGGTCACAAACCGGCCTTTATCGGATTTGTCGGACAGGGGATGCTGGACGCCGTTGCGGTGGGTGAGATCTTCACCTCCCCTCCCCCACTGGCCTGCTTTGAGGCCGCCAAAGCAGCCGACGGCGGGAAAGGCGTTCTCATTCTACTTGGGAATTATGCCGGGGACGTGATGAACTTCCAGTTGGCAGCCGACATGGCCAAGGCCGCCGGCATACCGGTGGAGCAAGTGATCGCCACCGATGATGTCGGCTCGGGCCCCAGGGAAGAAGCCCACAAACGCCGGGGAGTGGTCGGCGCTTTCTTTGGCTGGAAAGTGGCCGGCGCCAGGGCTGCGGCCGGTGGCAGCCTGGAAGAGTGCAAAGCTGCGGTGGAAAAGGTCAATGCCAACACCCGCACACTGGGTGTGGCCATTTCGCCCTGCACCGTGCCCGCCAAGGGCTCCCCCACCTTTACCCTGGCCGAAGATGAAATGGAATACGCCGTCGGCCACCACGGCGAAGCCGGAATTGCTAAAATTAAGATGATGAGTGCCAATGAGATCGCCGAAAAAATGACCCTGGAAGTGATCGATGACCTGCCGTTCAAAGCCGGCGATGAGGTGGCCGTCCTGATCAATGGCCTGGGCGGGACGCCGCAGCTTGAATTATACATCGGCTATCGCAAGGTCAAGCAGATGCTGGATGAGAGAGAGATAGCGGTCGGCTGCTCCTATGTGGGTGAGTTTTTCACCGGTCTGGAAATGGCGGGCTTTTCAGTAACCCTGATGAAGCTTGATGATGAATTAAA
>JBATKU010000569.1:0-3247 GCA_049669725.1 Desulfobacterales bacterium
TGGACGGTTTCCTCAATCGTGTCCTGATCGCCTTTAATTTCAGGCCCGAGGCCGATTTTATCCTCAGTAATTTGTTCAATAATATTTTTGTCAATAGTTTCGGCACCATCGGCAAATCCGTAAACCAGAGCCGCCTGGCATAAAAGATTGATCGATCTCGGTATGCCGCTTGACAGCTCGTGAATCATGTCCAGAGCTTCGTCGGTAAACAGGTCCCGCTGCCCTCCGGCTTTGCCAAGGCGAAAGCTGACATAGTGACCAACCTCTTCACGATTTAAGCCTTCCAGATGAAAATTAACCGCAATGCGCTGAGAAAGCTGGAGCATTTTCGGCTTTCGCAGTTTTGAAATCAACTCAGGTTGACCGACCAGCATGATCTGCAGCAGCACCTGGTCTTCGGTCTGAAGATTGGACAGCATGCGGACTTCTTCCAGAGCGGCAGGGGAAAGGTTCTGGGCCTCATCGATGATCAGCAAAACCCTTTTTTTATCGGTATATTTTTGAATGAGATATTGATTGAGGATATCCAGAGCCGTGGTCTTGCCGAATTTTTGACAAGGCAGCTCAAATTCATTGAGGATCATTAACAGCAGCTGATAGGCCGAGACATTGGTATTAAATATTACCGCCACTTCAGTGTCTTCATCGATTTTATTCAAGATATACTGAATCAAGGTGGTTTTACCGGACCCGATTTCGCCGGTCAGCAGAATAAATCCCACATTTTCCGACAACCCGTATTCCAGATAGGTTAAAGCGTTCTGGTGCTTGGGACTTTTGTACAGATACCCGGGGTTGGGTACAATCTGGAAAGGCTTTTCTTGGAAGTGGTAAAATTTTTCGTACATATCATTTGGTTCGAAGTTTGAGGTTTAAGGCCGGCAGCCGCATGCTCTTTCTCCATCGGGCGTAGGCTATTACCTATTTTTTCCCATAGAAGCGGTAAGGGTCCTCAAAATTTTTACTCTTTCTTTGCTTGTTCATCACAAAGCCGAGAAACTTTTCCTTTGGAAGCATTTCCAGGGCCTTTTGAACGTCCCGCGTGGAGGTCTTGCCCTCCTCAACCACCATTACAATACTATCAATAAAAGGGACCAGGGCCAGAGTATCAGCGCTGCCGAGCACCGGCGGGACATCAAACAGCACGTAGCGATCATCGTAGCGCAATTTAATTTCTTCCACCAGTGCTTTCATCCGGGGTGATCCGAGCAGTTCCGTGCTGTTCTGAATCATCCGCCCCCCGGAAATGAGGGTCAGCTTTTCAATCGACGGCCAGATAATAAACTCATTTAGCGGTCGATTATCCACCAGGTAGTCAACCAGCCCGGACTCGCTTTGAAAACCTAAAAGTTTATGCACGTCCTGCTTGCGCAAATCGCAGTCAACCAGCAAAATCGTCTGGCTAAAAGTTTTTGAAAAGGTCAGAGCAAGATTAATGGCCGTGAGGGTTTTTCCATCGCCGGAGCGAGGGCTGGTGATCATAACCGTGTTCCAACCCTTTTCCTGGGTCATCTGCTGGATCCTGGTCCTTAGAACCTTATAGCAGTCTATTTCCGGAGAATCCGGCTCCATGCAAACGCAGCGGTTCTCGAGAACGGTTTCCGTGCTCAACTCGATTTGAGTAGACTGGGAATATACCGGCTGTCGCCAATCGTCGGTGAGCATTTCTTCTTTGAACCTTTCTTTTTTCGGCATTTCAGACTGAAAAGAACCCTCCCGGTTTTTTTGGGCCTTGTCAAGAGCTTTGCGTAGTTTCATTAATCACTCTCTTTTAGTAGAATAGTTAATTAGTTGGGGATTAGCTAAATAGAAAAATAGTCGATTAGTTAAATCGTCTGGATAAGTGAAAATAAGAAGTCAAGAAAGCGAGAAGATAAGAATTTTGTGAATCCGAAACTTTCTCACCTTCTGCTCTTCCTACCCTCTAAAACGTTGCATTTACAATGCGAGTCGCCTAGATAGCTTGGCCCATAGGATGTCCAGGTCCATTACCGCAAAATGGAATACGACTAACGCAGCTATGATAACACCCACAGTTCCGGCCAGCCAGGCCAACCGTTTGCGGTTTCGATTAGCAATATCTTTCGCTGTTAAAATATTCGGAATGCCGGCCAGCACCTGATGCTTGGTAACAAATTCCAGCTGATCGACATTTCGCACGGAATCATCACTGAATTCCCGCAGGGCCGCCCAGCCCACGCCGGCACCGATGCCCAGCACGATCCCGATCAGCATAATGGCCAGTCGGTTGGGCTTAAAGGGTTTTTCCGGCAGCCGCGGCGGTTCGATCAGGGTGAAGCGTTCGCCTTTCTGCTCTTTTTCCATCCCCTGGGCCACCCGGGCCTCCATGTGCTTGGCCATCAGATCGTTGTATTTGACCTGGGTGCTGTTGCGTTCCATCACCAGGGCATTGTACGCTTCCTCCACCCGGGGTGTTGCCGCAATCCGGCCCTGGTATTCCGCAACGCTTTGATTCAAGTCCGTTAGCTGATTTTGTAATAAGGCAATTTCAGCCCGGGTGCTGTTAAGCTGGGTGGAAACCGAGATGTAGGTCGGATTGTCCGGCAGCCCTTTTCCCGAAGCAGGTTTGGCATCCTCTGCCGCCAATTGCTTTTCCAGCTCGGCAATTTCAGCCCGGGTCTTTTTGACATCCGGGTATTCTTCTGAAAAGCGCTTGGTCAGGTGCACCAGCTGCACCTTGAGCTCCTCCAGCCGGTCGCGGCTCGTGACCTTTTGGTCCTTGTCCTCCAAATGCGGTTTGATGCCCGCTAGATATGTATCCAGGTACAGTTCCCGTTCTTTCAGGCTGTTTAAGCGCTCCCCCACAATTTCCAAGTTCCGTTTCATGTCGTCCAGGCTGCGCGTGTTGGCCGGCAGCATTTCCGGCAGCTCGTTGATATGCTCCTGCTTGAAGCCGGCTATCCGGGACTCGAGCTGGGCCATCTCGATCCGGATTTTTTCCAGTTCGCCTTCCAGAAAGGCGGAGGCTTCCTGGGCCTGCTTTTCGCGCACCTGAAGATTTTCAGACAGATACAGCGAGGTCAGTACGTTGGCTACCTGCTGAACTTTGGCCGGTTCTTTGCCTTCGTAGGAGAGGGTGAAGGCAATGGTGGCCGTGGCCGGTCTGCCGGTGCGGCGGTCGATTATTTCCGCGCTGACCGGCTCCAGCCGGGTATTCTCTTGCATTTTGTCCACGATTTCCTCGGTGGTTTTTTTATCTTTCAGGTCCGGGTAGAGGCCGAAGCGA
>JBATKU010000570.1:0-2278 GCA_049669725.1 Desulfobacterales bacterium
TGGCCAGGCATTTGGCAAGCAAGGTTTTGGCGACACCGGGCACATCTTCCAGCAGGACATGACCCTCGGCCAGCAGACCCACCAGAAGCAGTTCGATCGCCTGCTCTTTCCCGACAATGACCCGGGAGATATTTTTAGCTATTTTTTCGCACAATACGAAATCCATTTTTTCTGGTCCCAGCTTAGAATTAATTTTGGAGCATTGGAGTATTGGAGTACTGGAGTAGTGGATAGTATGCGGTTATCTTTTTACAATACTCCATCACTCCAATACTCCACGATCAATAAACCCATGGAATTTATGCAACATGGGATTTAACTTATAACAGATTATAGTTCAATGTCCCAGCGCCTTACACCGGTATCGGCGCGATGACCTGTGATGAAACGAACATCCAGGTCACCAGGGCCGCGTTGAGCACGGCTCCAAGGTAAATCCTGCCGGTCAGCTGATAAAACCAGGTTTGAATCGGTATCACCTGGATCAGCACAGCGATGATGTGCAAAAGGTTATGCGTATACGCGATGAACATGCCCCCGGGGCCGACAAAGGGGATGGCTCCGGTAATAAACAACGGTAGGTATTGAACCATTAAGAATAAAACCAGCGGTATGACGAGAACCAGGATGTTAAATACGGACCAGGAGAAGAAGGTCTTCAGCCAGGTTGATTTCAGCGGTCGGCGCAACTGACCGTGGAGGAAGATGCCCATCAGCAAAAAGCCGACCAGCAGAAATGGAAAGTACGAGAGCCAGAGCTTTGCCCTGTAAGGTGTCAGGTCACTTGCAAAGGGAAAGATGAACCGGAAATCAACAATGAAGATACTTTCCAGGGTGTGTTCGACCAAGTAGGCAAAGAGAAACAGAATTGTTGCCAGCAAGGCGGTTTTGGCGATGAACACATCTTTTATGCTGAAACGGTCCTCACGATCGGAAAGTCCCAGCTCAAAAAGCGTCAGACCATTTTCTCGACGTTGCTTTTTAAACCATCTTTTGAAAAAGAAAAAGCCAATGATGTTTATCCATAGAAACCACCAGACAATTCCATTGGTCATCATCAGGGGGAATACCTTGTCGATGCGAACCAGATATACATGGATCCCGAAAAGGACAAAAATAATCGGGAAGTAAAGCCACATGAGCACACCATTAATAATGGCCGGCTTGATGTATGCCTTACCGCTGCAACTGTAGTTTGCCGAAACCGGGAAATGCAGGGATTGAAAAAATGAAGTCCGCAGCAGGACCAAACCCAGGGGCAAAAGGGAGGCCAGGCAGGCAACCATGGCAACCAGGGTCGACCACTCCTTAATTTGCCAGATCTGGTTATCGATCGGAATCCAATCTTCCCTGGCTGGATCAAGTGCCTGCTTAATCCATTGCAAGGCTTCGGCAATGGCAGCGCTGCTGTGTAATGTATGGAGATGGGTAATTTTTGGCATAAAGACACGCCGCGCCGTGCCGGCATTAAAATTGCCATAGGTTTTCGACAGCTCAGGGTTTTCAACCGGAAACACCTTGCGGGTCCGATCCGTGCGCATCCATTCTTTTTCAAAATCTTTTGTACCGGTCATGCGCTGGCGGAATTCGTCATATTTTCCAAAGATCATCAGCATGTTTTTAGGCAGGGTGGTTGAGGCGTCATCGCGGTAGGCAAAGCCGGATATAACAAGTGCGGCTATCGAGGGATCTTTGACGGCCATTTTGTAAACCATCTCGGCGCCGAGGCTGTGGCCCATTAAACCAATCTTGTGCGCATCGACAAAGGCAAGGGATTTTAAATAGGCTAAAGACGTTTTTCCACCATAGGTGGGATCAAAATCCGGATCATCCAGTTCTCCCGGGATACCGGAGTTGCCGCGCCCGATGGCATCGATTTCCAGAACCACGAGCCCCCGCCTTGCCAGTTCAATGCAGTAGGCATCACTGGTTTCGCGATTGTTCTGATACCCGTGGATGTAGACGATGCCCGGTGCCGGGTCGGACGTTGACGCGCTTAGCGGTTTGAGAAGTTTGGCGCGAATGACGATGCCGTTATAATTCGTGAACAGCACATTGGAAACGGAAACTCGACCGAAACTCTTTTGAGTTGAAGATGCCAGAACCACTGCTCCAATCAGAACGGTAAGGCAGGCTATAAACACAACGGGCGCTTTGCTGCGGCGATCGGGATCAAATAGCTGTGCAGTATTCATTGTGGATTCCCTGACCAAAAAAATGATCTATTGCTCCAAATTTTTTGTGGGAGTGGCTTTCCAGCCGCGAAATTCGATTTTAC
>JBATKU010000571.1:0-1578 GCA_049669725.1 Desulfobacterales bacterium
GGATGGAACGCCAAGGGGTGTTGACTGGCAATCATGGTCAGCCGCGATGTATCTTTATGCCGCGATTTCTGTTGAGGAGAGACGAACTCCCTTCTTTGATCAGATTTGATCTCCGCCCGCCTCGTGATCAACTGGATCCATGAACTAAGATGAAGGAACTCTTATGCCCATCACTGTAAACAGAAAATCCATAAAATTCTATCCGAACAATAAACGAGTCATTGCACAAACCTACATGCCCTGTTCAGATGATCAGGCAAAAGAACTCATCCAAAAGATAATTGATATGCCGGAAGATGAACATCAATGGGTCTTCAATAAAATTTTGAGAGATTTTTCAAAACGTCACAGAAATATTTCGAAAGTATTTGAGAAAAGTTTTCAAAATATAAAAACTATTATTCACGATATCGGTATTGATGCGGACACATTACCAATTGAAAAGAAATTGATTATCGGCGCGTATTTTACAAAGGAATATTCCATTGAATCCTCTGCATTTTTCAATCCTTCTATTGTGGAAGATCCCTACCAGGGCGATCTTGAGAATGGTCAAAAAAGGGTAATCATCAGTTTTCGCGCTACCGGTGAGGGCCATATCTCTTCTATTGCATTTCGTAGCGGAATCATTGACTCTAACCATGATCTTACTTTCCAATCAACCAGAGATATCGTGGATGCACCCGAAGTGGTCACACGTCATGTTTACGAAAAGAAGACTTTTCTTAGAAAACTGGATGAAATGAACATCAAGAAAGATGTCATAACTGTCGTAATGGATCAGCTCGATGATCATTTCATATATGGCGAACTTCAGGCAGCGATTGAAAATGTCATGGAAGAAACAGAACTATCCTATACTCGAAAACAAGTAGTAAATGCCATTAACTGGCTGGCTACTTCACACTACGAGGTTTCGTTCTCCTTAGATACAGCCATATCCGAGCGTATTCTGTCTCCTATATCCTACGCTGAAAGAAATGGCATCGAAGATGCGCGTTTTGTAAGGTTTGTTGACGACAAAGGGAAAGCGATTTATTACGCAACCTACACAGCATACAACGGATTTTCTATCCTCTCCAAACTGATAGAAACAGAAGATTTTTATCATTTCAAAGTTGTACCACTGCACGGAAAATATGTGAAAAGTAAAGGGATGGCCTTATTCCCTCGAAAAATTAAGAACAGGTATGCCATGCTTTCAAGGATTGAAGGGGTTAACAACTATATTATGTTTTCCAACAATATTAATCTCTGGCAAGACACAAAAATGATCCAGCAACCTCGGTATCCTTGGGAATTAATTCAGGTCGGCAATGCCGGTTCACCCATCGAAACGGAATATGGCTGGCTTGTCATTACTCATGGCGTTGGCCCAATGCGAACCTATAGTCTGGGAGCAGTACTCCTTGATTTGGATGATCCCACAAAAATAATCGGTTATTTAAAAGAACCTCTCTTGACCGCCAATGAAGAAGAACGGGAAGGAGCCGTACCTAATGTTGTATACTCCTGTGGTTCGATTATCCATAATAATGCACTTATTGTTCCCTATGCCATGTCCGATTATGCTTCCAC
>JBATKU010000572.1:0-3008 GCA_049669725.1 Desulfobacterales bacterium
GAAAATTCGATACTTTCGGCGATTGGTATCTATTCAAAAATCCCGGTCTGGTCTGGAAAATTATGAAGGGCGATAATCAAAAGGCTGCCGATCTGTTTTACTATCACACCGACCGATAGTTACATAAACTCTAAAAACCCCGCCTTCCAGAAGAAAGCGGGGTTTTTAAATTTCGGTCTTTTATAGTGGTATAAAACCGGCGATCAGCTTTTGCAGGAAGATCCGCAGCCACCTCCGGCGGCCTGGTTCTGGGTCAGACGTTCCAGCCGTTTGTCATAAATCGTCACCTTGGACAAAGTACGGGCATTGTTATACCAGGCCAGATACTGCTGCTGTTTATCGTAGTCGCTGGCGGCATTGCTGAGAACCTGATCTTCGATGTAATGACGCAAAAGCACCCGGTTTTCAAATTTTTTCATGAAGTAACCAAAAGGATAGCCATTCTTCTCCAGAGAGGTTTTAAGACCCGCTGGATCGACATTCTTTTGGGCAAGAAATTTATCGAATTCCTGATCGAATAATTTCGGATCTATCCGAAATCCGACACGCTGCACTTCCTGCATCTGGATGCCTTCGTTGATCAGGCGCGAGACCACCTGGGCCTCGATGCTGTCCAGGACATTTTTTCCGCGGCTGCCTGAAAAAACATCTTCCCCGTAAGCTTCTTTGTAGCGGTTGGTGGCGTATGCCAGCTCGGTGTCGAAATCCGTGCGGGAGATATCCCAGCCGCCCACAGAAGCAATATATGCTTTAGCACGCGTAGCGGAAACAGCTTCCTCCTCTCTCAACTGGTCGGCTGTCATCATCTGACTGATCCTGGCCGGATAGCCGCTGTCCGTGATGGAAGCTGCCAGGCGATCGAGGTCCTTGATCTTGCCGCTATCGTAATAAACTTCGGCAGTACCGCCGGAAATATTGACGATGATGTCCCGGATACCTTTATAGCCGGCCAGGCTGGATTTGATGGTGGAAATACACCCGGAGCACGACATGCCGTCAACCTGAAAAACCACTTTGGCGGTATCCGGCATGAATTCATTAGGTGCCGGTGATTCGACATCCGGCCGGGGAGCCGCCGGGCTGCCAACGGTCGGCTCATCAGCGGTTTTTATCGTCGGCGTTGGGTAAGATGTTGCCGCCGTCTGGTCGGCATTATTCACATTACCGGTATTATTATAGGCCAACACAACCACGCCTGCCACAAACAGAGCCAGCAGGGGGACGAAGATAAGGATTTTGTTTTCTGCGATCCAATCGGATATTTTCATTTCGTATAACCTCCAGATATTTGGTATAAACTGATATGGTTCGCCGGTTCGGACAAACCTGAATGAAGTAATTTTAGAATGTTGGGAAAAGCAGAGGCGCTTCAAATGATCACGACAAGATGCTGCAGGTAAAGGGGTATTTGACTCGATGCCCAGGTATTGAACAGCGGGTGCCAAGATTCGGGCCCAGAAGCCCGGAGGCCGGATTGTCCAAAAGTATCCACGGTTGCCAGGATAACGGGATAACCGATTCCTTGAAAAGGTGATGAATTGACAGCATTTACATCCTGCAAGGGATCCTTCATAATACCGCAAAATATATCATTGCAATCTTCACCGCACCCCTGCATGGGCATTGCAAAATTGATCATACCATTATGATGACCCATATCCATCAATCCGCTGGGGCACAGGGAAGGAAGACAGGGCTCAGCGGCCACGGCGCCGCCGGCCGCTAAATTCAGCCCAAAAAAGCATGCCAGTAAAATGGCTGATATTTTATGGATCAATCGAATCATGTTGAATTATTTATAAATAAGCTTTGATGATCGATTATATTAAATCCTACCGAATTGGTCAAGTATAATTATTATGGCCTTGCTTCTGGGTTATTTGTGTATTAGATCAATTCCCAAGAAACTAACCTTCAAGACAAAATTGGTCGGCCGATACCTGACCCCTAAAATGGGTGTGATTCACCCCCAAAGGAGCGCTTAGCATGGCGGATCCCAAAGCAAAATCCCTTAGCAAATGTGCCGAATGCGGGCTCGAGACCCCTGAAAGAATCTGTATGACCCTTGACGGCAAGGGATCGAAAAACTGCCCCACCCTGCTGCAAAAAGAGGCCCTGGCGGAAGCCAACCGGGAATACCAGCTGCCCGATACCTATAAATTTGCGCAAAAGGCCTCCATTCAGGAGGCGGATTGTTATGCCAACCGCCATCAGCAGCCCTATGTCATGCAGCCTTCCAAGACCCGCATGGTCGAAATATACGAGTTTGCCGCGAAAATGAATTACCATCGCCTGGGGCTGGCTTTCTGTATAGGTCTGGCGAAAGAAGCGGCCATTGTGGAACAAATACTCAAGGATCGCGGATTTGAGGTGGTATCGGTGCTCTGTAAAGCCGGGAGGACATCCAAAGAGATAATCGGTATCAGCGATGCGGATAAAATATACCGGGGAACGGATGAAGCCATGTGCAATCCGATTTTTCAGGCCAAACTGTTAAACCAGTCCCGAACCGAGCTTAATATTTTGCTGGGCTTGTGCGTGGGTCACGACTCCCTGTTTTTTAAGCATGCCGAGGCACCGACCACCGTTCTGGCAGTCAAAGATCGTGTGACAGGTCACAATCCCCTGGCGGCCATTTATCTGTCGGATTCTTATTACCGCAAAATTAAGCAACTCTAAATTGACATCTATTTTTTTATGACCATTTTCGGTGGGAAGATCGAGTGCGCTCCTGTAAAAAATCACGATCTGTCACCGGTTGTGACCAAAGACTATTCAGAATGGTTTTAACCGTCAGCAAATAGGAGATGATTGTTTCGACAAAGCTCCGTCAAAAAAAGAACCAATCATGAAACCAGCACCCCTGCTGAATTAATAATCCAGGCGGAGTCGATAATTTCACCCCAAAGATGCAACAGGAGGTCTACATGGCTATTGAAGAAGGCAAGGCTGCACCGGCATTTACCCTGCCCGATGCCAACGGGAAAAAGGTGTCCCTGAAGGATTTC
>JBATKU010000573.1:0-1560 GCA_049669725.1 Desulfobacterales bacterium
ATCGCGATGGGGATAGTATCGTTGCCTCCCTGACCCAGCGACCCCGCTATGTGGATCCTGATAAATGTATCGGCTGTCGCCAGTGTGAATACGGGTGTCCCGTCTATGTTCCCGATGAAGAACAGGGGGGATTCACCCTGCGCAAAGCCATCCGCATTCCCTTTTCTAATGCCATTCCCCAGCTGGCGATTTTGGATGTTGAAAACTGTTCGCTGTGCGGGAAATGCGTCCGGGTCTGTCCGACCCAGGCGGTGGACTATTTTCAGCAGCCGGAAAATTTTGTGATCAAGGCCAAAACTGCGGTCCTGGCCACCGGTTTTAAACTGACCGATCCCGCGCAGAAAAAAGAATACGGTCAGGGCCAGGTTGAAAACGTCATCACCTCGATGCAGATGGAGCGATTGTTGGCGCCTCACGGCCCTTACCAGCGGGTGATTCGGCCTTCAGACGGCAAGGAGCCGGACTCGATTGCCTATGTGCAATGTGCCGGCTCGCGAGATAAAAGCCTGGGGGTTTCATACTGCTCACGGGTTTGCTGCATGTACGCCATCAAGCAGGCCATGCTGCTGTCCGGATCTTTGCCCCTGGCGGACATTACCATTTACTACATGGACATCCGGGCCTTTGGCAAAGGCTATGAGCAGTTCTATCAAAACGCCAAGGCCATGGGAATTGAATTTGTCAAAGCCAAGGTGGCCAAAATTTCCCGGGGCGAAAACCAGTCTGTTCAATTGCGCTATGAAGATCAGGAAGGCGAGGGTGGTGTGCTAACCCGCGATCATGACCTGGTGGTGCTTTCGCTGGGAATGCTACCCGAGTGGAATCCGGACGGAATCTGTCCGGTGTCCACCGATACGGATGCTTTCATAAAAACCGTCATGCCGAAAATTTCTCCTGCGCTGACTGACATGGAAGGCGTATTTGTCGCCGGTGTGGCGGCAGGCCCCAAGGACATTGTGGATACCATCGTCGAAGCCGGCGCGGCCGCAATGGAAGCATCCAATTATTTATTCCAATTAAAGAAGACAGATGGCAGAGAACAGAAGACAGAAGAAAGAATCCAAGCTGTTGCAGCTGGGTGACCTCCAAATCTGTCATCAGTCATCTGAACTCTGATCTCGGTCATCTGACTTCTGAAAACAGGAGCTTATTGCATGTCATCCAAACCCGAAAAAAAAGAGACCGGTGAAGCAAAGGTTGGTGTCTATATCTGCCACTGCGGAGGCAACATTTCCGACCACGTGGATGTTGATCGGCTGGCCGAAAATGTAAAAGATCTTCCCGGAGTCACGGTAACCCACACCAATATGTTCATGTGTTCGGATCCCGGGCAGGAACTGATCCAGGAAGATATCAAAAATGGAAAGATCAACCGGGTGGTGGTGGCCTCCTGTGCCCCCAGTCTGCACGAATTGACCTTCCGGGGCGCCATCAAAAGAGCGGCAATGAACCCCTACCTCTACGAACATGCCAACATCCGCGAACAGGTCAGCTGGGTGCATGATGGTGAAAAAGCTACCGCCAAGGCTACCGGTCTGGTGTCGGCTGCAATTTCAAAAT
>JBATKU010000574.1:0-1962 GCA_049669725.1 Desulfobacterales bacterium
GCTCGGATTGGATAGATGTATTATAATTTTCAACTCAGGCACTTGTCGGGAGAGATAAAGTAAAACGGCAGCCTTTTCTCTTGCCGGCCGGCGGACTTTCAACCCTTATTTCTCCCTGATGGTTTTCGGCAATTTTGTGAACTATGGGAAGCCCAAGTCCGGTTCCCTTGGCCCGAGTTGTGTAAAAAGGGTCAAAAATTTTATCAAGCATATCGTGCTCAATACCGTTACCATTATCTTCTACCCAGATTTCTAACCGTGCGTCCGATGGTTTTAACGCCGCACCAATTTCGATGGCGCCACCTGGTTCAACTGCCTGCATGGCATTCAGCAACAAATTCAGAAGTGCCTGGGTAATTTGATTGGTATCCAGTCGAACTTTGCTTAGATCGGTAATATTTCTGCTAAGCATGATATTACGCGAATCAGCATCCGCCTGCACCAGACGCACACAGTGTTCAACAAGCTCGGTTACGTCCGCCGGTACCGGCTCCGCCGTGGTGGGAGTGGCAAAAGTGAGCAGATCAGTGACAACCCTGTTAATCCGGTCTACTTCAGCAACCATGGTGTTAGCAAACTCTTGCTCCTTAGGGCTGTCTTTTAAACCCTTGCTAAGAAACTGGGCGAAACCTCTTATAGAGCTTAGCGGATTTCGGATCTCGTGGGCAACTCCTGCTGCAAGCTTGCCAATAGCCGCCAGTTTTTCAGCCCGCCTGACTTTTGCTTCCAACTGTTTGATTTCTCGCAGGTCCCGTAACACAATCACCGCCCCATTGCATTGATCACTTTCATCAAGGATAGGCGTGGCACTCAGGGATATTGGAATCATTTCATTTGCTCTGCTTCGGTGCTGAATTTCGCAGTCTATAATGGGGCGAGCATGGGCCAATATCTGATCGATACCGCTTGCCTGAAAATCAATAATCCTATTGAGGTTCAGGCCCGGTACTTCAGATTCCTGCAGGCTGAGCAGTCCCAGAGCCAACTGGTTAAAGGAAACTATCTTGCCCTCTGCGTCTATACTTAAAAGACCGTTGGCCATACTGGCCACTACCTGTCGCGTGTAATCCTCTGTCTGCTCCAGGGTTTTGCCTACCAGATAATAGTTCTGAATGACAAAGATAAAAAAAAGAGCTCCTGCCCCCAAGGTTATGAGAATAATTCCCATAATGATGGCATGTTGAAAATCGGAGCGACGTGCCTCTTCATAGGCAGTCAATTTCATTCCTAGAACGATAATATCCCCACGATGCAAATGAGGCTTTACGATATCTCCATGCTCAGGCGAAACAGGTATCACCTCTTTGGAATCAGGGGCCAGAAGAGGGGAGAATTTTTTGGCAAGCTCATATACCGGGATATCTCCAGGCACTTTTTTGATACGGGTTATAACTCCACTGTCATTTTTAAATTCAGGCCTGCCGATGGACGGATCGGGACTTTGATCGGGGTTTGAATGGTGGACGACATTCCCATTTTGATCCATGAGATAGACATAGGCAATATCCACATTCTTGCCTGTTTCCTGGATCAGGCTTCCAATGGAATCATCCTGCCACATGGGCAACATCATCCAGGCCCGGGCTCCGGCTTCAATGGAAAGGAGCACGGTCATGCCCTGGCGATAAAGAAAATGCAGGGCCATGGTTTTTTCGCGGTCTAAATTACGGTAAGTCGAAATACTGATAAGGACCAATAGAAGAAATACTACCGCAACAATAGATAGCGCCGGTAAATATAGTCTTTTGGTTGAAAGAATTCGCATAAATAGTTAATTGGCCTATAAATTTCATACCTGCCTGTCATACTATCATCAATTCTATGGAATAAGCAGCCGGCTTGCAAGGCCTTTTTAACCAGTTCATACCTTCATTCTATTAAGAGGAGGGTTAATAAATTTTTGGCGTATTCCCATGGGAGTTTTTAGAAAGTAGAGCTTATACTTCAAGTACACCCGAGGAT
>JBATKU010000575.1:0-3659 GCA_049669725.1 Desulfobacterales bacterium
GCCGGGCCTTCTATTATATATTCAGGGCCATTATCGGGCGCTCGCAGGTAGCGGCCAATCTGCGGGCCATGGTGTGGACGTCCATCTTCACCCATGACATGCGCCGTTTTCGCCGCTCTTTTTACAAGCGCATGGCCGATTTCACCACCCTGATCATCGGACCCACAGGTTCGGGCAAGGAGCTGGTTGCCCGTGCCGTTGGTCTTTCGCGCTATATCCCCTTTGACCCCAAGTCGCTGACCTTTAAAGAAGATTTTTCGGAAACCTTTTTCCCGATCAATCTCTCGGCATTGCCGGCCACCCTGGTTGAATCGGAATTGTTCGGCCACCGTCGCGGGGCCTTTACGGGAGCCCTGGAAGACCGTAAAGGCTGGCTGGATGTTTGCCCACCGGTGGGCACGGTATTTTTAGACGAAATCGGGGAACTCGACCCCCTTATTCAGGTCAAGCTGCTGCGGGTCATCCAGGCCCGCAACTTTCAACCCCTGGGATCGACCCAGACCCTTAATTTTAAGGGTAAGATTGTGGCGGCCACCCACCGCAACGTTCATCAGGCCATGGAGCAAGGGGAATTCAGAAAGGATTTTTACTACCGGCTGTGTTCAGATATTATCACCACCCCGTCCTTGCACCAGCAGATCAAAGAATCTCCCGAGGTTTTGTGGGATCTGGTCGGCTACCTTTCACAGCGGGAAGCAGGTCCGGAAGGGGATACGGTTGCTGCCGAAGTGAAAAACTGGATTCGGGATCATCTTGGGCTGGATTACCCCTGGCCGGGAAATATTCGGGAGCTGGAACAATGTGTCCGCAACGTCATGCTTCGTCGAGAATACCATCCTGCCGGCGATTCGGCTGCCGCCTTCGATGACCGCCAGCTGGCGGCTTTCCAGGAGGGAACCCTCAGTCTTGAAGAGCTCTGCAGATTATACTGCGCCCACGTATACGCCGGCGCCGGTTCTTACCTCGAGACGGCCCGGCGTCTGAAGATTGACAGGCGGACGGTGAAGAGATACGTTGATGCAGTGCAGGTATAGCAGGTAATAGGTATCTGTTATTCGTTATTGGAATGGGCAGGGGCAGCCTCAATCAAGTTCAGTCCGTTCCATATGATTGAATCTTATAGTTGTTGAATTATGCAGATCTATACAGCCTATTTCAAATCACCGCTGGGGCCCATTGAAATCGTCGCAAGCCCGGACGGCATCTTAGCACTGCATTTTGTAGAGGAGATGCTGGCGGGAGATGGTGAACTGCCATTCTGCCAAAAAGAGTGCCTGAAGCAATTGGACGAATATTTTAAAGGGGAGCGCCGGGATTTTTTTTTAAACCTTCAGCCTGCGGGCACGGAATTTCAAAAATCGGTGTGGCGGCATCTGGAAAAAATTCCTTACGGTGGGACCACATCTTACGGAGCAATCGCCGATGTTCTCGGCAAACCCAATGCCAGCCGGGCGGTTGGCAGCGCCAACGGGAAAAACCCCATCGCCATTATCATTCCCTGCCATCGGGTCATCGGCAGTGATGGTAGACTGACCGGCTACGGCGGCGGGATGTGGCGCAAAAGGTGGTTGATTGGGTTTGAGAAAGGGGAGTTGGAGCCGCCCAGCGATATATCCGCTTAGGATCGGTTTTAAAGTATCATGGTTGCTGGTTTCATATGATACTTCGTGGTTCAAGCATCAAAAAAAGCCCATCAAGAATCTGACGGACGCGACCCCGGTCGAGTTTCCCTATTTTTTCACCCAGCATTTTCTTGTCGATGGTGTAAATCTGAGACACATTTACAACGCTGGGAACAGAAAGACGACCTTCACCCTTTTCCAATAAAACATTGCCGGGGGCTTTTGCTCTTTGCAGATTGGAAGTAATTAAGCACACGATTACCGTGTAAATTCGCGAAACATTAACGGCATCACTTTGAATCACTACGTATGGGTTTTTGTAACCGGGTTCTGATCCCTGCGGAACACCGAGATCGATCCAGAGGATATCCCCCTGTTCTATTGCCATTCATTCCCCGCGTGTTTTTGCATAACGGTTTTCATTCCTTTTAGCACTCTTTGCTCTGTAATATCCAAACCGTCACTGTATGCTTCGTTCAATCTGTCAATAAGCTCCTGCGTCTCCATGCGGTGGAGGTAATCTTCGGCTGCTACCGCAAAAAATTTGCTTCGGCTTAAGCAGAGATTTTTGGCCGTCTCGTCAATTTTGTTCAGCAGGGATTTTTCGACTGATATGGCTGTTCTTACACTAGACAATAAATTTCACCTCCTGTAATAAAAAATTATGATTCTTTTTATTACAATTGTCAATAATTTTATTAATAATAATTGTCAGACCGATTATCTTCGTATTGTATCATACCAAATTTGAAAGAGATTTCATTTTTCGCTGTTTTATCCAGTATTCCATCATTCCATGCGGCTTCTCGACGTGGATGCCTGGCCAAAAACACTACATTGCCAAAAGTTGCAGAAATTTCGAGACATTTAATCAGTAGCCGAATCTCCTGATGGCCTTGGTGTCCCTGCGCCAGTTTTTCTGAATCCTCACAAATAACTTCAAAAATACCTTGGTCCCAAGCAGCTGTTCGATCTGCTCCCGGGACCGGGTGCCGATTTGCTTCAGCTTGCTGCCGTTTTTGCCGATGACGATGCCTTTCTGGGAGCTTCGCTCCAGGTGAATGGTGGCCTCGATCGAGATGAGTCGTCCTTCTTTTTTTTCTTTAAAGGTATCCACGGTCACGGCGGTGGCATAGGGGATTTCTTCACCCGTCATCCGGAATACCTGCTCGCGGACCAGCTCGGCCGCCATAAACCGTTCTGACACATCGGTGACAGTATCTTCCGGAAAAAAGGGCGGACCGGCGGGCAGAATCTTTTCCATGGTTGCGATCAGGTCATCAACCTGGGTACCATGCCGGGCGGATATGGGCACGACATCTTTGAACCCGTAAACAGTCGACCACTTCTCGATGATTTTAAGCATGCCGGATTTTTCAATCAGATCGATTTTGTTCAGGGCCAGGATCACCGGATGGTTCTGGCTTTTCAGTTTTTTTACGAGATATCTTTCGGCGTTGGGGTCCGGGTGGGAAACATCCACGACAACCAGGACCAAATCCGCATCTCCCAGGGCGGAAAAGGCGGCATCCACAATGCGCACATTGAGCTCGTCCTGGGCCTGAAATACGCCCGGCGTATCAAAAAAAACCATCTGAGATTTTGAACGGTGCAGCACGCCCAGGATGCGGTTGCGGGTGGTCTGGGGCTTTTTGGAGGTGATGGAGATTTTTTCCCCCAGCATCCGATTGAGCAGGGTCGACTTGCCGGCATTGGGTGCGCCGAGGATCGAGACGTAACCTGATTTAAAATCGGCAATTTCTTCTATGCTGTCCGTCATTTTCTATATGCCTTTCGGCGATGGCTGATTCTTAGGTTAAGAATTGTCACACCTTTTTTAAAGCTCAAATTCTTACCGCAAGTTTTCACTAGAGATAACCGGATCAGTGTTATCGTGCAGGCGGTCATAGGCAATCTGCAAATCTGCCAGTTCGACCAGATACAATTCTAAAGCCTTCCGGATATGATAAGACTTTGGCTTTTGCGTTTCTTCAGCAATTTGAGATAGTTTTTCAGCTATATCGATTGTAAGTCTTA
>JBATKU010000576.1:0-3045 GCA_049669725.1 Desulfobacterales bacterium
GAAATCTGATCGAGTATGAAAACCGCTGAGATTATGGTAACCGGCGCTGTGCCAGTCTTCAAGCTGCCGGATCGATATGGAAGTCGGATTATCAGCATCCGGCCCCCCAACAAGGGCAAATATAGCCTTCCTGCCGTTGGAGTTAATCAAATTCGCTGCCTGTACAAATTCGCCCACCCCTTTATCCCAAAGCATACGCGAAGGCAGAACAACCAGCGGAGGAGAGCAAGGTTCGCAGCCGGGATGAAAAAGCGTAAGATTAACACCGGAGCCTTTTATAATGACGGCTTGATCTTTTGAAATAATCCCTTCTGAAAGCATTAGTTTTAAGTCTTCAGTGTTTTGAAGAATTAGGCGAACACGAGGGGTGTCAAATACTACCTTCAGAGTAAAAAAAGCCAATTTTTTAAAAATTGCCTTTAGCTTGCTTTTTGTTGTAAACAGAAATCCCAACCCACCGAATGCATTGATGACTCGATCGATGCGGGCAATTCGGGCTGCCATCGTGCCGACAATCACCGGCTTCATGGCGACCTGATGTATGATGTCAGGCTTGATTTTTCGATAGAGGGTTAAAATTTCGAAAAAACTGGACACCTCCTTACCAGGTGATTGCATTTTACGTCTAAATTTTGTTAAAGGCATCAGATGGATATTCTCCCGTTCAATGCGTTTCCTGAATGTCGAAACACGGGTGGCCAAATATACATCCCAGCCCAAATCACGCAAAGCCAGCGCAAGGGGAAGACGATGGGACCAGAAATACCAGTCTTCAGATATAAAGAACATTAGTTTTGGCTTGCTGCTAATTGAGGACATGTTATCGGTGCAGAATAATAGTCAAATTGTTGCTGTAAATTGTGCTTGATATCTCAATTTACTTCCAGCCATGCCTGAAACATCAATACATCCCAAAGATGATACTGCCAGTTTCGACTGCCAGATAGATGCTCAGCCCACTTTTTCCGAATAGGTTCGAGATTGAAAAAGCCTTCTTCTTTCAACCTTTTTTCACTTAGCAATTCTTCGGCCCATTCTTTTAAAGCCCCCCGTAGCCAAGAATCGATAGAGACCCCAAATCCGCTTTTAGGCCGATCAACCAATTCTTTTGGCACATACCTATGCAATATCTGCCGCAAAATCCATTTTCCCTGTCCATTTCTAATTTTCATAGAAAGAGGAAGCCGCCAAGCAAATTCTACAACACGGTAATCCAAGAAAGGCACCCTTACTTCCAAACTCACACCCATGCTGGCACGGTCAACTTTGGTAAGGATATCATCCGGCAGGTAGCTGATCAAATCCATGTACATCATCCAATGACTGAAATCTGAAAGATTGGCATGAAATTCAGGATCTGTAACATTTGTTAGCGGTTCATACCCATCAACAACGACATCTTCGGGTTTCTTCCAATGCGAACAAAGATCTTGGTACATCGACTCAGGGGTCAACAGCGATAGAATTTCTGAAAATTTGTGAATTTTATCCCCCGCCCTATTAAATTGTTTCTTTGCAGGCAGCAAGCGATTTATTTTATAAAATAAATTATCCCACCTAACTGGTGATAAGCTTCGCAAGCTTTTTGCGGTAACCGTTCTTAATAAGGGATGTATCCACCCTAATTTTCGCCAAATTTCGTGTACAATGAAATGGCGATTATATCCACCAAAGAGTTCATCTCCACCATCACCCGAAAGGCTGACCGTGACATGATTCCTTGCCAATTTAGATACCAGGTAAGTTGGAATCTGCGATGAATCGGAGAAAGGCTCATCGTAAAGCGTTGGCAATATAGGAATAGTCTCCATAGCTTCCTGTGGACTCACGTATAATTCGGTGTGATCTGTCTTTAAATGTCTGGCAACCTCCTTGGCATATACTGCTTCATTATACCCTCTATTAAATGATCCTATAGAGTATGTTTTAACAGGCCTGCTGCTTTGTGCCTGCATCAAAGCGACAACAGTTGAAGAATCTATTCCTCCTGACAAAAAAGCGCCTAAGGGTACATCTGATACCATCCTCTTTTTAACTGAATCTCGGAGAAGTTTATCGAATTGCTCAATCACTTCATCCGTTGTGCTCTGAACGCAGTTATTCTGTCCCGCTTCAGCTATTGTCCTTGAATCCCAGTAACAATATGACTGTGGGATCATCCCTCCCTCGTGAAGACTATCCCGTGGAATTCTTAATAAATGCCCGGGCCTTAGCTTCCATGTGCTTTTATATATTGTATGTGGCGCGGGAATACAGTTATGACGAAGATAAAGGCTTAAGGAACAGCGATCAATTTCGGCTTTGAAATTCGGATACATTTTGCAAGCTTTTAATTCAGATCCGAAGACAATGCCATTTTTGGTTCTTGCATAATAAAGTGGTTTTATTCCCAGCCGATCTCGGCCCAACCATAATATCTGTTCCCTCCTATCCCAAAGCGCAAAAGCAAACATGCCGTTAGACCGTTTAATAGCCTCTTCAAGGCCCCAAGTATCAATGGCGGCAAGAAGCACTTCGGTATCTGAATGCCCGCGCCATCGGATATTCATGCCGTTAAGTTCGCTGCGGATCTTTTTGTAATTATAAATCTCGCCATTATAAACGATTATGTAACGACCAGACATCGATGACATGGGCTGATGCCCTTCAGGGGAAAGGTCTATGACAGAAAGACGGCTATGCGCCAGTCCAACACCTTCTTTAGGGTCAAACCATATGCCTTCATCATCCGGACCGCGATTTGCCATAGTCCTAGCCATACCATAAAGCCAACCAGCGCAATCCTTAGGGATGTGGATAGAAGATAGAAAACCGGCAATTCCACACATCAGTTAGCCCTGCCCCTCATACTTTGAAAAATTGACGAAAATTCTAAAATCGGTAATCTGGCTGGTTTTTCAAACCTCTCGCCGATATTTAAGCGCGCAACCGGACGCAGCATTTTTATAGGCCTGATAGAATTTCGATTTTCAATCATCGCGCAGCCAGTATCGAGCATCGGACAAAAATATCAGAAATTTATAATAACTGATATCGCCACCAAAT
>JBATKU010000577.1:0-8890 GCA_049669725.1 Desulfobacterales bacterium
CCGTACTCATCCCAGGTGATGCGGTTCCAGATACCGAATTCCTTGCGCCGCAGGGCAATTCGATCGCCCTGGGTGTTGACCTGTTGAAAAAACAGGTGGGGGAAGGTGGCCGTATCGATCCCCATTACCATGTCCTCCTTTTCTTATAAAGTCGCCAGCCTTTGGGAGAGGTGGTCTCCTTGCCAACACCGAGGTAAAGCTCCTGCACATCCTCGTTTGCTTGGAGCTCTGCGGGCGTTCCCTCGAGCACGATTCGGCCGGATTCCATGATATAGCCAAAGGTGGCAATACCCAGAGCCAGTTTGGCATTTTGCTCCACCAGCAGAATCGTTGTGCCGGCCTGGCTGATTTTCAGCAGGGCGTCATAGACCTGGCGCGCAACTTGGGGAGCCAAACCGAGGGAGGGCTCATCGAGCATAAGGAGTTTGGGCCGGCGCAGCATGGCCCGGGCCATGGCCAACATCTGCTGCTCACCGCCGGAAAGGGTTTCCGACTCCTGGCCGGCACGTTCTTTAAGAATCGGGAAAAGTCCGTAGATAAAAGCGAAGTCATCCTGCAGTTGAGAATCCTTCCTGCCCCAGCAGCCCAGTTCCAGATTTTCGGCCACCGTCAGCTCCCGGAATAGTCCCCGGTCTTCGGGGACATAGACGATCCCCAGGCGTGCCACCCGTTCCGGTGCCAGCCGATGAATACGTTTGCCCATAAATTCAATGGTGCCTTTTTTGGGCTGATCCTTCAGCAGACCGGCGATGGTTTTCAGCAACGTCGTTTTTCCGGCGCCGTTGGGTCCCAGGACTGTAAATATTTCTTTCTCTTTTACTTCCAGCGAGAGCCCATGCAGCGCATAAATGCGATCATAATACAGGGTTTCAATGGTGGCGATTTTCAGCAATGGTTCCATAGCAGGTATCCGATTTCTAAACGGTGCAAGCATTTATAATGCGGTGCTTATTTTAATCTGCGATGCATATTTTCCCAATGGGATATTGGGTATTCAAGCTGATCAGATCGAAAATATTTCACCCTGTCAAGAACCCATCATTCCATTATTCCAGTATTCCATTATTCCAATATTCCAGCCCTACTCATCTCCCAGATAGGCCTGGATGACTGCCGGGGATCGCTGGACTTCCTCGGAGGTGCCCTGGGCAATCAGCTCACCGTGATCAAAGGCTGCCATGCGATCCGCCAGGCGGGAGGCAATTTTGAGGTCGTGTTCCACCAAAAGGATGGCGGTTTTATAGCGTCCGCGGATTTCGGTAATGTGATAGGCGGACTCCTCTTTTTCCTCGGCTGTTAATCCGGCAATGGGTTCATCCAGAAGGAGCAGGCGCGGTTCCATGGCAATGGCCCGGCCGATTTCACACCGTTTCTGAACACCGTAAGGACAATCGGAAATGCGGGACTGCCGGTAGGCCTGCAGGTCCAGAAATTCGATGATTTCTTCCACGACCTCGCGATGGCGCAGTTCCTCGGCGCGCCGCCGCAAATAGGCGTTAAAGGGATTCTTTTTGAATTTAATGTGTCTTCCCAGCAGTAGATTATCGAGAACCGTCATGTGAAGGAAAAGGCGCAGATTTTGAAAGGTGCGGGCAATCCCCCTTTTAGCGACGGCATCCGGGGAGAGCCCCAGAAGGCTCTCCCCTTCAAAAGATACCTCTCCGCCGTCCGGGACATATACCCCGGATATACAGTTAAAAAGGGTCGTCTTGCCGGATCCGTTGGGTCCGATCACCGTCAGGATTTCTTCCGGAACAATTTCGAGATTTACATTCTGCAGGGCATGGATGCCCCCGAAACTAATCGACAGCCCCTGAATGCGCAATAGGTCCATAGCCTTAGAAACGGGGCTGGAAAATGGTCCACGGTGTCAGGCCGACAATTTTCCCACCTTTGGCCTGAGCGACACGCGAAGCATTGTTGCCGTGATGGCGTCCCGGTGCGTAGGTGACCCGGGCACCGAGATTTTCGGCTTTCCACTCGGAGATTTTTTCCATACCCGCCACCAATGTCTCGGGGGTCAGGTTGCGGCCGGCGTTTTTAAGACCCTCGGCCAGATGCATCATCGAAGTGGCGCCGAAAAGGGCCAGAAATTCCCTGCCTTTGATTTTGGGATTATACTTTTTCAGGATGTCCGCCACCCGGTCGGCATCCGGGTCCGTGCCCGGAAGGCCTGTATTGCCGGGCAGTCCGACGTAGGTCCCTTCCCAGGTGGGCCCGGCAATTTTGTACATAATGGCGTCCGCCAATGGAAAAGAAGCCAGAACTTTGGGTTGATACCCGACCTTGGCCATTGTTTTGGTGATGATGGCCGCATGGGTGGGGTCGGCATACATGACCAGGGTGTCGGCCCCGGATTCTTTGAGTTTGAGGGCGTGGGTGCTCAGCGCGCGTTCAGTGACTTCATAGGGCACCGCACCGACCAGCTTGGCTTTGCCGCCGGTGGCCGCCAGCCCCTTTTTAACCCCTGCCAGCCCCATTTTGCCGTAGTCGTCATTTTGATAGAATACAACCACTTTTTGGGCACCGCGATTTTTTATGGCCCAGACGGTAAGATATTGTGCTTCGTCTTCGTAATCCGGGTAGGTCACAAATACGTTTCTTATTTTGCTCTTCGGCTGGCGGGCAAAGATGCGGATGTCGCCGTAAGCCGTAATCAGAGGGATATTGTTATCCGCCGGAAAATCTTTGGCAGCATTACAGACCGCCGTTCCCAGCAGTCCGGCAATGACAAAAACGTTGTTCTTCATTTGCTGAAGGTTGGCCAGGGCCCGGGCGGGGTTGTAGCCATCGTCTTTTAAGATTACCTTGATTTTGCGGCCGTGGATGCCCCCTTGGGCGTTGATGTGGTCAGCCCAGGCTTTACCGCCAAGACCGGTGACGCCCCAAAGAGCTGCCGGGCCCGAAAGCGGCGTTGTCCAGCCGACGACGATTTCAGTGTCCGTTACTCCGCGTACCTCTGCGGCGCTGCCGCTAACGGGGAGGGTTAAAATAAGGGCAGCCAGGATTCCGATCAAAAAAAATGTCTTTCTCATTATGATCTCCTTTCGTAAAAATAAAATGCATTCAGATTTTAAATTAAGTTACATTAAAAAATTGTTGTTTGATTGTCAATCCAAAAAAGAATCTGCAAAATTGTTTTTCGGGGCGGTGATTAATAAAGGAGAGGCGGGTGATAAAATTCAATCGGATGTTTCCGGATTCAGGCCAAAAAAAAGAGCGGCTCACGGGGAAATGAGCCGCTCTATGGGGAGGGGCATTGAGGTATTATAAGAAGCATTCTTACAGGGGTGAACATAACATACACTACCACCATGTGGCATGTCAAGCGTTTTTTTTAATTTTTTTAAAAAAAAGTGAGCTCTTACTGAAGGCTACTAAAGAAATTGACTTGAGTTCATTTTTTTAAGATGATATTTGCATAAGAGTATTTGGAAGCCTTTCCAAAAATGTGGATCAGGGCTCATGACAAGGCGCGGTGCGGCTGTATTTTCACCGAAGCCGGGGAGCTGCGTTTAATGGAAATTTTTCTCCAAGTGATTGTAACCGGAATTGCCACCGGAGGGGTTTACGGATTAATAGCCCTGGGTTTTGTACTTATATTTAAAGCCACCGGGATTTTGAACCTTGCCACCGGTGCCTTTATGACCCTGGGTGCCTATATCTGCCTGACGGTTCTCGGCCAATTCGGCGCGCCGTTCTGGATTGCCTTTTTATGCACCCTGGGTTTTGCCGTCATAATGGGAATTGTTCTTGAGAGAATCATCCTGCGACCGCTGATCGGCGAGCCCATCATTTCGGTGGTAATGGTCACCATCGGGCTGTCCAGCATCCTGCAGGGACTGACGCACATCATCTGGTCCCCGGAATACCGTTCGTTTCCTGAAATCTTCCCGCCGGAACCCCTGGACCTGGGTTTTGCGATTGTTCCATCCGGTCTGCTCTGGGGCTTTGTGTTTGCCGCCATCGGCACGATTATTTTTATCCTTATTTTTAAACTTACCCGTACCGGCGTTGCCATGCGGGCCACCGCCAGTGACCAGCAGGCCGCCCTTTCCATGGGCATCAGTGTGCGCTGGATATTCGCACTTTCGTGGAGTTATGGCGCGGTGGCCGCAGTGATCGGGGGTATCGTGATCGGCAACATCAGCGGCATCAGTATTTATCTGGGGGACATCGGTCTTAAAGTGCTGGCGGTGATCATCCTGGGCGGTCTGGACAGCATCGGCGGCGCCATCCTGGGGGGATTGATTATCGGCATTCTGGAAAACCTGACCGGTCTTTATCTCGATCCTGTTTTCGGTGGTGGGGTCAAAGATGTCGCACCGTTTTTTATTTTGGTCTTGATTATTATGATCCGGCCTTATGGCTTGTTTGGCAAGAAGATTATAGAACGGGTGTAAGATCATACCAACATTGCTAACTGATACTTAAACTATGGCAGACTGCCTCTGCCCAATTGTGTGAAAGATGAAAATTCGAAATCCGAATCTCGCCCGATCTTATAAAATGGGCCGAAGCAAATTCGAATCTCAAATGACAAAAATTCAAAACCAAAACGGTAGCCTGGCCTTTTGGCCGGGGGGAACCTGGTTTTGAACATTCGAATTTAGTATTTGTTTCCTATTTCGAATTTCGTGCTTCGGATTTCCGGTACGCCCGGGGTTACCTATGCGCTGCGGTGATTTTAAAGAGTCTTACATTAAAGACGAAGAAATTTTCCAGTCCATTTTCGTAAAATTCTGGCTGGGTCTGTTTTTCCTTTTGCTGCTGTTTCTGCCTTTGGTGGCCGATGCCTACGTTCTGTACGTCGCCAATTTAATCGGTTTCGCCATTATTGGAGCGGTGGGTCTTAACATTTTGACCGGATTTACCGGCCAGATCTCTCTGGGGCACGCGGCCTTTGTAGGTGTCGGCGGCTATACGGCGGCAATTTTGATCACCCGCTTTGGTTTTTCCTTCTGGCTGGCACTGCCCTGCGCGGGGTTTGTGGCTGCCGGGGCCGGCCTGGTTATCGGCATCCCTTCCCTGCGGGTCAAGGGCCTTTACCTTTGCATGGCCACCCTTGCCGCGCAGTTTATTTTTGAATTTATCTTTATTCACTGGGAATCGATGACCCACGGCATACGGGGCATCAATGTGCCCGCACCGGTTCTGGGAAATTTCGCCCTGGATACCGAAAAACGGTTTTATTTCCTGACCCTGGTGATGGTTATTTTAGCCGTGGTCTATGCCCGCAATCTTGTTCGAAGCCGCGTGGGCAGGGCTTTTGTGGCTATTCGCGATCGGGATCTGGCCGCTGAAATCATGGGGATCAGCCTGTTTCGTTACAAACTGACAGCCTTTGCGATTTCTTCGTTTTATGCCGGCGTAGCCGGTGCCCTGTGGGTGAGCTTCATGCGGATCGTCACCCCGGAGCACTTTCCGTTTCACCTGTCGATCCAATATCTGGCCATGGTGATTGTGGGGGGGATGGGCAGCGTTCTCGGATCCATATTCGGCGCTATCTTCATGGTGTTGACACCGGAAGTGCTGAATGTGTTGTCGGCGGCTCTCAGCAAGATGGTTCCGGCCATCGGGCAGTTGTTTATCCCCATGAAAGAGGTTGTTTTTGGCGCTTTTATCGTACTTTTTCTGATATTTGAGCCCCGGGGGCTGGCGGAAATATGGCGCCGCATAAAAGCGTTTTTTTTATTGTGGCCTTTCTCATATTAGAAGGTATCTTAATAATGCATCTTACGTCCAATGGCTGCGTTGCGATTCGGTTTGAAATGCTCACGTACTACGTGTACGCTCCGCTTTTAAACCGAATCGGCGCCTTGCCCTTGAACGTAATCTGCTATTTTTAAGAAACCTTCTGAGATAAGAAGTATTGATACAGAGGTGATATGGATTGACGAAGGATTGTCGGCATCGCCAACCATATCGTAAACCGGACATGCTTAAATACTAGGAGGTGACTATGAGAAAATCTTTCGTTCTAATTATGATGATTGCCATTGGGTTGTTCCTATTTGCCGGCGTAGACTGTTTTGCGGCCGATGAGATCAAAGTCGGTGCGGTGCAGCCCATCACCGGCCGATTTGCCTTTGCCGGTGTCCATATCAATGCCGGGCTTGAGGATGCGCTGATGATGGCCAACGAAGAAGGAGGGATCAACGGCAAACAGATCAAGTACATCATGGAAGACGGCACATACAGTGTGGATAAAGCGGTTGCGGCGTTTAAGCGTATTATGGCCCGGGACAACCCGCCGATCATGTATGGCGAGAGCACCGGCATGGGCAAGGCCGTCGCACCGGAGATTAAAGACCGCTACAAGGTGCTTTACAGCTCGACCTCATTTTCCAGTGAACTGGCCAATGCCGCCGCTAATCCCTATGTCTTCGTACCGGGACCGACCTACAGCGACATGTTCGGCATATTGCTGAAATATATTGCCAAGGAAAAGCCGGGTGCCAACGTGGCATTTTTCTACAGTGACACCGAATTCGGGCGCGATCCGGTTCCCTACGGCCGGGATATGTGCAAGAAACTCGGGCTCAATCTGGTGGCCGAAGAAGTGGCCAAAGTCGGTGGTGTGGACGTGGCCTCCCAGGTCCTGGATTTGAAACGCAAAAAGGCGGAATATGTTATTTTCCAGGGATTTGTGCTTTCACCGGTAGCAACCGTGATCAAACAGGCCCGTGATTACGGGTTGAAGGTAAAATTCATGGGCACCCACTGGGGAACCCACAAAATGCTGTTGGATAAAATGGGCCCCCTGGCCGAAGGCTACCTGGGTGTGATGCCCTACGCCTTTTATTATCAGGACGACATTCCCATGATCAAAAAAATCCGGGCCTGGAACGAAAAACATCATCCGGAGGTCACATATCGGCCGACCTCTTACATGCAGGGATTTTTCACCGGTCTGGTTTTTGTAGAATGTCTCAAACGGGCCGACAAAGCCGGCGACCTGACCGGGGATGGTCTGGTCAAAGCCCTGCAGTCCATCAAGAACTTCGACGTCGGCGGCCTGATGGCACCGATTACGGTGATCAACAACAAGATACCCATGGGAAGGGTCTACAAGGCCAACGTGAGCAAAAAAATCTTTGAGCCGATATCGGATTGGATCCGGACGGATTAGTCAGTATTTTTGGAAGAACAATACCTTAAACTATGTATGGTGGGAGCGGCTTTCCAGCCGCGAACAGTTTTGTGAGAAGCAACCTTGATCGCGTCTGGAAAGCCGCTCCCACATTCTGAAAATTTTCTAAGCTAATATTTCGGGCGAAGTACCCATGACGGAACACTTAACACTTCCAGCACTTCTCAAACGCAACGCCGAGCGTTACGGGGACAGCCGGGTGGCGATCCGGGAAAAGGAATTCGGCATCTGGCAATCCACCACCTGGCAGGGCTATTTTGAACACGTGCGGGATTTTGCCCTGGGACTGCATAAACTCGGCTTCAAACGCGGCGACAAGATGGCCTATGCCGGGGACAATCGTCCCCAGGGATTGTATGCCGAGCTGGCCGCCCAGGCCCTTGGCGGCGTCATTGTGGGCATATATCCGGACAGCCACCTGGATCAGGTGGAATATATCATCAACCACTCGGACGCGATTTATGTGGTGGCCGGCGATCAGGAGCAGGCCGATAAAGTGCTGGAGCTTAAATCCACCTGTCCCAAGGTAAAAAAAGTAATCGTCGACGATCCCAAGGGCCTGCGCCATTATGACGATCCGATCCTCGCCTATTTTAAAGACATTCAAAAACTGGGCCGGCAACTGGCCAAAGAGCAACCCCATTTATTCAAGGAGATGATTGCGACCGTAACGCCGGATGATGTGGGGATGATCAACTACACTTCCGGCACCACCGGGCTTCCTAAAGGAAGCATGATCACCCAGAAGAACATGGTTGCGGTGGCCAGGCTGCAGGATGCAGTTGATGCCGCCCGGGAAGATTTTGAATATGTTTCTTTTCTGCCGTTTGCCTGGATCGGGGAACAGGAATTCGGCGTGTACTGGCCGTTATATAAAGCCTTTGCGGTAAACTTTCCGGAAAAAGTGGAAACCGTTCAAGAAAATATTCGGGAAATCGGCCCTCATATTCTCCTGGCGCCGCCCAGAATCTGGGAAAAAATTTGCTCGGACATTCAGGTCAAAATCCAGGAGGCGGTCTGGGTCAAAAGATTTATCTATCAAAAATTTTTGCCGGTGGGATACCGTATGGCCGATTTCATCCTGGCCAAAGAGGATCCGCCAATTGGATGGCGGGTTTTAAGCTGGGCAGGGCATTTGCTGCTTTTCCGGTCGCTCAACAATTATTTCGGGCTGACCCGATTGCGCCACGCATACACCGGCGGAGCACCGCTGGGGCCTGAAATTTTCAAGATGTTCCTGGCCCTCGGTGTTAAAATCAAGCAGGCTTACGGCGCCACTGAAACCACAGCGGCAACTATTGTGCACCGGACGGATGACATCCGTCTGGAAACAGTGGGCGTGCCCTTGCCGGAAGTAGAAGTCAAAATCACGGATACCGGAGAGTTGTTGACCAGAGGCGATATGGTATTTAAAGGCTACTACAAAAATCCGGAGGCAACCGCACAAACTATCATAGACGGCTGGTTTTACTCGGGAGATGCGGCCCTGATCGATGAGGACGGACATGTGGTCATCATCGATCGCCTGGCAGATGTCATGAAACTTTCAGACGGCAGTCGATTTTCACCTCAATTGATCGAAAATAAATTAAAATTTTCACCGTTTATCACGGACGCGGTGGTCATTGGCCAGGAAAAGCCCTACATTGCTGCTATGATCTCCGTTGATTCCGGCAATGTCGGCAAATGGGCGGAAAACAATCAGATTGCTTATACCACCTTTGCCGATTTGTCGCA
>JBATKU010000578.1:0-1708 GCA_049669725.1 Desulfobacterales bacterium
GTATAATATTTCTCCGAACCCGGATCTGATCAATGCGCCGATTTTTATTCATCCCCAGGATCTTGTTAAGGTGCCGGCGCCCGGTAAGCATTTAAAGGAGAAGGAACTTAAACGCTTTGTGAAACGGGTGGCTGAAGAAATCGCAACAAGGTTGGATCTAAAAAACATTTAGATGATTGCCCAAAAAATGAGCTGATGAGGGAACAGATATGAAGAAAATCTTAGTTGCTGGAGCAGGTTGCTTTTTGCTGGCTGGTTTAATTTTAGCGTGCACAACTCAAAATGTGGAAGAACAAAAAGCTCAGGCTGAAGCCATCAGAAATCTTGGTGAAGCCTATTTGCAGCAGGGCAAATACAGGGTCGCATTAAATCAGCTAAAAAAAGCAGAAGCGTTGTATCCTTCTGATCACCTTCTTCAAGATGACCTCGGACTTGCTTATTTATACCTGAAAGACCGGGATCAGGCCATCATTCATTTCAAGAAGGCATTGGAGATAAAAGACGATTATAGCCCGGCCCGAAACAACCTGGGCAATGCATATGCCGAAAAAAAAGAATGGGATAAAGCGATTGAGCAGTATAAGATAGTTACCTCGGATTTGGTTTACGGAACACCTCAATTTCCGCTTTCCAACCTTGGGGTTGTATATTACGAATTACACGAATATGAACTTTCGGCGCAATATTATCTCAAGGCCCTGGACATCGAGCCGGACTTTATACGGGCCCTGTATGGCCTGGCGAAAACATATATGGCAATGGACAGGGTCCCGGATGCCATTATAAAGCTGGAAAAAGCGGTTGGCATATCTCCGGATTCGACTGCTTTATATTTCGAGCTGGCAGGAGCATATGCTCTGAACCTGGATTATACAAAGGCCGTAAGTGCCTATCATAAAGTCGTAGAGCTCGATCCGAACAGCACCCTGGCGGATAGAGCTCTGATTGAGGCAAGCAAAATAAAGAACCGGCAATAGCGTTTTCCGGCGCCGATAGAATGATCGCTACGGGATGCCTGATAAGTTCAAATGGAAATAAAAAAAATGCGAATGGCAACCGCACCGGATCGGTGCTTGGATTGCCATTCGCATTTATTATTATGTATTTTCACTCAATGTGCTGATCAGCACTGCGTATGAGTGTAACGGTCTTTCTTTAACGCCTCATCCCCTGTTAGATCTTCATCTTTTTTTGCTCGAGCTGCACAATCCGCGGGGTAATAAATATCAACAACTCATTTTTTTGATCTTTCTTGCTCTGACTCTTAAACAGCCAGCCCAGAACCCCGAGCTGTCTTAAGCCGGGGATTCCCTTTTCACCATACTGGATGGTTGATTTCACGATACCGCCGATGACAATGGTATCGCCGTTGTCAACTAAAAGCTCCGTCTCGGCTTCATTGGTGGACAGGGCCGGCTGATCCGCAGTCGGGTCGACCACGTCATTTTTCGTGACAAAAATTTTCATTACGATGCGGTCGTCCGGTGTAATATTGGGCGTGACTTCCAGCAGTAAATCAACATTTTTAAATCGTACCGTCGCATTGCCCGAGGAATCCCGTTCCAGGTAGGGTACTTCCAGCCCCTGCTTTATCTTTGCCTTTTTATTGTCCAGGGTTACGACTTTCGGGGCTGAAATGATATTGGTCTTGCCCTCCGTCTCGCTGGCTACCAGCTGAGCATCAACAATCGAAAACGGCGTGCCGGAC
>JBATKU010000579.1:0-3194 GCA_049669725.1 Desulfobacterales bacterium
GGATATTGGCTATTATACCTGGATTAGGCGGAATCATTTTTATAATCACTTCCGTTTGGATGCTTGTGGCCATGGTTATTGCTGTAAGGCAAGCTCTGGATTATCAGAGCACATTACGAGCAGTAAGTGTATGTATGATTGGCTGGGTCATTCAAGCGATACTTCTTATGATTTTGTTTGCGGCTTTTTGAGGCAGTTTTCAAAAGCCCGTTTAAATGTGAAAGGACGCACTTGACTTGATAGCCATCATTTTTGATATCTGTAGTAAATTCATTTTATTGATAATTTGAATAATGGTAATCTACATGTTATCTTAACCCTGTTGTGAAACCTCAAAATCTCGTATTCGATTATCATTTCCTATCCACTTTACTTGGAAAAGGCCTATGGGTGCTTAGGGTGAGAAGATGAATAGATCGTTAATCTAGCGGCCAGTCAACTATATGAAATTACAAGGAGTATTGTTACTTCTTTCACTCCTGTCTGTTTTATTGTTCTATCCTACTGTCGCAGCAGAAAAAATCCTACGTTGTCAAGGCCGCCTTGTTTATTTAGGAGACACCAAAGCAAAGGTCTTGGACAAGTGCGGTGAGCCGGATCAGCTTGAACAATGGGAAGAAGACCAAAACAGTTACATTTCCCAAATATATGATTACGAAAAAGAGCGATATATAGCGCCTAAACTAATCAAGGGGCCTATCCTGATGGAGCGCTGGACTTATAATATGGGGTCCAATAAGTTCATACGGTATTTGTATTTTCAAAATGGCGAACTGACCAAAATTGAAATGGATGAGAAAGGCAGTGATTGATCTTGGAAGTTTTATCTTGAGTGGTCTCGATTTATTCATCGAAGTGGAAGGGTGTCGCTTTCGACATCCAAATATAATTTGCCAAGGGAATGTTAAATGTCCCGATACGTTGTGCTTATCTCCCTCTGGGGAACCTGGTGTTTTCTCCACAGCTTATTGATCACCTCTACTGTTATTGGCTTTGTTCAGAAACGTTTTAAAAAAGCCTACCGGTATTACAGGATCTTTTACAATGTCATTGCACTGGTGACCCTGATCCCTGTAGTGGTTTACTCCTCTTCCATTCAGTGGCCACCGGTATTTCGCTGGGAAGGTCCGTATCGAATCGTTCATGGACTATTAGTGATCTCTGCACTTCTTTTTTTTATCGGCGGTTCCAGACGATATGATCTGGCCCAGTTTCTCGGAATCCGGCAAGTTCGCGAAAATAGCGCATGCAGCCTTCTATCCGACGACTGCCGTCTGGACAAAGGCGGTATCCTCGGAATGGTCCGTCATCCTTGGTACGCAGGTGGCATTCTTATTGTCTGGGGCAGAAATCTGGATATGGCAGCAATTCTGACGAACCTAGTCATTACCGGGTATTTTATAATTGGTGTCTTCTTAGAAGAAAAAAAGCTGCTGGTTGAGTTCGGGGAAGAATACATCGATTATCAGCGACGGGTGTCGATGCTTTTTCCGTTCAAATTGCTCAAACAAAAGTTTAGAGGTGAACGGGACCAGAGCTTGGATCGCAAATAATATTTGACCCATGGTTTAAGGAAGTCAGTTTAATAGATGTTCTAAGATCGTTTGAAATTTGAACTCAGAGGCACTTGGTTTCAACGACCCTAAAAAAGTGGAATGCACTTAAGGAAGTAACAGAAATGATTACAACACTCGTTCAAATTAACCTATTGGAACCATTGTCTATTGATAAAGCGCAAGAAATTTTTGCGAATACCGCACCAAAATATAGAAAAATTCGAGGGCTTATTCGCAAATATTATCTACTTTCAGAGGATGGAGAAACAGCAGGAGGCGTTTATTTGTGGGAATCGCGCAAAGCCGCAGAGCAGTTTTATACAGATGATTGGAAAGAATTTATTCTGCAGAAGTATGGGACGGAACCATCAGTGACATATTTCAATAGCCCGGTTATCGTAGATAATTTACTTGGCAAAATCCTCAATAGGGGGTGTTAAACAATGTCTAATAATATCTCACCGGAATTTCCATTTGAATCCAAACATATAAAATCCCATCCGTTGAAGATCCTGCTATGCGGGGAAAGAGGCATGATTCACCAAGAAAAATTCGTTTGATAGAGGGATAAAGAAATGGCAAAGGTCAGCATTATTAAGGCCACATATTCAGATCCGGGGATCGAAACCCTTCTTGCGCCTCTTGGGGGGATGGAGCAGTTTGTAAAAAAGAACGATAAAGTCCTCCTCAAGGTTAATCTGTTATCAGCCAAAGAGCCGGAAAAGGCCGTGACCACGCACCCTGAATTTGTAAGAGCTGTGGCTAAGGCTGTAAGAGAGGCAGGAGGAGAACCGTATATTGGAGACTCTCCTGCAGGACCCTTTTCCAAAAGAAATCTTAACAAGGCCTATGAGCGTTCAGGACTCAAGAATTTGGCAGGAGAAGAAAAGATTCTTCTGAACTTTGATACAGGCGTCAAGAAACTTGATATCCCCAATGGCAAACGATTGCAAAGGTCTTCCATCTATAATTATGTGCTAAATGCCGATAAGATCATTGCGCTGCCGAAACTTAAAACCCACTCCTTTCAGTATATGACACTGGCCTGTAAGATCATGTATGGAGTCGTTCCCGGTCTTACCAAGGCAAAATACCATGCTCAGTTCCCAAGAAGAGTTAGCTTTGCGGACATAATGCTGGATATTCTTACCATCGTAAAACCACACCTATATGTCATGGACGGTATAATGGGAATGCAGGGCCAGGGACCTGGAAGCGGAGATCCGGTAAAAATGGATCTGGTTCTTGCATCAACAGATTATGTGGCCATGGACATTTCTGTATGCAAAATTTTGGGCATCGAGCCCGTGGGCATACCGGCACTTAAAAGGGCTAAAGTTCGCGGTTTGTGGCCTGAGAGGATTGACTATCCGATCCAGGAACCCGAGGATGTTGCCTACAAAGGATTCAGACTACCAAACACGGCCGACCATCTATTAACCGGCAAAAAACCTCCCAGACAAAGCCCCGTTGTTACGGATAAATGCACAGCATGTGGGGATTGCGAAAGCATTTGTCCTAAAGATGCAGTCAAGGTGCAAGGCCAGATGGCAGAGGTAACCTATTCAAAGTGCATAAGGTGCTTCTGCTGCCATGAGGTCTGCCCTGAAGACGCTATCATGTTGCGCAGTGTGAAGC
>JBATKU010000580.1:0-1981 GCA_049669725.1 Desulfobacterales bacterium
ATCAATATTGCTGAAACGAACCTGATCGCGGCTGGAAAGCCGCTCCTACGATCCAACCCGCCCTTAATGATCAAGATATTTTTTCTATCACTCTTAAATCCGAGTCTCAGGCAAACCCGGGTTGTGATTCGGTAAAAGGTTACTATCTTTTAATTAAGGCTGACAAACGGGAGGTATATCAATGAAATTATCAGTCCCATCAAAAAAATCGGCCGTCGACCCGGTTTGCGGTATGAAAGTGGACCCCTGCCAAACCGAACTGACGATTGATTACGAAGATAAAAAATTCTATTTTTGTACTGACGGGTGCCTGAAAGCGTTTGAAATCAACCCTGGCAAATATAAAAACACAACCGTTGCCAGGAAAAAAGGAATCTGGGGAAGATATTTGGACCGATTGAATAGATCTACGGATGGCAAGGCCATGAAATGCCATTAGAAGTGATTTCAAAGCCTCATCTAACGCCCAAATACGGCGTTGCGAGGTTCTTAGAAATGCTCACATACTAACGTGTATGCTGCGCTTTCTAAGAACCTCGCGCCTTGTCTTTGGGCGTGATCTGAGGCTTTGAAACCACTTCTGGCTGGTTTAACCGTTGAATCTGCTGTGGCTGTTTGCAGATTAATGTCAGACCTGTGCGCCCAGGTGCAAGAGCTCATTAATGAATGGGCGGAACCGGCAATCGGCACACCTACCCCACCCCATTTTCTGCTGAACAATCGCTTTTGTTGACGAATGGGGCTCAACAGAATATGATTTTGCTGGGTGCGACTCCTATATTTACGTTATGGAGGATAAAGAGCAGATGGTGGAAGAATTCTGGAGTTGGTGGCAGCATTTACCGCAAAATATCGACCCTGTCATTTTTGGTATCGGCTCGTTCAAGCTTCAGTATTACGGGCTGATGTATATCGTTGCCTTTGCCATCACCTTTTTTCTGGTTATCTACCGGGTCAAACGTGAGGACCGTTTTGCGATTACCACCGACCAGATAAAGGATCTGACAACTTACATAATTCTGGGGCTGGTGGTCGGGGCCCGGCTGGGCTATGTGCTGTTTTACAACCTGTCCTACTATCTCAAGCACCCCCTCGAAATTATCCTTCCCTTTTCGTTTTCCAACGGAGTGACCTTTACCGGGATCTCCGGCATGTCTTATCACGGAGGGCTAATCGGCGTAATCCTGGTCGCCTGGCTCTACATCCGTAAAGCCAAACTGGACTGGTGGAGCGTGGTCGATTTATACACACCGGCAATCCCGTTGGGGTATACCTTCGGGCGTCTGGGGAATTTTATAAACGGCGAGTTATTCGGCCGGGCGACGACATCTTCCATCGGGATGTATTTCCCCATGGCCAAAGCCGGAGAGCTCAGGCACCCATCCCAACTGTATGAAGCCTTTTTTGAAGGCATTTTTCTGTTTGCAATTCTGTGGAGCATCCGCAAAATTAAAATGCCCAAGGGGGCCATGATGGCCCTTTACCTGATCGGCTACGGTACGGTGCGGTTTTTCATCGAATACTTCCGCGAACCCGATGCCCATATCGGCTTTGTGTTTTTCTCCTTTTCCATGGGACAGATACTATGCTCGCTGATGATTGCCGGGGGATGCTTTTTGTACTTCTATTTACAGAGACGCGAAAAGGTCTAATGGGCGCCTTTTGAGGCAATCTATGAATGATTATTCGTCAAGCGTAACCAGATGGCTGCCGTCACCCCCCAGACCGCATTGAAAACCACCACTGCCAGAGGCGTTAAAGAGCCAAGGTCAAGGCCCATAACGCCCTTATTGGCTTGCATTGGAAAGACAATAAAAAGCTGCACCAGGGTGGGCCCCAGGCTAAAAATCAAGCCACGGGTTAAAAAACTCTTTTGCATAAGCGGAAGCAAAAAGAGCAATCCCCAAATTCCTCCCCAGACGATGCGGGGATAAAGCCAGGGTGCGCTCAACTGCGGCGCTATTTTCACACCGAATGCCGC
>JBATKU010000581.1:0-1939 GCA_049669725.1 Desulfobacterales bacterium
AGTCGGACTTGCGGGATTCGGGAAAAGAAAGTATAAAAAATCATAGTTCCAACGTTACAGCAAAATTTTTTCGAAGAAGCAGGGCTTTGGCCCTGCTTTTTTATTACTTTTGAAATCTTCCACACCATATCATATCAAAATCATACTGGCCATTATGACTATAACGAAATATTCATAAACCATAATATAGGAAGCCAGACTGATATAAAGGTAAATTTAGCTCAGCGATACCCTTGAAGTTACGCAACCTAAAAATTGCTTTTAGATGATAGTATAACAAACTCAAACTACATTTCAAGGCAAAGAGGGGAAACATGAGAGCAAAAGAACTATTGTCAGTGATTAAGGCGGTATTGATACAAGCCGTTAGTTTTAATATCAATAAAACCACTTTGACTATAGTGCTGACAAGTTTCATAGTTCTTGGCGGTACAGAAAAGTATTTGGGAGCGGAAATGGTCTCAAGAGACTCTCCCTTCGGTCCTAACACCATCACATATGATACAGAAACTGGTCTTGAATGGCTTGATGTCACTGTATCAACGCCCTATTCATACGACGAGATTTTAATTGAGATAGAACCGGGTGGAGCTTTTGATGGGTACAGATTGGCTACAACTGACGAAATTCTTACTTTTTGGCAAAATGCTGGAATTAACGTGGGAGCCGGTTTTTTGAATTCGTGGACAACGGAGAATTTTCAACCGATCGTTAACCTCATGGCTTGGGTTGGCATAACTGGGCCTGGAGTTGGAGACTTGGGGGGAGGAAACTTTTTTGACTATACAGTCGGACATATAGAAAGTGGACCTGGAGGTGGTTTGGTGTCTTTAGCAAGTATAGGGGCAGATCCCGACCCAACTGAGACTGGAGTACCATCATTTGGATCAGTTCCAAGCGACAGCAGCCAGAATACGCATGGTTCGTGGCTAATTACTAAGAAATTCCTTGCAATGCCATGGATTCCATTACTGCTATTCGATAACTAAATTGGCGAGGCGGGTCGCATTTCTTATCTTATTCATGATTTAGCCGATAAACCGCATATCAGAAACCAAACTGTCTAAGTTGGTAAAGAACTTACCGGAGCACCTTCAGCCTGACATCACTCGATACGGATGCCAACGGCGCCACGGATCATTTTGTTGCCTTAGTCGGTTACCGTGACAGCGGGATCCGGGAGTATGCCTGCCTGGACACGTGGGCTTTTTATGATCAAATCAGATGGTGTGAGTTCGCACAAATCGCTGCTGAACAAGCATGGGGCATCTGGGGAGGGTGGGGCTTTGGGCTCCGGCCAATGCAGCGCGTTACTACGCCGCTGCCATTTTTACCCCTGAGATTGCCAGCGCTCTATATCCAACTGATCCTACTGCAAACATACCCTGGAGCTGCAATACATCCAATGTAGCGGACATCGAGTGTGCCCTCAACGAAGCCCGCAAGACAGAAAACACTCAATTGGGAACCTCAATACCGATGCTTTCCTTTCAAACTCTACTCGGCATTGCCACACAAAAATCTCATGTAGCTCAGCGAGAGTTTGTGCAGCCTGTGTGAAAGGGTTAAGCATATTTTCTATTTATCCAGCATCAGGAGATCTACCGCAGGAAGAAAAGCGGCCGGCGTCTGTTCAGATATCCTCGCGACGAAGGCGTCCTTTGCCGATCCGTTATAGTTTGTACTGGGGCCTTTCTTCGCAGGGAAAGTCGACTCATCGGAGTACGTCCATCCGCTGATGTAAGCGTTGCCGTTGACATCCACGGCAATCCCCGTACTCTCTTCATCTGAGTGGCCGCCGACGTATCCACAGTAGACTAGGTCCGTACCGTCCGCCTTGACTTTGGCCACAAAGGCATCTGTACTGCCGCCGTTGAAGGTTTCGTCCGGACCTCCCGTAACAGGAAAATGTTTTGAGCTTTCATCAGCTTTCGTGTAC
>JBATKU010000582.1:0-1611 GCA_049669725.1 Desulfobacterales bacterium
GTCTTTTATATAGACGTCGCTCTTTCATTGATAACTCCTTTATTGTTGGGATTTACGATTAATCACCAATCAATGATGAATATTTCCCATTAATGAACCTGTCCAACAACTCCTTACGCAAAATGAGTCATTATTGGAGCGAAGTCGGCCAAAAGATGTTATAAAAAAACAAATAACATGTTGATAAAATTATATTAATATGATATAAACCTGCCTGGAAATTAACCAGGAGGAATTTGTTTTGAAGATACCCGAACCCAAAAATGTCCGGCCATACAATCAGGATCAGATGGCACTATTTCCACCAAGTGTTCAAAGCCTCATCGAGGCCGACGACCTGTGTCTGGTTGTCAATGATGTTGTTAAAACGCTGGATCTTTCCTGTTTATACAAAAAAGTCTCTACTGAAGGTAATCCAGCCTATCATCCTGCAATGATGCTCAAGATTTACTTTTATGCATATGCGAAGGGCATATTCAGCTCGCGAAAGATCGCTCAAGCGCTCAAAGAAAACATTGCGTTCATTTTTCTGGCCGCATGGCAAAAGCCGGACTTTCGGACCGTAAGCGATTTTAGAAAGAAAAATCTTAAAGAGCTGGGCATGCTGTTTTCCCAAATCGTTCTGTTATGCAAGCAGTTGGGCATGGTCAAACTGGGCCATGTTGCCATTGATAGCACCAAAATCAAAGCCAACGCTTCTGAGGCAAACACATACGATAGTGACCGTATAGAAAAAGAGATCAGACGCTGGTTGGAACATGCCGAAGCCATCGATCGGCAGGAAGATGATCTATACGGTCCGGATAACACCGGCGATGAACTTCCGGAAGACATCCGTGATCCGAAAAAACGAATCAAAAAACTCAAAGAACTTAAAAAGAAACTGGATGCCGGCGGCAGGGAAAAGATCAACAAGACCGATCCCGACGCTGTATTTATGAAAACCACAAATGGTATTAAAACATCTTACAATGCCCAAGTTTCGGTGGATGCCGAGCATCAGGTCATTGTTGCTGCTGATGTAACCAATCAGGCGTCAGATGTTGAACAGCTCTTGCCGATGGTACAGCAGACCGAAGAGAACACTTTACAAAAAGTTCAAGAATGCAGCGCCGACTCGGGTTACAGTTCCGGGGAGAATATCAAGGCATTAGAACAGAGAAACGTTGATGCCTATATCCCGGATCGCGAATATCAAGCCCAACAGCGGGGCAAGCAGATAGACATTTTTCACAAAGACAGCTTCGTTTATGATGTAGATCGAGATCTTTACATTTGCCCGGAAGGAGAAGAACTGATTTTCTCCCATATGCAAACACGCAAAAATAAAGAACCGCTGCGGATCTATCGGGGAAGATGCTGCGCGGCTTGCCAACATTTTGGTCGTTGTACCCGCAATGAAAACGGCAGGACCATTTCCAGGCATCCTTATGAGAAAGAGCTGCAGCAAATGCGCCTAAAGCTTGATTCAGACTCTGGCAAGGCGGTTTACGGAAAACGAAAACACATTGTTGAACCACCTTTCGGGCATATCAAATCGATAATGGGATTTACCTCCTTTCTTCTAAGGGGTCTTGAGAAGGTAAAGGGTGAATTCAAATTGGTCTCGAT
>JBATKU010000583.1:0-2081 GCA_049669725.1 Desulfobacterales bacterium
TGGCCAGCCTGAGTACCCCCTGCTCCGCACTGCGACAGTAAACGAGATTAACCTCTGGATACTCCCGAGCAAGAGTTTGCTCTATTACAGTTCCCTTATTAACGATAACACTCTTCCCAATCAGATCGGAAATCGACGTAATAAAATCAGCATCTGCTCGCGTATAAAAAACGATGGGAGAAGCTTGGTATGGATTGCTGAATAAAACATTCCGTTCTTCAGGAGAAAACATTATGCTGGGAATAACATCCGGCCCCTCAAGGTTCTGGAGTCCGCGAAGGGCCTCGGCATAAGGTGATGATGCTTCCACCAACTCAAATTCTACTCCGGTTTGTTCCGTAATACGTTTTAGATAGTCAGGTACAATGCCGGTGGGCTTTCCCTGTCCAAGAATAGTATACGGAGGAAAATTAACTATTCGAACCCGAACGGTATGTTTCTCGGCAATCCAGGCTTGTTCCAGGTCTGTCAATTTCAGCGTCCCTTTTACGGATTTGACAGCCTCGGCCTGTGCGACCTCCAAAGAGGTACAGCGTAAAAAGATCTTATGACGCTCATCATCTGAAATGGATGCCAGCGCCTTATCAAAAATTGCCTGCAAGACAGGCCAGTCTTTTCGGACACTGATACGCCAATCAGTAATTTCTTCGGAGAACATGGCCGCAAATCGGAGATTCTGAATCCCTTTCTCAGCGATAAAATACTGGGCAGCTCCCATAACACCAAGGCAAGCATCGGCATGCCCCAAACTGACTGCCTCAAACGCAGCCATTACATTGTCGACGTAATAGGGTTTGACAGTCGGAAACTCCTCAAGCAAAGACCGGGTCGTTGCATAGCCCTTGACCAGGGCAATTGTTTTGCCTGCGATATCATTTCGATGCCGAATGCCTGATTGATCTTTACGGGTGATAATGTATTGTGCGGTTGACAGGTAAGGTTTAGTAAACGCAAACCACTCGTCACGCTCCGGCCGCCTGATAATACCTCCGACAACATCCACCTCGCGCTGCAGGGCAGCTGAATAAAGATTCTCCCAATTTCCATCCGGGTAAACTTTCAGCTTGAGACCGGTCCGCCGGGCAATCTCATTAACATAATCAACTGAAATACCTTTGAATCGCCCTTGCTGATCCTGAAAACTATAGGGAGGATAACCACCAGGATATGCAATGGAAACTTTCGGATGCGCTGATAGCCAGGCCTGTTCTTCCGGCGTGAGAGACAGCTGTGGGCGGATGGGGCCAGGTATCTCTAACCAACGACCATTAATGGTACCCCACTCATCCGCCGTGATGGATTTCAGCCCCTTGTTCAGAATCTCAACGAGTTTCGGCCAATCGTCGCGAACCCCCATCACAATCTTTGTAGGGTGGTCGGTTATGATAAAAGCAGGCTCCAATGTAAGAAACCGCATTTTTGTTAAGTAATAGGATTGGCTGGTAAGCCCGACCATATAGTCAACCCTACCTTCGTACAGTAACCTAAACGCTTCGACAATGGTATCTGTCCTGACAATGTCGATCTTGTCTTGGTATGGCGCCAGGATTTTTTCAGCATAACGCGAACCCTTAAGCGTTGAGACGGCCTTGCCTTTCAGATCTTCCAATGCGTTGATTTTTGTCGGAGAATCCTTTGGTGCATAAATGACCGGATAGGTTTCCCAGAGAACGCGTGTTTCCAGAAGTCCGCGAGGGGCACCATTGCCTGCGGTTAGGGCCAATTGACCCGCAACGTCCTTGTTCGCAATCATTTCGCGGACGGCATTTATCTCGGCAACGGTGATACCGAAATTCGAACCCAACCGCTGATTCAAAAGGTCGATCACATCGGTCATCATGCCTGACATGCGTCCATCTTCATCCAAAATCAGGGCGGGCGGGTAATCCGCTGAAAAAGCAAAGTGAATCTCTGGATGCTCCTTCAGCCACGCCTGCTCTTCTTCAGTAAGCTCCAAACGCTTCCTGTCGGCGGGGAGGTAGCTCCACTTGCGGATGATGTTGTGTGCGTCGCTCTCTGAGAACCCGGATAGCCCTTTGTTGAGAATGCTTACCAGTTCCGGCCAATCCGAACGCACGGCG
>JBATKU010000584.1:0-8192 GCA_049669725.1 Desulfobacterales bacterium
ATTTGGTGCTCAATGAAATCCTTTAGGCTCCAGACCACCACGAGGATCGCAATTGGCGTCAGGGCATGACGCAGCAGGAAGCCGACCCGATTTTCGGTTTCGCGGCGGTTGATCGCACGGTGAAAGAGGAACAGCAGGAGCGTTGCGAGAGCACTAAGGAGGACCACCGCAATGACTTTCCATTTTGGTGTGTCCAGCCAGAAGTCGCGCAGACTCTGCGGTACGATTCTGAGCACCGCCGCCGGGATCATCGGTCCGGTAAACTGGCGCACAGCGCGATGCCAGCTAATGATGGGCAAAGACGTTTGCAGAGGCAGATCTTTAATACCTTGGTAAAAACGCGGCGCCTCCATAACCGTGCGCTCGCTGAACAGAAACTCCCCCTCGCGCACTCCCTTATCGACCTGGACGATCCAGATCGGGGTGCCGGGGATGCGCCATTTCGCGAGTGACACATCATCGTCGAAGGCCTCTTCGTCAGGAACACTTTCTAGGTTAGGCAATTCGACACGTCCAAGGATGTCGAGCAAAAATGCTGTTGTTTCGGTTCCGATCTCAAAGCGAAGCGATGGCGTAACAGAGGACAGGTCCAGCAGTTCGTGGAACTGAGAGTTAATCACGTGCACCTTCTCGGCAAGCTTACGGGATTTGTCCAACCTATAGGATCGCAAGGTCTGTTCCAGCTCGCCCCTGAGGCGGAGAAACGATTTGAGCGTGGCACGCGGGCTGTCCGTTCGGATGGGTCTGATCGTGGGCTTACCGCTGGCAGTCTGCTGCGTCCCCGTGAGCGTGTTCTCCCCGACTGATTTGGTTTCTGTCGTTTCCTGGGCGTGAATGGAAGTGGCGGCGCAGCAAATCAGGACGAGGGCAAGCCACCACCGTAAGGCGGTGGAGTAATCGAATTTCGAATGCAAATTAAACATCGTGTCCTCCTGGACCAATAACTACCGCCTGGATGCCCTTGTGTTAATTGATCTGACCTCAGTGAACCAGCTCGATCTCAGTCGGCCGCCACTCCTTTGTGAAGAACGGCTCCAACGGGCTGTAGAGGCGCAAAATCGTAAACCAGCCTTTGCCGGGCATGGTTTGAATCCAGTTACCACGCTTCACGCCTTTGGGCTGTGTAGGGCTGAAGTAAATCGTTGTCGAGCCGTCAGCGTCCACCTCAGCGGCGGGTGATGGATAACTCTGGCTGCCGGCCCGCGGATAACGCTGCGGTGTATCCAGCATCGAGCGGGTCTGGTTGTCGTAAACGGTGAACGACCAGAATGCGTGCGCTGGAATGTTTTTCGGTAGGGTCACCTTGTAGGTTTTGCCGCCGTCCATGGAATTGTTTTCCGAGTCCAGGAAGCCCATTAGGTACTGAGAACCGACCCCGGGAAGCCTCATGATCATACCGGGGGAGTCGAGGGTGTAACCGTAGTAGAACGCAGTCCGTGAATCAAGAGTCCGTGCACCGGTCGGCGGATTCTGCTTGAACATGCCTTCCTTGGTAATCATCGGCGGCGGCGTTTCGAAGTTGTAGCCGCCTTCCCACAACATGTTTCCCCAATTCGAATCGGGATAGTAATTCCAATCGGGATGCGCCGTGACGTAGCGCCAGTTGAGCACTCGTCCGGCCGCATTTCCGACCTTGGCGGCGTCGGTGAGGATCTTCTTCATCCGTGCGTCCGGTTTGAACGGCTTGCCCTTCACGATGCCGATGGCGGCCAACTGACCGGCAAGTTCCACATCGTAGCTGGTGGCCGGCTCCTGTTGCACGTTTTCGTTGATCATCTCGAAGAACATGTAATCGCTGGGAGGGATCGTATTGAACGCCTTGCCGCTCCCTTCAACGAACTTGGTCTCGGGAACCGGCGGATTCTTTTCTAACCGGACTTTGCCTTCGAGCGCGGTCGCAATGCTCGTGCCATAGCCTCCCGGCGTATAGGGGTAGATCTTCATGTACTTCTTAATCATCTCAGCGGCTGGCTTCGGATCATTGTCCACCAGATAGGCGCGGCAGGCATAAAGAATCCGGTCTGTCTTTGAAAGCGCGACATGAAAGCCACTGTCCGGGAGCGGGCCTTCGTAGCCGGGTGGCACGATCAGGTATTTGCCGCCCTCTCCACGGTCAGGACCGGGGAAACCGATGTCGATGATCCACGAAAACCACATATCGTTGATGGTACCCACGCTTTTCGGCGGCTGTTCGATCACCATCGGCCCCTTGGTCAGATCCACCACAGACAGGTAATATACGGTGTCGGCGTTAGCGGTCAGAAACAGTGAATTGGAATCCATCAGTTCAGAGAAGATGACCACCGTGTTTTCCTTGGCACCGATGCTGCGAAAGCCTTTAAGCAAGCCGTAGGCTGACGCACCCCTGAAGCTGTTATTATAAACGTTTAAAGCACGGGTGAAATCCAGGGTATCATAAACCTTCTGAGCGGTTTCCACGGTTGGAGCGCCGTCCCTGTATTCAAGCGTACCGATTCGGGTCTCGACTTTGTCGGGGGTGATGATCTCCGGGGGGATTCCGGTGGTCGTTTTCGCCGCAGCCAAGTGGGGCAGCGCCAGAAGGGCGCAGGCTACAAATAATGACAATAAATTGGACTGCCGTTTCATAATGTCGTCTCCTTTGATTGAGGTACAGAATAGCCGTTGGTCTTGATAAATTTCGGCAATTTCAGACCAACTTTTTGGGGGTACATGTCCAGCCAGCAAATAGGTAATAATGAATTAGAATTATCAAAAATCCTATATCCGCGGAAACATTGATGAAGGCCTAAACATAATTCCAAAATAATCCAATACAAGGGTAGATTATAAAATTTAGTTGTATTGGAATAAAAGCAGGGAAGAGATGGGGGGCGCTTGAACTATCTTGCCACTATTTGGATCAAAGGCTAATTCCGGTGCACCCCAAGATGTTGCAGTTGGCAGGTATGTTCAGAAATTTGTGATACCATAGTTTCCCATAAAATTTTATCACTAACACCAAAGTACTCGTGTACGACGATATTGCGCATATCACTCATCTCGCGCCAGGGAATTTCCTGATTTTCGTTTATTACTTGTTCCGGTATGCGGTTTGTAGCCTCACCGATGATTGTGAAGTTTCTGACAACAGCGTCAACTGTCTTTCGATCCTCTGCAAAACTGTTTAGATACATCCCGGCTGTTTACTCTTGGATTGCTGCCACGGCGTCAATGATATCTGTAATTCGAAGTTTCCATCCCCTCTCAGCCGGCATGGATGGCCTCCTTCAGGATATTTTCTTTCAGATCCTTATGAAGTGCATCCGGTGTTGCCAGGTCTACATCGCATTATTCACTATTCAAAGTGCGACACCTTTTTCCCAGTTGCCGGTAGCGGGGTAGTTCATCCTCCGGCAAGTTTGGCGGTATACCCCTGTTTTTTCAATTCGGATAGCAAAGCATCTCTGTGATCACCCTGTATTATAATTATGCCATCTTTGACTGAACCGCCGGTTCCACATTTGCGTTTGAGTCGGGCGGCAAGAGATTTCAATTCATCGTCCGCAAGTTGAAAGGCAGAAACTGTGGTCACTGTTTTACCTTTGCGTCCCTTTACCTCACGCTTAATCCTGATTATGCCATCATACTTTATGTTTGGTTGGGGTCTTGATTTTTTCTTTTTACAGGTACATTCCGAAACGGGTTTTTGACACATTGGGCAGATTGAACCTGTTTGTGTGGAATATACCAATCGGGAATTATCCATTTGTTTTATCTCTCTATTTAAAAACCCTGGTCATTGCGTTATTGCTGCTATTTTTCACAGTCCGGGTTCAGAAAGGTGAATAGTATGCCCCCCGGCCCTTACCGTGTTGCACGAGTCGACCGGTTTTTGCTAAATTCTGTAAGTGCTTTTTAACCGTGTTACGATTTGCCTGGAGTTCATTCGCTATGAAGGCAACCGTAATGCGGCTGTGATCATTTGCGAGGCTGCAGATTCTTTCCGATAGTTCAGGGGTTCGGTGCGCTTTTCTTTCCCGCTCGATTTTGGTCTTCAAATCATCTTTTTGTTTTTTAAGCAGGTCGAGAAAAAATTCAATCCAGGTTAGTGAAAAATCCTTTTGCGATTTCAGTTTCTCCTGTGACATTTTCAATGCGAGGTAATAATTATCCTTATTCGCTTCAACGATCCTTTCATGCGAACTGTACTGGATGAACGTATAGCCCTTGCGCAGCAGCAGCAGATTGGTCAGTATTCTAGACAGACGCCCATTGCCATCCTGAAATGGATGAATCGCTAACAGGCGAACAATGAAATCAGCAATCGACAATAGTGGATGGATATCTTGATCTTGAAAACGTTCCTGCGCAGTTTGAACGAGATTTTCCATCAGCCCCGGTGTATCTATAGGTGTGGCGGTCTTGAAAATAATCCCAATTTGATTTCCATCTGAATCAAAGGCGGCAACATGGTTGGGGTGTTTTTTGTACTCGCCCAAATGCCAGCTGTCCTTTGTGGAAAATTGCATAATGACTTTATGAAGGTACTTTATATTATTTTCGGTTAATGCAATCTCCTCATAGCTATCATGAATCAATCGCATGGCCTTGGCGTACCCGGCCACTTCCTGCTCATCCCGGCTTCTAAACGAATTTATGTCTACACCATCAAGAAGCGCAGCTACCTGTCGATTGCTCAGCGCTGCCCCCTCAATACGTGTGGAAGATCCAATCGATTCTATAGTGGCTAAAATCCGCATCGAAGAAAGGAATTGCGAGGCAAGGCTTTCCATGCCGCCCCAGTAGCCTTTGAATTCATCTATTTCGGCGATCAATTTGACAATTCGTGGTGTCATCTTCAATTATCCTGATAAATATTCATTTTTTTATCCAATTTTATCCAATTAAACCGGGAAGTCAAGTAATAAATGGATATTAATGGATACATTATTGGATAAATCGAGATACTGTGAAAATTTAGGGGACATCGTGCAGGATGTGCATGGATTAAAATTTCATCAGGTGCGTCAATGGCAGTTTGGAGATAGAATGCTTCTTGGGGCGTTTATTCCTCAATGGTTATTTGTAAACTAACTCAAATCCTTTTGGAATATTCGTAAACTTATAATCTTATGTCCCTCAAATTCACTCTATTTGGCCGTTGGTTCTGATTTAACATTTATATCGGTAATTGTGCCGATTCATAAACATCCTATCAAACACCATTGACAAATCCGGTCAAAGGGGTGCAAGTATATTTTTTCTTGCAAATTAGAGATAAACTTCTATAATACAAGATATGATTAAGCGACATCTTGCTGCTTTGATCAAAGAGCGTTTGAAAAACTATCCGGCGGTTGCCCTTCTGGGAGCCCGGCAATCGGGAAAGACGACACTGGCCAGAACCTTTTCAAAGGTATATTTTGATCTTGAACTGGAGCAGGACAGCCTTAGACTTGATTTGCAATGGGATGAAGTTGCCGGATCAAAAGTACCCGTTATTTTGGACGAAGCTCAAAATTTTCCGGAAATATTTCCGCGGATTCGATCTGCTATCGATCTGGATAGGAAAAGAAACGGCCGATTCCTTATTCTGGGATCGGTCTCCCCCGGTTTGATGAAGCAGGTGTCTGAGTTTTTAACCGGGCGTATTGCTCTGGTCGAGTTAGGTCCACTGTCTTTAAAGGAGTTGGCCAGACAGCCGATTGATGATTTGTGGCTGATGGGTGGGTTTCCGGATGGCGGTATGTTAAAAGGGGGGCAATACCCGCAGTGGCAGAGAAACTACCTTGATTTATTGGCTATGAGAGATCTGCCTGTGTGGGGTCTGCCGGCGACTGCACCTATTACCAAACGTTTTTTCAGAATGTTAGCGGCCTCCCATGGCTTAGCCTGGAATGCGAGTATGATCGGAAAGAGTATGGGCCTGTCATATCACACCGTCAACGGCTATCTCGATTTTCTGGAGCAAACCTTTTTAATTCGGAAGCTTGCGCCTTATACGGCGAACATCAGGAAACGGCTCATTAAAAGCCCGAAAGTATACTGGCGGGATTCGGGACTACTGCACACGCTGATGGATGTCCACAGCACAGAGGATTTGATCGTACAGCCCTGGGTGGGCGTCAGCTGGGAAGGCTGGGTGATCGAACAGATTCTTGCTGTGCTTAACAATCGGGGAGTTCCTTACGAACCTTTTTTCTTCAGAACAGGTGATGGTTACGAAATAGATCTGGTTTTGCGGATTAAGGACAAGCTATGGGCTTTTGAAATGAAATTGACAACCAGCCCCGGCAGAAGGGAGCTTGCCAGAATGAAGAAGACGGCAGCAATGATAGGGGCCGATCGCAAAGTTCTTGTTTCAAGATCCAACAGAACCATTCAGGGACAGGATGCAATCATTACCGGTATCAAGGGTGTTCTCAACCTGATGGCGGAGATACAATAGAGATGGGGTGCTGCCCGCGGTTAGCCACAGATCAACAGCCCATATAACCTATCAGGCTTGAATAATTTTCGGAAGGAAGATGTAATGATATCTGTAAGAAGACTGAAGACTAAGTTTTACCCGGATCCCAAGAGAGTAATCGCCAGGTTTTCTATGTCTGGGGCTGAGAGGGCAAGAAGTCTCGTGGACAAGGTAATTCAACTTTCGGAAGATAAGGTACACTCTATCCTCAACCATGTCTTTGAAAATTTTTCTGAAAGGCATAGGAAAATAAGCGCCCTATTTCAAAATCACTATGATCAAGTAAAGACGATCCTTGAACAGGAGCTAAGTTTTGATCCTGGCGATATCTCAACTGAGAGGATGTTGCTCATAGGTTCCTATTTTACCATGGAATATTCCATTGAATCAGCAGCCCTTTTTAATCCTTCCATTGTGGAAGACCCAAACCAGGAGTTCCTTGAAGAAGGTGAGAGGCGGGTGATCGTGAGCTTCAGGGCTACAGGAGAAGGTCACATATCTTCCATTGTATTCAGAAGTGGTATCTTGACAAAAGAAAATGAACTAATTTTCAGGCCTGTGGACCAGCTTGTGGAGATTCCCGATAAGATCAAGAGACACGTGTATACCAAGGATCACTTTATCAAACGAATATGGCTTATCTTAATCGAAAGGAGATCAGGACTTGAACATAAAGATGCATATAATAAGATAATAAACTCTCTTATGGGCGAGCTGGAAGATAAGTTTATCTACGGTAATCTTCTCGGCGCGATCGGGAAGTATACCGAGGGCCGTGACCTGCCCTTTCAGGATAGACGGGTTATAGATGCCATAGAACGCGTGGCGGAATCACACTATGAGATGGAATTCTCTCGCGATACGGCCCTCTCCGAGCGGGTTATCTTTCCGTTTTCATTGATGGAAAACAAGGGCGTTGAAGATGTGCGCATTGTAAGATTCACGGAGGACGATGGCGCTGTCACCTATTATTCCACCTATACCGCTTACAGCGAACATGGAATCCTTCCCAAGTTCATAAGCACGCAGGACTTCCGGCATTTCACGGTTAAGCCGATAAAAGGTGAATATGCCAGAAACAAGGGCATGGCGCTGTTCCCGCGCAGGATAAAGGGCCGGTATGTAATGCTGGCCCGTCTTGACGGCGTCAGCCATTATATCTTGTTCTCGGACAGCATAAATGTATGGAGTACGGATGCAAAAAAAATACTGGAACCAGAGCATCCATGGGAGTTTCTCCAGGTAGGTAACTGCGGATCTCCTCTGGAAACCGACGAGGGATGGTTGGTGGTCACCCATGGGGTGGGCCCGGTGAGACGGTATTGCCTTGGGGCAATGCTCCTTGATAGGCACGATCCCTCGAAAATCATAGCCAGGCTGGAAGATCCCCTTATGATGCCTAATGAAGAAGAAAGGGAAGGATACGTGCCAAACGTGGTCTATTCGTGCGGCGCCATCATAAATAATGGTGAACTCATTATAGCTTACGCCATGTCGGACTATGCATCTTCCTTTGCAGCCGTCCCTCTTGACCGTCTCTTCGCTAAGATGCAAAAGAGGTAAGCAAGTATCACCTGAATCTTGCATGAAAATTAATGAGAAGTTTAAATAATAATAAATAACAGTAGGGTGAGAGAATTAAAGCAGTACAACCAAATACTTAATCAGTAAAAAGGATGATGGTCGATTTTATCTCATTAATTTTCACCCTGCGGGCGAGCCGGAGGCTTTCATATGCTGTGTTATTAAGGGCTCAGCATAG
>JBATKU010000585.1:0-3363 GCA_049669725.1 Desulfobacterales bacterium
GGATATATTTATGGCTATAGATCCAGTCTCTGTTTCAGGTATGGTTTGGGTACTCAGGCTTTTTAGCATTTTAAGTTCTTTCTGCAATTGAGTATGCTGTGATTTGTATTTGACTATATATTCCTCATTGAAGAGCGCCCTCCATATGAGAGCTTCAATCGCATTGCTCTCTTTTTCTTCGTATGTATCTTTAACATTATTAACAAAGTTTGCTATTGATTTAAATGTTTGTTTTTCTGCGCTATTATTCGCCGATTCGGCAAGCCGCTCTAACTCTTTAACGAAATCCTTACTTTGATCAAGGACAGTTGTGCTTTTCTGAGATATACTCGATTGTTCGAATAGCCTGTTTTGTTCTGATAATTGTGCCCAATCGTGCTTTAGCATCGTTCTGCGGTTATGGGGAGTAACAATTGCCGATAGTACAATCCGGAATCCTAAATCACTGCTGGAAAATTCCCCGGTTTCAAGAAAAAAGGGCATCTCCTCTCGTCTTCCTGGCATAATTTCAGCCCTGCCTTTGCGATAACTTCCTCCTTTAATAACAAATCCGCCTGTTGCTCCATGCAACCGTGAGCCGATAGAAAATCGAAATGCCTCAAACAGCATCTCGGCAGCGTTTCCTGCTGTATCAAAAAGGCCTAATGGATTGGGGCACTTTGTACCAATCCACGCAAGTTTATCCGGCGGTTTGGCAGCTCCTGCTTGAGTATAGACAGCATAGTCAGACAAAGGTCGGTTTCTAAGGGGAAAGAATTCTTCGTTATTCAATCCAGAATCGGTTAACATATGCCCCCCTCTGGCAGCATATTCCCACTCGGCTTCAGTCGGTAAGCGGATAAAAGCATATCGTCCGTCAGGGAATTGAGGCAGCAAATCTTGCGCATTCTTCAAAAGCCATTGCATATAGCGCCTGGTGAAATCAACAGCCTCAAACCATGAAACATTTGTTTTCGGACGTGGATCGTCAGACTTGAAAGGCTGATCCCATCCCGGGCATTCGTCATTCATGACGGTCTGCCACTGCCAACTTGAGACTTCATATTTTCCTATGAAGAAGTAAAGGGTGTTTGGATGTTCTCTATCTGAAATCGTACATCTACCATCTCCTTTTTCCGCAAAATCAAGCAATTTGGCACTCCAGGATTCAGGCAAATCGCCGAGTGTGAACGCTCCTGATATTTGTTCTATACGCCTTGCTTCCATATAGCCTTCACCTTGACGTCTGCAATCCTCGCAGCCAAGGCTCAGCTGAAAATCATCTAATAATGACTTTACGGGGATGCAGACATGACGTAGTATAATTCTTCCGCCACAGGGCATCGGTAATTCAAAATCATAGTCAGAAGGAATCGGATTCACCATATCCTTAACAATGGGAGTTTGGGAAGAACGCTTGTATTTTTTTGTGGGACAATCCTGCGCCATAACAAACTCGCCTGACAGGACCAGTACTAATCCAATAAGGAAGCTTCCTATAAATTTTAGCTGATTTTTTAGTGAATCAGGCACATTCATATTCACTTTTTTGCTCCATTCCATATGATCGAATTCGATTTCGAAAAAACTTTGGCCAAACCGAACTAAATGTCACGGATAACCTTGGAAGGTTCTATTTTCGCAACTTGAAAAGCAGCATAGCCTGAAGCGAGGATTGATAAGAATACAGTTAAGATAAAGGCAATCAGTATGTGGCCGATAGAAATCTTGCAGACGTACTCGCCTTTTGAAATATAATCAGCAAAAAGCCTATTAATAACTAACTCGGAAATAAGATAAAGGCAGGTCGCAAGTCCGGTACCCAGTACGCTTGTAGCAACTGCTTGTACAATTGGAAACCAAATAATGTTTTTAGTTGAAAAACCGATGAGACTGGCTATTCCTAAATGGCGCTTTTTTCGATTAACATTTGCAAGGATATTGCTTGCCATTGATGCAAAGTAACCACAAACTGCGACTATAGCAATGATTTTGAAGATAAGGCTGAAAGATCGATCTAAACTGTGTACAATTTCGATCTCTTCTGCCCTTGTATAGATCTCCAACCCCTGACTTTCCAACCGGTCTCGCAGTATAGACACGTCATAGATAGAACGAGCATAAAGCCTAAAACTTGGATAATCGATAGTACCAGCTGGAGGTGATTTTCCCGGCCAACTGAATAATTTTGAGCTAAAACCATCCCTGTAATTTTCCGTTGCTTTCAATAAAGTCAGCCGGACGAAGGCCGCATCCCTTGAGAAGGCTTCAATCGGAAGTATCGCGGCCAGTTTCAAATCAATTGTTACCTGTTCCTTTTTCCCAGCCAGAGATCTACCGACTCTACCGGTAACGATCTGTCCGATGTGCGTATTCAATTTTCGTGCAGCTGATGCTGATAGAACGACCTCCTTATTATTTTTTGGTATCTTACCCCACTTTTCCAACAACGGATCGCCTTCATCTGTGGGAATTAAATCTACCGCAAGTGTATAAGACCGCTTGTCCCCCAAATTGGAAAGAAGCATGTTCGCGGCAATTGATCGTGTCTGGGGGATGAGAAATGCCACCTCAGGGAGCTTACCTTCTGTCGAAAACCATTCAGGGCTATAGCTGCCACTTCCGATCGGTGATACTTCTAAGTTTCGTGGATCTTTAACCAAACGATCCACCATAGTACTGATAATCCCGCTCTTTACGCCAAATAAAACCAGCAAAGGAGCCAAGATTGCCGCCAGACCCATCACAGCGCATATCGTAAGCAAGCGCTCATGCACATAGTCGTATAATGACAAACGGATAATAGTTTTTAGCCTGTGCATTTCTTCCTCTGTTTAACCAGTAGCTTTAGCACGCACAGTCCCATCTGCCGGGTCTCGGTCAAGGCTGAATTTTATGCGTCGGAATCCAAGTTCTTTCACACGCTCCCATTCATGGGTCGCGACAATGAAGGTCACGTCTTTTTCATCAGCAATTTGAGTAAAAATTCCCATAACCTCTGTCGCATTTATTGGGTCAAGTGAGGCTGTGGGTTCATCAGCAATGACAACCGATGGTTCGTGCGCCATGGCTCGGGCAATAGCTACACGCTGTCGTTCTCCAACCGAGAGTTGCATAGGGTATTTTTGCAGATGACGTTCAATCCCAAGTTTAACCGCCAGCTTTTTAACCGCTTCTTGCGCAGGTTGACCCAGTCCAAACAAGCTTAAACCGATATTGTCGTAAACGGAAAGAAAAGGCAGCAATCCACCGGTTTGAAGTACATATCCAATAAAACGCATGCGTGCCCGGGCCAATTTATTCTTATTTTTCTGTCTCCATGCTTCAGCCACATTCAGGCGCTTGTGGTCTATAGTAACGAATGTAAATTCCTCTGCCTTGTCC
>JBATKU010000586.1:0-2885 GCA_049669725.1 Desulfobacterales bacterium
GGCAAAAGCTGTTCCTAAGTCTGCGTGTACGTCTTTTTCAAATCCAACGCCTTTTTTAGGTCATCATTAATATCGGATCTTGATACATCATAAACAAAAATTGGATAATCATAATTTAAACCGCCAATTATCAGGCCTCCTTCAAAATCAGTTATCATATAAATTTCTTCAATTTTTTCATGGTCGTCAAACCAGGTTGTGTTTTCATCCGTAAAATCGATATTAATTGTTTCCAGCCTGCCTTTTTGCGGATTGTAAACGGTTTTTTCCATATTTTTTCTCCTATCTTTGATTTGCCGGAAAAGGGCTTACCAGAATGCCCTACAATCAACGATCTCTGTCTGGCCCATAGGTTAGCATTACCCAAAATCCCCTCATTTAGAGCCCTTTACCGGGCCATCAAGTTTTTTGCTCTTACCTTTCCTGGCCACTTCCATGCGGTAACTTTCAATGTTGAGCTCCAAAATCATACTGTGATGTACCAGGCGATCAATAGCAGCGGCGGTCGTCATCGGATCTTTAAAAATCTGCTCCCATTTAGAAAACGGCAAATTGCTGGTAATCATCAGGCTGCCGCGTTCGTAGCGATCGGCCAGCAATGTAAAGAGCACTTCCATCTCCTGACGGCTATGCTGGACGTATCCAATGTCGTCGATGATAACCGCATCATAGCGTGAGAGTTTTTTTAGCAATTTGCTCATCGCAAGATCCCTTTTGGCAATCAGCAGATCTTGTACCAACTGGCTGCAGCCGATGAACAGAACCCGTCTGCCCTGTTCGATGAGCTGATGACCGATGGCGCATAACAGGTGGGTTTTGCCGCTGCCTGGATTGCCGAAGGCCAATACATTTTCGCAACGCTTCAAAAAGGAGCCGTTAGCCAAAACATTTAAATGCGCAGCCACCTTGGCCGGCAGCCGGTTTTTGTCAAAATTGGCAAACGTTTTAGATGTCGGCAGTTTAGAAGCGCGAAGATTGCGGGCAATCCGATTTTGCCGACGCGCTTCGCACTCGACCTTGAGCAGTTCAACAAGATACTGCTCATAGCTAAACGATTCTTTTCGCGCCTGCTCAGCAATCTGTTCATAACATCCACGCATGGCGGGCATATGAAGCTGCTTGAGATAGTCGAGGATCTGTTCATGGATATTGATCATGACGTCACCTCCTCGAGCAACCGATCATAGCAAGTCAGATCCACTGACGGGATACGCACCCTTGTGGCGACTGCAACCGGTTGGCTGCAACGTACCAATGCTTCGACCTGCTCATCGCAGATGCTCATATTTTTATCGATCATCATTCGTAAAACATCATCAACCGCCGTTTCACTTTGCCGGGCCGCCAGATGCAAAATATTCAAATATTGCTTGGCCGCTATGCTTCGGGAATGTCGGTGTTTTAAATTGTCATAGGCAATGCGGAATCGGCTGGTGGGGAATAGATCCTCGCGATAGCGGTAGTTTTCAAATGCCCCGGGCTTTCGTACCAGACTGTCGATAATGTGACGATAATTGATCCGGTGTTTGCTCTCACCACGAAGCCGCGGCAGGGTATCGATTTTTTTCTGCCCATACCATATCTCCAGATGCTCCATGAAAAGATAAACCCCAATGCGTTCGCCAATCAGTCTGCTGTCCACCGAGTAGACGTTGTGATTGACCCGGATGGTACTGCTGGGTCCAACTCTGGTTGTACTTTTTTTACAGGCCTCGATTCGATGCTTCGGCAACCGGCGCAGCACAGCCTGCTCCTCCAAAAACCGTTTGGTTCTGCCGGCATTGAGCTGTCTAAACAGCTTGCCAACAAATTGCTCATACTCACTGCGACCGGCAAAATCGCGACTGTTTCTTAACATTAAGGCCTGATCAACCGCCTGTTTAAACCGGTAATGACGTTGCTCCACATCACCGTTCTCGTGGGGACTGTCTGGATTTGTCTTGCATCCTTTCAGACCGTAATGATCTAACAGATCCTGGTAACGCCGGGTAAATTCCTCTGGGTGACTGGTCTTTTGCACCGCGGTGGTCAGACAATCCGTACGGTGCTTTTGCGGAACCCCACCAAGCTCCCATAATGCGGTTTGAACTCCGGCGCTTAGACTCTCAAAGCTTTCCGAATAACAGATGCTGCCGGTCTCCCAGTTGGAATACGTTAAAACAAAATGATAGATCAGGTGATCAAACGGCCTGCCACCGATGGTGATCCCCAGTTTGTTCATATGGGTAAAATCCGACTGGCTCAGCTCTCCGGGGTGGTGAAGCTGAGTAAAAAACACCTCTTTTGCCGGACCTTCCGAGGCCCGCCAGACTTTAATGCGTCGCTGCAAAGTGCGCAGCTGCCCATCGGCAAACTGGCCCGGATTGCGCCGCTGCAGCTCCGCGAATATGGTCTTGGCCTCTAAACCCGCATTGATCTCCAACATCGATTTAATCTCATGCCAGACATCTTCAAATGGGTCTTTGCGCGTCCTCCATGTATGCGCTGTCTCCAATTCACTGGGAAGTTTGCCCAGTCTCCGATACTTGCGGGCGGTCTTCTCATCCATTCCCGCCTTGATTGCCGCCATCCCGAAATTCTTTTCTGTTTGTACCAATTTGAACAACCTCCTGACCTGTTGATCTGTGACCATCCAATCCGCTCCTTTCCGATGAAGATTTGGATGGGTTTATCAGATTTTTTCAGTTTTTAATTTCGGGAATTTTAATTGTCGTCAGGCGGGTATTATAATTGACGTTCATCAGTCAAATCTGCAATTTACAGATTTTTTTCAAGAAAAGGCCCAATTTTGCTATCTGCTTCTATGTGGGTATCCTTTGTCAAGCACTTTTTTTGCCGAAGTTTTACATTTTTAATTCCGTCTTTCCCCAAATGTAGTTATGGGC
>JBATKU010000587.1:0-16243 GCA_049669725.1 Desulfobacterales bacterium
GCCTTTCTGGGTATTCCCATCCCGTTGTGATCCTGCGGTGTATTACCGGCAGCCGTGTCGCTGCGGAAACAGGGTGCCAGCCGAGGTGCCACGACCGCTTTTCTAATCTCAACCCCGGAATCCGGTGTTGATTCCATTTCGATTACCTACGCCCTGCTGGATCCCCTTATGACGGTGGCACGGCCGCTTGTCGCCTTTGTTACGGCCTTTGTCGCCGGTCTTTCCGAAAATCTTTTCAGCTACAACAAAGAAGCCCGGGAAATCATACCGGATCTCAGATGCCCGGTGGACGGCTGCTGTGATGGTGTCCATTGCACACCGGAAGAACACAGCCGGCACCACACCTTCTTTGAAAAGCTGAGAGCCGGATTCGGTTATGCTTTCAAAGACCTCTGGAACGATATTGCGGCCTGGTTTCTTTTTGGATTGCTGCTGGCGGGCATCATCACGGTCCTGATTCCGGATGACATCTTCAGCCGGTATCTCGGATCGGGTCTGCCGGCCATGCTGCTCATGCTGGCCGTCGGTATTCCTTTATATATTTGTGCCACAGCCTCGACGCCTATCGCGGCCGCGCTGATTTTAAAAGGCGTCAGCCCGGGTGCGGCCCTGGTGTTTTTGCTGGCCGGTCCGGCGACTAACCTGGCTTCTCTGACGGTGCTGGTCGGCACCCTGGGCAAACGTGCCACGGCCATTTATCTGTCGTCGATTGCTGTCTGCAGTGTGATTTTCGGACTGCTGCTCGACCAAATTTATGGGTACTGGGGTTTTTCAGCTCAGGCCATCGTGGGACAGGCCTCTGAGCTGGTTCCGCTCTGGTTGCAATGGGCAGGGGCACTGGTGGTGGTGCTGTTGTCAATCAAACCGGTTTACAACTTAATTTCTTCACGTCTAAAACGCAGAGCAGAAAAACCACCCAAGCCACCGGAAACGGTGACAGTTCAGCCGGAATTGGCGCCACTGTCTTCATCATCAAGCTGCGGGCCTACATGAGAGTGTTCTTAGGGATCGGGCGATCCTAAAAAGCTGTCTCAAAAATGCATCTTACGCTCAATAGCTGCGTTGTCCAACGAATTGAAATGCTCACGTACTAACGTGTACGCTCCGCTTTAAATTCGCCGGACGCCTTGCTCTTGAACGCAATCTACTTTTTTGAGACAGTTTTTGAAGAGACAGCTTCTCAAATTGATTTATCCGATTAAGCGGTGGGCACCGCAGAAAATGTATAATCCGGGGCCGTCCGCCAGTGTCGCCAGGGTGATATTGAGTTTCGCAGCCAGCTCCACCGCCAGAGCGGTGGGACGCGATATGGCGAGAATGATGGGGATGCGGGCCCGGGCAGCTTTTTGGACCAGCTCGTAGCTGATGCGTGATGACAGGGTCAACAGGCATGCCTGGTCCAGTTTGCGGTCCAGCACGACCTGGCCGATGACTTTGTCGAGTGCATTGTGGCGCCCGACATCTTCTGCAGCCGCCAAAAACTCAAATTGCGAGCTGTACAAAACAGCGGCATGCGCGGCACGCGTTTGTTTGCGCAGCGGTTGGTATTGATTAATATTTTCGAGACAGGCCAGCGCCTCTTTGCCGTTAAGGCGGACATCGTCCGTAAGGGGCTGGATAATCTGGAAAAGGTCCTTTACGATTTCTTTACCGCAAAGACCGCAGCTGGTCTGACTGATAAAACCCCGGCGGTCAAGGATTTCGGCTATTTTATCCCGCCGACCAGGCTTTAAGGTGACGGCGATGACATTGGTATCCTCGCCGTCGCAGAAAGCCATCGAGGTATAATCATCCGCTGAATCGATGATGCCCTCGGTCAGACAGAATCCTGCCGTCAGGGCAATTTCGTCTCCCGGTGTACGCATCACAACCGAGTAAGGATTTCCCTGTACCCGAATCGAAAGCGGTTCTTCTCCGAGAAGCTTTTTGTCTTTTTCTTTATTGGATGCCGTGTCCCAGTGAATGATCTTGTAGTTGAGGGTAGTGTTCAAAACGCCTCCGGTGTGTGGTTGATTGCTTGATCAGGTAAATATATGAATGATAGATGATATGTCCATTTCTATAATAAATTGCAAGACTCTTAATAATATGCCGGCTGGCATAACCCTTTATTAGAAAATAGCCGCCTAGATCTTTGTAAAATACAAATTTTTCTTGACAAATGCTTCGTAAAGATTAATATTTGCAAATTTTGGAAGGGACATTAAAATATAGGTTACAGGAGGCCAATCCGATGTACGCGGTAGTTAATTCAGGCGGCAAACAATATAAAGTCCAGCAGGGCGAAGTATTAAGAGTTGAGAAGATTTCCGGGGATGTCGGCAGTCCCGTGATCTTTGACCGGGTATTGATGTTTTCCGACGGAGAAAACGTCCGCATCGGTCAGCCGTTACTCGATAGTGTCGCGGTTGAGGGGCACATTGTGGAACAGGCCAAAGCTAAAAAGATTATCGTTTTTAAATACAAACGGCGCAAACGGTTTCGCCGCAAAAATGGGCATCGCCAGGAATTTACAGCGGTGCTGATAGACAGTATCAACGCCAAGGGTACCAAAGGCCCTAAAGCCGCCGAACCCAAAGCCGAGGCCGAGGCGGAAATCAAGCAACCCGAGGCCATGAAAGCGGCACCCAAGAAGGAGGCAGCCAAAGAGACGGCTGCCAAGAAAGCGGCGCCCAAAGAAGAGGCCAAAGAGTAATAAAGATCGGATTTTATTTAGTATCTAAAGGTTAAAAGGAGTCCAACGATGGCTCATAAAAAAGCAGGCGGCAGTTCTAAAAACGGTCGCGACAGCAATGCACAACGACGCGGCGTCAAGCGCTATGGTGGCCAACCGGTAAAGGCTGGCAATATTCTGGTGCGGCAGCTGGGAACTCAAATCCATCCCGGTGAAAACGTAGGAATGGGTAAAGATTATACGCTCTTTGCCAAAATCGACGGCCGGGTTACCTTCGAAAGGTATGGTCGTTCGCGCAAAAAAGTCAGTGTTTATGCAGAGTGAAATTTTTTGATGAAGCGTTCATTACCGTTCAGTCCGGAGACGGCGGCCGTGGATGTGTGAGTTTCCGGCGCGAAAAATTTATTCCCCGCGGTGGACCTGATGGCGGCGATGGGGGTAAGGGCGGTGATGTAATTTTTAAAAGTTCATCGCACCGACGTACTTTATATCCGTTTCGATTCAAACGCCAGTTTAAAGCCAAAAACGGGTCCCACGGCCAGGGAAAGCAGAAAACCGGCAAAAAAGCCGATGATCTTATCATCGAAGTTCCGCCCGGAACGCTCATCATCGATGAAGAAACCCTTGAAATTATAAAAGATTTCATCCATCCCGACGAAACCTTTATCATTGCCGAAGGCGGTCGCGGCGGCCAGGGCAACAGCCGCTTCAAATCCTCCACCCACCGTGCACCGCGCTTCGCCCAGCCCGGTGAGCCCGGACAATTCCTGAAACTTAAACTCGAACTCAAACTTCTGGCTGATGTGGGAATCATCGGCCTGCCCAACGCCGGCAAATCGACCCTAATCAGTGTCATCTCCTCGGCAACCCCTAAAATTGCGGATTACCCTTTTACCACCCTGACGCCGACCCTCGGTGTGGTTCAGGCCGGCTGGGGAGAACCGTTTGTGGTGGCCGATATACCGGGTTTGATTGAAGGCGCCCACAAAGGGGTGGGACTCGGTACGCGCTTTTTACGCCACATTGAACGCACCCGGGTCCTGGTCCACCTTATCGACATCTCGACTGTTGATCCGCAAAACCCTCTGGCAGGATACGAAACCATCAATCGGGAACTGGCCAGTTACAGCTCAAAGCTTAAGGAAAAGCCCCGGATAGTGGTTTTAAACAAATTGGATTTGCCCGATACAAAAGAGGCAGTCGAAGCTTTTCTGGCAGCCTTCAAAGATCGTGAAGTGCTTCAAATATCGGCTGTCACCCGTAAAGGGGTTGATAAGCTGAACTCAACAATGATTAAGTATCTTGAAGATGATAACCGGGACCAGAGTAATGACATTGAACCATAAATTAAGTTTTGAGCAGGCCAAACGGGCCGTGGTTAAAGTGGGCAGTAATGTGTTGACCGAAGATAATGGGTTGAATTTAAAAGCCATGCGGTCTATTGCCCGCCAAATCTGTAAATTAATTGACCATGACCTGGAGGTGATCCTGGTGTCTTCTGGAGCTATGGCCTCAGGTGTTAAAAAACTGGGTCTTGCCAGAAGACCCGATGAGCTTCCTAAACGACAGGCGGTGGCCGCCATCGGTCAGGCCGGTTTGATGTTGGAATACGAGAAAGCTTTTGGTCGTTACCGTCAGAAAGTTGCCCAGATCTTGCTGACCAGTGAAGATCTATCCAGCCGCAAACGCTATTTAAACGCCCGTAACACCCTCAACACCCTGTTGTCATGGAAGGTGATACCCATTGTTAATGAAAACGACACCGTGTGGGTCGAGGAGATTAAACTGGGCGATAACGATAATCTGGCCGCAATGATCACCCTCCTGATGGATGCTGATGTTCTGATCAACCTGACGGACATCGACGGTTTGTATACCCAGGATCCGCGGGTGTATCCGGAAGCCGAATTGATCACCAGGGTTACCCGCATAACCAAAGATACCGAGCGCTATGCCGGTGACATTCCCGGTGCACTGGGAACCGGCGGCATGATCAGCAAGATTAAAGCCGCCCGCAAGGTCAATTCGGCCGGTGTGCCCATGGTGATTGCCCGGGGTGATAAACCGAATATTCTGCTCAAGCTGTTTGCCGGACAAAAACACGGAACCTTTTTTGTGCCCAAAACACAACGGCTGGCCAGTCGCAAGTGCTGGATCGCTTTCTCGTTAAAACCCCAGGGGATCCTCAAAATAGATGACGGTGCCGCCAACGCGCTTTTAAGGAACGGCAAAAGTCTGCTGCCCAGCGGTATTCTGGAAGTGGCAGATGATTTTGGGGTTGGTGCGCCGGTGAAATTTGTAGACCGGCACAATGAGATTCTGGGCATCGGCCTGGTCAATTACAGTTCTTCGGAAATCAAAAAAATTCTGGGCCTGAAATCCAATCATATAAAACAGGTCTTGGGGCACAAATCCTACGATGAGATCATTCACCGGGATAATCTTGCCATTACAACGGTGATTGATGTATAAATACTCGATTCTCAATGACTAAGGCGCACTTTTCTCCCTCTGTCATCGAGTATCGTGAATTTGTTGCCCACAAAGCTTGCTAACCCCAAATTAAGTTTAACCAGCGGAACATAAAAATGACCATAGAAGCAATCATCACAGACATGGCCAGGGCGGCCAGGGATGCGGCCAATAAACTGGCCCGTGTTTCCAGCGAGCAAAAAAATACCGCTTTATTCGCTATTGCCGCCGGGCTTGAAAAAGAAACGGGCTTCATTCAATCAGAAAACAAAAAAGATCTTTTAAGAGCAGAAGAAATGGGGCTTTCCGGCGCTATGGTCGACCGGCTGACCATAAAAGATGCGACCATCGATGCCATGGTTGCCGGGCTCAATGAGGTCGCAGGTTTAAATGATCCGGTCGGCACCATGAGCCCGACCTGGATTCGGCCCAACGGTCTGCAGATCGCCCGCATGCGGATTCCGCTGGGGGTTATCGGCATTATTTACGAATCAAGGCCGAATGTGACAGTCGATGCCGCCGGGTTGTGTTTGAAGGCCGGCAATGCCGTCATTTTGCGCGGCGGATCAGAGGCTTTTTATTCCAACCAGGCACTGGCGGCCATCATCAAACGAGCCCTGGAAAATTCCGAACTACCGGACAAAGCGGTTCAGGTGGTGCCGGTTCGGGAGCGCGAGGCTGTTTATGCGCTTCTAAACCAGGAAGCGTTTATTGACCTCATCATTCCCCGGGGCGGCGAAGGACTGATCCGTTCGGTGGTGGAGAACTCAAAAATTCCGGTGTTAAAGCACTACAAAGGAGTATGTCATATTTATGTAGATATCGATGCCGATCTGGAGATGGCCCAAAATATTTGCTTTAATGCCAAAGTCCAGCGTCCCGGTGTCTGCAATGCCATGGAGACCCTGCTGGTGCACCAGTCGGCGGCGGAAGCATTTTTGCCGGCCATGGCCGGGCGGTTTGGTGAGGCGGGCGTGGAACTCAGAGGTTGTGCTGAGGCCTGCCGTATTCTACCCGATGCCCAAAAAGCACAGGCGTCGGATTGGCCGGCGGAATATCTGGATTTAATTCTGGCCGTCAAGGTGGTTAAAGATATGGATGAGGCTCTGGTCCACATTGCCGCATACAGTTCCAATCACACAGAGGCCATCGTCACCCGCGATTATGAGCGCGCCAAACGGTTTGTGCGAGAGGCTGATTCCTCCGTGGTGCTGGTGAATGCATCAACGCGGTTTAATGACGGCGGACAGCTGGGGCTCGGCGCCGAAATCGGCATCAGCACTTCCAAACTGCATGCCTTCGGACCCATGGGGCTGGAGGAGTTGACCACAACCAAATTTGTGGTGCAGGGCAATGGGCAAATCCGTGAAAAATAAAATTCGATATAGCTTGATTGATGAACCCCTGCTGTAAACAAATTTGAATTGAAATCATAAAATACAAATCACAAATATCAAACAAATTACAATGACCAAAATTCAAAATTCGAAACCGTCCGAGTTTTTTTAATTCAAAATGACTTTTCTGCATAACGCCAATGTTTTGGTCATTGGATATTGGAATTTATTTATGATTTGGTGCTTGTTATTTGAGATTTCTTAGTGGTTGCGAACATACTTAGTGTATTTCGAATAACTAATAACCATTAACGGATAACTGGTATTGCAATCATGCGCATTGGCCTATTCGGCGGGACATTCAATCCGGTTCATTTAGGGCATCTGCGGGCGGCTGTGGAAGTCAGGGAAGGGTTCGGGCTGGATGAGATCTTTTTGATTCCTGCAGCCCTGCCGCCTCACAAAGAGTCCGGCGAGCTGGCAGACTCCGCCGACCGGCTGCACATGCTCAACCTTGCCCTTGGGGCTGATTCCGGCCTTAAGGTCTCCGATGTTGAGTTGAATCGGTCCGGCCCGTCTTATACCATCGATACCGTGCACCATTTCAAAAAGACACTGTCTGCCGAAACCCGGTTATATCTAATCATGGGGCTGGATGCTTTTCTGGAAATCGATACCTGGAAATCCTACCGGGAATTGCTGATCCAGATCCCTTTAATTGTTATCAATCGGCCGAAGGCCGGTGACCGGATGAGCGGCGTCCCCTGGAAAGTCATGGATGATTACATTTCCGCCAGATTATCAGCGGACTATTCCTATTTAGCTTCCCGGCCCGCATACCTTGCCAGGGGCCAAAAACCGATTTATGTTTTTGAAGTAACTGCCCTGGATATTTCTTCGACCGGAATACGCCGCCAGATTAGCAAGGGCCGGTCGATAAATTATTTAGTGTCGCAGAAGGTGGCAGAATATATTAGAACTAAAGGAATATATTTATGACCCAAAAAATGGATCCCACCCTGGATCTTTATGTTAAGGCAGTACTGGGTAAAAAGGCCTTGAACGTGGTTGCCCTGGATGTGGCCGAACTGACTTCGTTTGCAGATATTTTTATCATTTGCAGTGCACGCTCGAACCGGCAGGTAGGCGCCATCGCTGATTTTATAAAAACGGACTTAAAAAAGCACAAAATAAAGCCGCTCAGTGTGGAAGGCTCGAAAGACGGTCATTGGATACTACTCGATTACGGGCATGTGATCATCCATGTATTTTATGAGCCGATGCGTGAATTCTATGATTTGGAGGGACTGTGGGTGGATGCTAAAAGAATTGAGACACCTGATTTGAAAAATAGATGAATAATTAAGGAAGAGTCATATGGCAGATATTTCAAAACCCTACACAATGATCACGGATTTTGTAACCGGTCGGGAAGTGCCCAATGTCGGTGCGGAAGAAAACCGTCAGGCCGTGGAGAAATTTTTGGTGGAGGAAAAAGGGTATCTCAAAGAAGATATCAAAGTCGATGTTGACATTGACATCACCGTTGGTGGTGAGCCCTACCACTCCCAGGTGGATCTGGTGGTAGGTGTGGACGGCGGTAAGATGTCCTTTATGGTCATCAAGTGTGCCGCCGGATCTTTAGGATCCCGCGAAAGGGAAATTGTTGCGGCCGCCAGACTGCTGGATGAATACCAGGTCCCCTGTGCGGTGGTTTCCGATGGCAAGACCGCCGCTGTGCTGGACACGGTAACCGGTAAAAAAATTGGTGACGGGCTGGATGCCGTGCCTTCAAAGGAGGAAGCATTGAACCGATTACAATCTATTGCGCCGGTGGGTTTTCCCAAAGAACGACGGGAGCGTGAAAAATTGATTTTTCGGACCTACGACATCGAAAATGTGAATGTTCAAAGGAAAATTTAAAACCAATTTCAGAATTTCAAATATCTAACCGGCAAACCGGCCTAACCAAACAGCTTGCTCATATTCAACAGCAAGTCCATGTTTCCTTCGGCAGCATACTTGCCTTCCATCAGCATCTGGGCCCCATCAGCTTTGCCCATCATGATATCCATCCAGACCTCAAAGGGGGAAGTGATGGTCAGATCGGGTTTTTCAGTTCGGCCGGCTTGGGCGGTGATGGCGTTGTCTGCGATTGCAAAATGACAGGCCCCCTTGATTTCTCCGGTAAACTCAAATTGCAAAGTGGCCCTGATGTCTTTGGCACCATCGGGGTTAAAGCCCAATGGCATTATAAGCATAAAGGCTTCCACCGAATCGGGGCGGGGACGCAGGTTTTTCTTGCCAAACTCCTTGGGCGTCACGCCTTCGGCCATGCAGGTTCTCCAGAAGGCATTTACAAAGTGGGCAAAGGACTTCGGGTCCGACAGCGGCTGTGTTACTATTGCCATTGTTGCGGTTGAAATTATTTGCGACCGGACCAGCTCCCTGCCCGCCTGGGCGGTGGCCTCCAAAATCTCGTTACGCTTGTCTCTCACGGCAGGGTTGGTCAGCATTTCTGCGGCAGGACGGTAGATTTCAGCCATCAGCTGTCGGCCGGGCGTTGCCGTTGAATACCTCATTTGATTCGAAAGGGCCTTGAAATGGCCCTCGTCGGGCATGCCGGCCACTGAAAGAATCACAATTCCAGGGACTTTGAATCGCAAAGGGTGGTGCATCCGATTGTTCCGGATCTCAAAAAAGGGTTCCACCGACGGCAAGGTCCGCTCGATAAATGCTTTAAGGGTCGCATTCATACCGTAGTTGTATAGCGGTGTGGCGTATACAACCATATCTGATGCCAGCCATTTGGGAAAAAGCTCAACGGTCATGTCGTCTTTATGAATGCACTTGCCGGGGGTTTTTGTCCAGCAGGTGTAACAGCCGATACAATTTTTGATGGTTTTATGGCGCAACTCGATTACTTCAACTTCGGCACCGGCATCCTGCATGCCTTCAACCAGGGGAGTGAGCATCAGGTTTGTCTTGCTTTGCCCTGCTCCCCTGGGGCTGGAATTTAGCGCGAGTACTTTCATTTATCTGCTCCTTTGATAGAGAATCAATTTCCTTTGTACCGTTTTGAATGCAAACTGAAGCTGGTCCAGCTCAAGACTGTAGGATGAGGCCGTCATACAACGCCGCCGGCCTTTTGTTCGGACCAATTTGCGTAAACCCGGGACAGCCGGTCGGGATAATCGGATATGATACCGTCTACCCCGTAATTGAGAAATCTCTCCATCTTTTTCGCTTCGTTTACAACCCACGGAAGCACCCTTATACATTTTTCGTGACAGCAATGAACAAATGTTTCATTTACATATAGAAAATGGGGTGAGATGATATCCACCGCTAGGGTCGCGGCGTTTTGAATAATTGAACCCCGGTTGGCATTGAACCCCAGTTTCAATAAAAATCCCTGAAGCACAGTGGGTTTAAAAAGTACAGAGGTCTTGATCCGGGGATTCAGTTTCTTGATTTCAGGCAGGACCTCCGGGACGAAAGATTGCACAGTCGATCTGGCCGCCATACCCGCCGCCTCGATGGTATTCACCATCAACCGGGCAGTTTCATGGATCTCTTTTAAACCGTGATTATCCCTGAACTTGGTCTCGATATTAAAAAGGATCGGATGCGGTAGCGCGTGATCGCCCTCGTATGCGCGAACAAATTCAAAGAATTCATCCAGGGTGATCAAACGCGCGCCGGCAACCGGAATTTGCTCGGGAAAATCAGCATTGGCGGCTGAGCCGCAGTCAAGCCGCCGTAACTGCTCAACCGTTAAATCCGCTATTGGTATGAACTCTGCCGGCTCACCATCTTCGTAAAGACATATTTTACCGTTGACGGTGGTGTCGTGATTGACGATGAGCTGTTTGTCTTTTGTTACGTTCGTATCCAGCTCGATGGTCGTCATCTGATGTTCGATGCAGTATTCAAAGGCGGGTATCGTATTTTCGGGCCTTTTCCCCCGGGCCCCGCGGTGCCCCTGCAGATCGTGCGTTCCGTCCAGTGAGCGACCGATTGTTTTAAAACTGCTGCAAAGTATGGGTAAATCTTTCATTGAGTGAAAACAGTTTTTAATCCGCCTGCGGCGGACGAGCCCTCCAGAGGCGGGGAAAGGTTTAATTCCCCGCCCCTTGGGGCGTTTAAAATTTTCCGTTTGATACCCCTTTGCTTGTCGTAGAGAAGCGGAGATCCCGCTACTCGGGGCGGCGGGGTTGTTCATTGGGTGCCTTTGATAAATCCGCTGATAATCTCAGCCATTTCCGGTGTGCGTAAATAGCCGTACGACTTGTGGGGGTTTTTCTGGTCCTCAAACGCATAGTCATTGGTTACGATTTTATCGACCGGACCGATGTGGTTGGCATTTTCTTTAAAATCATCCTGCAGGGTGTAATTGATAGCGATTTTGTCCCTTAGATCCGCCAGGTTGTACCAGTGCGAGCGTATATTTTCCGGTGTTTTCAAGATCCCTTTTTGTGAAGGGCCCTGTTTGCGCTCGGCAACGATCCGGCCTTTAATGATGGGCAGCCCCAGGGGGGAGCCGATGGTTACAAACGTGTCTATGGGCACATCCGAAGCATCCAGGGTCAACACATCATAAGCGATGATAGACCCCATGGAATGGGCGACCAGCATGATTTTTTCGTTGCGATGTTTTTTGAGGACATTCGTCAGTTCCGAACATATCATCGCTTTGGCATGACAGTGCGCTTTGGATGGTATGACGCAGTAATTAGTATAATATATTTCCAGATCTCTGAAAAAATGATGAATGATAAAATCAACGATCGATTCGTAATTGATCGTCAGATCTTCGTTTAAAAATATATTGTCCAGCTGTTCGCTCACATAGTCAGCTAATTTTTGGCGAAACCCACCTGTTTTTTTTTGTCCATATTCGGGTAGATAAGACTTTGCCTTTTCGAGTGAAATTTATCGAAAAAGGAGCCTGTTGCTTCTGCTCCTATGGTGCAACAAAGGGCGGGCTTGAATGAACCTAACGCTTTTTAAGCATTATCATGATTTAAATGCAACTTCTGTTTTTACCTTTATTAGTTTTTGTGGACACAGATTAACACTGATTTATACGGATAAAAAGATTATTAAAACTACCCCGGTTTTACCGCCTCAATGTAGGCTGATACAACATAGTCGCCGACATTTTTACTATCCCCCGAAGTCCATTCTGATATGAGCTTGCGGCTTTCATCTTTAGGGGTAATTTTTATATTTTCAAAGCCAGCCTTCGCAAGCATATCATTTGTTTCATCGAATGTTGAGGCTCCCCCCACACAGGCTGACACCAATTCCAGGTTTTGCTGAATTTCCTCAGGCAGCGGTGCGATGGCGACAATATCTGAGATCGCCAGGCGTCCACCGGGTTTGAGGATACGAAAAGCGTCACGGTACACTTTTTGTTTGTCGGGGGAAAGGTTGATCACACAGTTGGACATAATGATGTCTGCGCTGTTGTCGGCCACCGGCAGGTGTTCGATCTCACCCAGGCGAAACTCAACATTTTTAGCCTGTATTTTTTCGGCGTTTGCCCTGGCCTTGCTCAACATGTCCGGCGTCATGTCGACACCGATAACCTTGCCAGTGTGCCCCACCTGTTTGGCTGCCAGAAAACAGTCGAACCCTCCGCCGCTGCCTAAATCGACAACTGTTTCTCCGGGTTGAAGCGAAGCCAGGGCCACGGGATTGCCGCATCCCAGTCCCATATTGGCGCCTTCCGGGACGCTGTCGAAATCTTTCTTTGAATATCCCATCAGGGCCGACATTTGCTCCGATGATACGTCAGACCCACCGCAGCAGGCTGACGCCGAATTTTTTCCGCCAGCAGTTCCAGACTCCCCGCAGCAAGACCCACTCGGGCTTATTCCGGAGACTACAGAACCCGCGCTGGCGATTTTGCCATAACGATTTCTCACCGCTTGCCGGATTATTTCTTTGCTTGCCATATCCATAATATCCTCCCATTTTGTTTATAAAAGTTTTTAGTATCTGGTAATTTTCAAAAAGCTCAACAGAACAATTTTACGAAACCCTAAATACCAAACACTTAAACAACTGGCTTTTTCATTATTCGAGAACTATCGAAATATTTATCCCAAAAAAAGCCGATTCGTTATCAGGAAAAAAAACTTTGCAAGGCCTCCAGGGTCTCCGGATCAATCCAGCACTCCATTTTTTGCCCCCGCCGCTCCATGCGAATCAATCCTGCCTGCCGAAGCTCCTTGATGTGGTGGGAAATCGTCGAAGGTACAATTTCCAGATCCTGCCCGAGGTCACCCACACGGGCACAGCCCGCCTCGCCGGTACCGGGATTGATGCTGGTAACCGTTCCCGGCAGGCAGCAGGAGGTCAGGCGCATGAAAATTTTCAAGCGGTGCGGAGCAAAAGGATACAGATTTGGCAGCAATTTTTGGATTATATGCACCTTTGCTAGAATCGCTTCGGCGCGACAGGCAGAGATTAATGAGGAGACTGTCTTTAAGTGGTTTTAAAACCTAGCCTAACGTCCGACAGCTGTAATTTAAGCCCCTACAAAACGCTCACTTGAAGGCAGGTTGGCCTCTTGAGCTCATTTGCCGATCAAAAAAATACTTTTTTTTACCGGTTTAAACCGGCTTAACAAGTGCAAATTACATTTGTTAATCTAACATGGATTGGTTTATTCAGTAAAAATGTGAATTGCTCATACTATTATACAATCCTGGAAAGTAGTCCAGGTAACAGAATATTCTATTTGAAATATAAAAACAATCACAATGATTAATTATTGCAGTAGGGTACTGATGAGTTGGAGATGCAGATCACTGTTTTATCATTTATCCCGCTTACATAATCTCCACCTTATACTCAACCCAGTCTTACAGCCAATTTTACAATCCGATAGATACGTTTTCCCCTACCCGATCTCACCACTATTTGTTCAGCTTTTTGGCCCGCTTTTGAGCTTACATTTTAAAACAGGGAGCCCGGATAGATTAAGTGTTTTCTCGGCGCTCCTCCAGCAGGTTGTCCAGCCAATCCGGGTCCATTTCTGGTACGGAGGAAAGCAGCAGTTGAGTATATTCGTGGTGGGGGGGTGTCAAAATTTCTTTTTTAACACCTTGTTCGACAATGCGACCCTGCAGCATGACCACAATTTCATCGGATATGGCTTTGACCGTTGCCAGGTCATGGGTGATAAATAGATAGGATACCTGCAGTTTATTTTGCAGATTCTGCAGGAGTTCCAATATGCCTTCGGCCACCAGCTGGTCCAATGCGGAAGTGACTTCATCGCAGATGATCAACTCAGGGTTGGCTGCCAAGGCCCGTGCAATGCAGATGCGCTGCTTTTCACCACCAGAGAGTTCCGTCGGAAATCTCTCAATATAGTCGTCCGGCAATTCGATCATGTCCAGAAGTTCCAGGATCCTGTCTTCACACGCCTTGCCGCGCATACCGAAGTAAAAGGACAACGGGCGGCCGATGATCTTCCTGATTTTCTGTCTGGGATTCAGAGCCGTATCCGGCATCTGATAGATCATCTGCATTATTCTGAGGCTTTCCCGAGTGCGGGATTTTAAAGCCGGCGCCAACTCTTCACTGCGGTATAAAATTTTCCCGGTCAGCGGCGGTAGCAGGCCGGTAATAACCCGGGCCAGCGTGCTTTTCCCGGAGCCGGATTCACCCACCAGGGCTACGGTTCGACCGCGCCGAACCTTGAGATTGATGTCTTCCAAAACCTTTTCCTTACCGGTGTAACTGGCCGAAATGTTCTTTGCTTCGAGAATGACATCTTTTTCCGAGGCGGAAAGATCCTTGTCTTCTCTGAGGGTACGGACCGACAACAGCTTGCGGGTATACTCTTTTTTGGGTTCGGCCAGAAGTTGGCGGGCATTGTTTTCTTCAACCAGATCGCCGTAGCGCAGCACCATGATGCGGTCAGCCAGCTGGGCCACCACCGCCAGGTCGTGGGTGATGTAGATGGCCGCAGTGTTGTATTTGCGGGTTATGCTTTTAATGGCTGCCAATACCTCGATCTGGGTCGTTACATCCAGCGCCGTTGTCGGTTCATCGAATACAATGATATCGGGGCGGCAGGCCATGGCCATGGCCACCATGGCACGCTGCAGCTGGCCGCCGGAGACCTGATGCGGGTAGCGATACCCGATTCTTTCAGGATCCGGCAGCAACAGGTTTTCATATATTTCAACGGCGTTTTTTTCCGCCTCGGCAAAACTCATCAACCCATGCCTGACCGGCGCTTCGGCATACTGTTTTATAAGTCGGTGCGCCGGGTTGAAGGAAGCGGCGGCACTCTGGGCGACATAAGCAATGCGCGTACCCCGGACGGATTTTTTGACCTGCGCAGTTGCCTCAACCAGTTCGGTGCCGTCAAATACGATCGATCCCGAAGCAATCCGGCAACCCTGGCGGGTGTAGCCCATGGATGCCATCCCGATGGTCGATTTGCCCGCCCCGGATTCCCCGATCAGGCCCAGAACTTCTCCACGGCTGAGGGTTAAATCCACGCCGTGTACGATTTCGATCCATTTTTCATCAGTGAAACCCTCGATAACCAACTTTTTAATTTTTAAAAGCTTGCCCATTTAAATCCCTGTTACAATTGAATATTCAATCCTTTAAGCCGCTGGCGACGTGCAGAAACCAGTCGACGATGAAATTAACACCGACCGTCAGAAACGCAATTGCACCGGCGGGCCACAGTGGCGTAAAAATTCCGAATGTAATCGCCCCCGAATTTTCACGGACCATACCGCCCCAGTCTGCCGTCGGGGGCTGAATTCCCAGGCCCAAAAAGCTCAGGGCGGCAATAAACAAAAATACAAAACAAAATCGCAGGCCAAATTCCGCCACCAGCGGCGGCAAGGCGTTCGGCAGGATTTCGTGACGCATCAGCCACCAGGTGCCCTCGCCGCGCAGCCGTGCGGCTTCAACATACTCCATGACCTCGATGTCCATGGCAACCGCCCGTGACAGGCGATAGACCCGGGTGGAATCCAGCAAAGCGATCACCATAATCAGCTTCGGTATGGAGTTGCCGACCACCGCCAGCACCACCAGGGCAAAAATAAGGACCGGGATGGCCATCAGGATGTCCACCAGGCGGCTTATTATCAAATCGACCCAGCCACCCAGGGTCGCTGCGAAAAACCCGCAGCTGATCCCGACGGCGAAGGAAAACAGCGTAATCACAAAGGCGATGGCGATGGTGTTGCGGGCACCATAGAGCAGACGTGTAAACATGTCGCGGCCGATATGATCGGTGCCCAGAAAATGTTCGCTGCTCATCGGCATCCAGACATCACCGACCACCTCGGTCTCACCGTAAGGGGCGATTACCGGGGCCATTATGGCGGCAGCGATATTCAACAGGATCATTACCATACCGATACGGGCAATGATCGGTGATTTTCTGAGCAATTTGAAAAGGGCCATACAATGTCTCTCTTTACCTTGGGTTTCGCAGTCTGGGGTTGCTGAGAATTGAAAGTACATCGGCGGTCAGGTTGAGGCCGATGTAAATCGACGCAAATATTAGCCCGCAGGCCTGGACCACCGGGATATCCCGTTTGGACACCGAGTCCACCATCAGTTGGCCCAGGCCCGGATAGACAAATACCACCTCCACGATGACGACACCGACGACCAGGTAGGCCAGATTGAGGGCGATCACATTGATCACCGGCGAGAGCGCATTGGGAAAGGCGTGCATGACGATGACCCGGGTACGCTGAATGCC
>JBATKU010000588.1:0-26440 GCA_049669725.1 Desulfobacterales bacterium
ACCATACCTTTGGAGCGCCGCCGTGAAATTGCCGCCATTATTACCCGCTACAATGCCCTGCTGGTGGAGGACGACCCTTACGGTACGTTGCGGTATCGCGGCCGAGATATTACCCCCATCAAAGCCCTGGCGCCGGATAATGTTGTTTATATCAGCACCCTTTCCAAGGTTTTTGCGCCGGGTCTTAGAATCGGGTTTTGCCTGGCGCCCGAACAGATTAAAAAATGGCTGGTCATTGTCAAACAGGGAATCGATCTACACACCAGCACCTTTAACCAGGCGCTGGCAGCCGAATATATTGCCGGAGGGTTTCTGGAGAGGCATTTGCCGAAAATCATCGATTTGTACCGTCCCAAACAGGAAGCCATGCTTTCGGCTCTGGACACCTATTTTCCAAAGAATTTTAAATGGTCACGGCCTGAAGGCGGCATGTTTCTCTGGGTCGAGGGACCTGAAGGTTTCGATATGGAAGAAATGTACTGGAAAGCGGTCAAGCGCAATGTCGCTTTTGTGCCCGGTAAATATTTTTATACATCCCAGGAGGAGGGCATTGAAACCATGCGGCTTAACTACACCATGTCGGATGAGACAACGATCAATAATTCAATCAGAATACTGTCGGAAGTGATCAAAAACTAAAAATTGCCTTATTCATTATTTTGGCAATCTGCTCTTCTTATTCATACCAGTAAAGAATCTCGCTTTGATCAGCCCTTCCGGTTTTAAAATTATTCAGCGGTGACGATTCATCTGCATACCCTAAAGCGATGCCCAGCACGATTTCCTTATCTTCCGATATGCTCAGAACATCAGCGATATCAGCGCCATAGGCCGTGATCAGTCCGATGGGGCAGGTCCCTATCCTCTTGGCTTCAGCGGCCAGAAGCAAATAGGATATACTCAGGCCCAGGTCAAGATAACGGAGTTTAGGAAACAGCCTGTCGATGGTGACGATAATTGCTATCGGCGCCCCATAAAAGGAGCAGCTGCCTTCTTCAACGAAACGGTTCAGGGTCTGACCCGTTTCAGCCACCCGGGGCTCCATGATATCTGAGGCCTCGCGGCTGCGGCGGGTGAATATTTCCGGCGGCCGGATCGAGGTGCCGGGTCCGCAGGGAATTTGGCGTTCGGCATGAACTTTGAGAAGGCGTCGAACCAAACGGTCCTTTTCCTCGCCGTAAACAACCACATATTCCCAGGGTTGCAGATTGATGGCCGACGGGGCCCGGCCGGCGAACTTAAAGATTTCTTCTATTTGGGCGCGGGCAACGGGTTTATCAAGGTAGGCCCTGGTACTGCGGCGTTGTTGCATCGCGGTAAAAACATCCATAGTTGACTCCTTATTTATATTTCGTTGTCGTCTCTGTCTGTTGGTCTTGACACATCCAGCGTACCATTATAATTTTCTTAAAACTTGTATGTCAATAAGGAGAAATTATGGAAAGAGCAATGCTTTGGTTTAAATGCGCTGCGGTGCACGACCCGGTACGGCCGGTGGTGAAGAAGCCGGCCACCATCGGGTGGGAAGCCAAACAGCGTCAAGTCGATCTGGTGATCGAGCGGCCCTTTAAGGGCGACGAATTGCTAAGCCGCATGAAGGGCTGGGTGACGGCCGATGTTTACCGGGTATCCGAAATCATCCGGCAGCACGGTAAGCTGATAATTCTGGATGATTACGATCTGGTGGTGGAAACCCGGGATAAGCCGGACCTGGAAGCCCTTTCACATCAATTATCAGAGACCTTCGGCGAGGAGGTATGGCTTGAGCTCATTGCCAAAAGCATACTCTCCTAAAGGTTGTTTATCACCCCAATTGAGCCAGGCTCAATTGGGGAGGTATTCGATATTAGGTATTGGGCATTGGTTTAACGGAATTGTTCTACAATATTATATTGTCATCAGCGAAGATTTATTAAATGTGATTTGAACCCCGATGACCACCAGTACCGATTACCCAATACCCGGTGCCTCATAATTAAGTATCACTCAATTAGGGTTCTAGACCCAGTCCGGGGACAGCTGGCCCCGTGCATCCCGGCGATAGGGCATCCAGACCAGTCCGAAAAACTCCAGAGTCATATCACTGCTTTTCGGTTTGATGAGCACCTCTTGAAGGCTTTCTTCATCCGGGACGAAATCAGCTTCAATGCGCTCGATGTCCTCCTGCAAACGCTGGTCGAGCTCCTCCAGCTGGAGTTTGGTTGCATCAAAGGTTTCCTTGGCACGGTTGACATCCATGGATTCTTTGCGGATGCGGCTGGCCGAGCGTATGGCGGTGCCGAAACGGCCGGCGGAGCTGACACTGACGGCTTTACGGCCCATGAATGCCCCCAGAATGGCTGTACCGAAAGAAATCGCGGTTTGGACTTTGCTGGATTGAGATTGTTCTTTCTCCCGCATAACGGCCTGTTCGGTCCGCATCAAGCGGTTGTTGAGGGTATTGAATTTGGAGCTGTATTTACGCCGCAGTTTCTCGACTTGCAGATCCCGGCTTTCCCGGGCAGCCTGGGCCAGGCGTGCCATAAAATCGGCCCTGGTTTCCTGTGGTGCGCTGGACAAATTATACTGGGGGGAACGATAGACGAGCAGCGGTCGGTTCTGACGAACCCAGCGCATCAGATCCTTGTTCCACTTGGTGTAAGCCGTGGCATTTTTGGCAGCGGCCGGCAAATCGGCAAAGCCGGGACCGGCCAGGGGCTCGGTTTCCAGGTCCGCCGGATCCAGGTTGAGTTCTTCGGCGGCATCCCAGTCCACCACCACCGGCCCTTCCTCAAACATAGCCGCAAGCGCCGCTTTCTCGGAAACAGACACTTTGTATTTGGTGCTGGAATAGTGGACATCAATCCAGCCTGCCAGCGCCGGAAAATACTCCAGGCCCTGGCCGGCGCCTGAGGCCGGCACGTAATAAGATTTAATTCCCGGCGGTATTACTGGAGGCCTGCTGACAGGCGGTGCCGGTGGGCTTACCGGTTGCGACGGCACAGCCGGCGATCTGGATACCGTGGATGATGCCGCCGGTGCGGCCACCGACGCCGGGGCTGAAGTGACTTTGCGGTCGGCCGTCAGCATTTTAATCTGTTCCCGGGTCATGGGGCCGCGCAGATAGGATAGGGCCCAGCGGGTCTGGAAAGTAACCGGAGCGTTTTCGTGAACATTGTTGAGCAGGAATACGCGCTGGCCGAGACCGGCCAGGATTTCTTCCATGCTGCCCCTGTCAAACCCGGTTCCGGCGGCGGCGCCTTCCAGTCCTTCCAACACCCTGGCCTTGTCGCGGTCGGTTTGCAGACGGCCGATGAACCAGGTTCCTGTATTGGACAGGCCTTTGTAATCCAGATCCACCGGATTCTGGGTCGACAAGACGACGCCGAGGCCGAAGGCGCGGGCCTGTTTCAACAGGGTCAGCAGTGGGGCCTTGGAGGGCGGATTTTTCACCGGCGGAAAATAGCCAAAGATTTCGTCCATGTACAATATGGCTCGCAAGCTGGTGGTTCCTTGCTGGGTGCGCATCCAGGCTAAAATTTCGTTTAAGAGCACCGCAACAAAAAACATCCGTTCGGCATCCGACAGGTGGCTGATGGAAAAAATCGATGCCCGGGCCCTTCCCTGGTCGGTGTAGAGCATACGGTTAATGTTGATGGGTTCGCCCTCCAGCCAGGCTTCAAAACCCGGTGCAGCCAGCAGGTTGTTCAGGCGCATGGCCAGCTGAAATCGTTCCTTGGGCGGGTAAAAGGCTTCCAGATCCATAATGCCGATGCGCTCAAAGGGCGGCGATTGGATGGCGCGGATCATCCCTGCCAGGTCCAGTGCTTTGCCCGCCGCCCAGGAGGATTCAATGATATTTGACAGCAGAATATGCTCCCGGCTGGTGATGGGGTCGGCCTCGATGCCCAGCAGGGCCAGCAGGGCGGTGACCGTACTTTGAATCCGGTCGCGCAGCAGGTCTTTTTCGGCCATGATGTCAGCAGTCGGGGGCGCGAAGTTTCGCAAAACGCTCACCGGTTGCCCGGCGTTGCTGCCCGGCGTGTAGACCGCAAAATCAGCACTGGCTTTCAGCCGGGCGATGCGCTCGGGATCCTGGTCCCAGCTAGCCAGACCCTTGCGCCACAAATCGGCCTGTTTGCCGGCGAACTGGTCCGGTGTCAGGCCGGCGTTCAGCGCGTCCTGCTCGTTGATCCAGGGCCGAAAATCGCTGCCCTGCAGCCCGGGAAAATTGAGCAGTAAATTGGGAAGATCCCCTTTGGGGTCGATGGCGATGACAGGTATGTTGTCAATCAAGGCCTCTTCCAGCAGGGAGATGCCAAGCCCGGTCTTGCCGCTGCCGGTCATGCCGATGATAACGGCATGGGTGTTGAGGTCTTTGGAATCATAGAGCACCAGGTCGTCTTTAAGCTGTTGTGAGGCCATGTCAAAGTATTTTCCAAGATAAAAGGCGCCGAGTTTTTCATAGGCTTTCATATGCTAACCTCCGAAGGTTTCAATTGAGCGCCAAGCGCTTAATTGGAAGTTAATTCGAGTTGAAGGTAAAATAATTGTCCCAGATATGGTCGAGTTTTCGTTTGGCCTCAGCCAGCGGGCGGCATTGCAACATATGTCCGTCACGGGTGACCAACTCCAGGCGCTCGAGTTTTTTTAAGGCGTCATCGATTTCAAAATTAATCCTGCAGTTCCACCTGTCTTCAAACCAGTTTTCAATAAGGTCATCAAGTTCGCCTTTTTCCATTGGCCGATTTTTCCTCAGCAAAAAGAAGTAGGTCAGGACCGCCTCTTTGACCTCTTCTTCTTCGGCGGCATCTATCAGGTGGTGAAACACGCCGGCGTTGTTGTCCAGGTTCTTAAAATAGAGATTGTCGGAAAGGGCCTTCATAAACTTAATTTTGCGGTTCTTAAACTTGCTGATCTGGCGGAAGAGAAAACCACCCAGAGTGGCCAGTCCGGCACCCAGGGCGATGAGATGCTTCTGGTTGAGTTGGGCCTCCTCCTTGCTCAGCCCCAGCCAGAAAGCGAATACCGATGCAACCAAGATCAGGGTTGCGCCGAGTTTGGTGGCAATAACAATAACCCCGCTGACGGCAGCCGGAACACCAATTATCAATTTATCACTGGTCTTCATCCGTACCTTGCTGTTGGGAAACAGCATTTCAAGGTCCGCTTTGGGGACATTGTGAAAAAGCTTGATGATCGTCGATCCCGGCACAAATTTTAATTTATTACGACCGCAGTCGTCAAAGTATTTTTTTTCTTTGAACTTTAGGTATACAGCGACCCGGTCATAGTTGGTGAAGTTAAAGCGTTTTTTCCTGAGGCCGTAAAAGGTTGCCAGGGTTTCCTGTTTGACGGACTCACCGCGTCGGAAGAAAATCACATCTTCAAAGTCATCAAAATCAACTTCCAGGCGAATTTTAAACAGCGATTCTTCAGCCAGGGCCTGCTCGAGGTCCCCTGCGGTTATCTGCTCGAAGTTGGCCGCATTCAGCACGGCCGTCATTTCGGCCACCAGTTCTTTTTGCAGTTGTTCTATGTCTTCCGGGAGATATCCGGATAGGAGGCGGGTGTCGGCGTCCGGGTTGAAGGGCGCGTAGCATTTTTTGAGGGTTTCGAGACTGCGGTGAAATTCGAAGTGAAACAGCGCTTCCAGGATACGATAGAACTCTCGAAATTCTTGCGCTTCACTCGCCCTCAAGCCGGATCCATCGCAGCACATGGCGACAATATCTGCTTTGCGAAAGGGGATAAATCGGTTTCGGTCATCTGCCATGGGATTTTCCAATCATCCAGCCACCTGAGAGAAAACGGTTACCCATAAAAAATAGTGCTTCTATTCAATATTGAACAAGAGGGAGATTTGTAAAGAAAAAAATTTATATTTTTCGTTCGATGATGGCAGTTATGGCAAGAATATCTGGTAGGCAGAACTTAGTTCGTTTCGCTCATCCACCGGAGACGGAAAAAAGCGGAAAAATGGAATGATGGAATATTGGGTCCAATACGTAGCTCAATACAAACGGAAGACAGTACTTAATTTTACCTGACTTTGCGGTATTCATAATAAGATCTGAAATCAGCGGTGTTGGCATACACCAATTCCGGAACCAGGTGCCCGTAAGCTTCTTCAGGATCCGAGGCGCCAAATTTAATGTTGCCGTCGGTATCTGCCTTCAGGCCAGCTACCTTTTTCTTTTTTGCGCTGGAATTGGTCCATAGGACAACACCGCTTTCGGTCTCCCAAATTTTGGTGATGAGAGAGGCTTCAACAACAGCGCCGGCCTGCAATGACTGCCATGTTGAAGACAACCGAACTGTGGGCTTGGGGTCGGTAGCGGTAAAGTTTCCGAAAATTAAAGCGTCCACATTATAGGTCCCGCCGATGGTCTTGATGGCGTCCAGATCAAGTTCCTGGCGGCTTATCTTTGTGAGGACGTGCTCCTTGTTTCCCAGTTCCAGAAACCGCACCCCCGGTTGGGCCGATTGAACCGACTGGATAAAATTTTGGGTCACGTATTCACGTAAATCATCTCTGGGAGTGCTGGAAAAATCGATGACGCCAATGGCTTTATAGGTTTTAAGATCTATTCGCGGGGGAACCAGAACCTTTTCCGTGTGCGAGCAGGCCAAAAGGATTGTAAAACATATCAGTGCGATGGCCAGAGTTTTATTCCGGTTTGATTTTGTCATTGGGATCACCTCGATTTGATGGATTTTTCAAACGGCTGTGATGGATCAGGCTTATGCCCCCCAGCGAGAATGATATCGGCCCAATTGCGAACAATCTTGAATATTTTTTGGCAGCCAGATCTAATATTACCCTCGAGTCCCGCACTTGCAAAACTGGGCTCGATCTTTTAAGGTGGATGGGTTTCGATACCACTGAAAAGGAGACTGCGGAAATGATTCAAGTGATTGCCACCATCGAGCTGAAACCCGGTTGCCGGGAGGATTTTTTACCCCGATTGAATGAAAATGTCCCCCAGGTGAAAGCCGAAGACGGGTGTCTGGCATACGATCCTTTTGTCGACATCGATTCCGGCTTGCCTTTTCAAGGCGAGATCCGGCCGAATGTGGTCACCCTGGTTGAAGCCTGGAGCAGCGTCGATGCGCTGCATGCCCACCTGAAAACACCCCATATGGCTGCGTATCGGGATGCGGTGAAGGATATGGTTGATAGTGTCACCATCCAGGTTCTGAAACCCGTCTAAAATTGGCGCCGGAAGGCCTCCATTTGCCCGATAGCCGCGTTGCCAGCCGGTTCAAAATGCTCACGTACTGTGTGTACGCTCCGCTTTTGAACCGGTTTTGCGCCTTGCTATCGAACAGATGGAGGCCTTCCGGCGCCAATTTAAACAGTTAATAAAATTAGCAAATGCGAGTTTGTGACTTTCAATCCGCGTGATGCTTGTTGAACACCTTGAGCTTTTTAAAAAAAGACGTGAAATTCCGCCGATTATGGAAAGGCTTCAAATAAATTGCGGCTCTGTCAAGCAGATTTACGAACCATGCTGCTTTCGCTGAATGGCTGAATTGGCCGATAGTCTGATGGATTGAAATCCTTTTGCTTTGAGCTTTGAGCTTCAGGCTATGAGTTGGATCGTGGGAAGTGATCTTAACATACAGCAGATCACTTCCCACGATTCACGAACCAGTCGATAAGCTGCCTGGCTATCGTAATCCTGGGGGGAATGGAGGGAAGATTGTCGGCGGTATACCAGCCGGCTTCTCTAATTTCGGTGTTGTCGGTTTTAATTTCACCAGCAGCGTAATCGGCTAAAAAAGCCACCATCAATGAATTCGGAAAAGGCCATGGCTGACTTGCAAAGTATCGGATGTTGTTTACGGAAATTCCAACCTCTTCTTTAATCTCTCTGGCCACACATTCTTCCAGATTTTCTCCAGGTTCCACAAACCCTGCCAGAACGCTGTAGTATCCTGATTTAAAACGAATATTGTTGGCCAAAAGGATTTGATTGTTTCTGATAACCGCAACAATTACAGCCGGTGAAACCCGTGGATAATTGACCAGATGGCACCGGGGGCAAACCTTGGCGCGTTCATCCTGTCCGTCTTCGGTTTGCCGGCCGCATTTTCCGCAAAATTGGTGGCTGCGGTTCCAGTCTACCAGCTGATTTGCCTGACCGGCGATCCAGACCAACTCCTCTTCCAGTTGACCGAAAAAAAGCGCCCGCAGATCTTTCAAGGCAAATAGGCCTGAAACTTCGTTATCATCGGATAATTCTGCGGCATAACACGGAATTTCGTCCAGAGAGCCTAAATATTGTTTGCGGATCAGGGAGGATTGAAATTTTTCCAAATCCCGTAATCGGGGTACGAGGTAGCCATTGGCGCCGGTTTGGATCAGAAGCCGGTTTTGATGATAAACAAACCACAGAGCTTCGTCTGATTCATTTGGCGGACGTATGGTATCAGGTGCAAAGGGCATCGGTTGGTCACTGTATCTCTTCTTCGGCTTTTTCAGCAAAAAGCTCAAACCGCCGGGCTTCTGTTCCATTGCCCTGGGCGGTATATATCCTGCTGATTTTTTGATAAAAATCCGCCTTTTTGTCCGGGACTTCATGGACCAGAGAAAGATACAGTTCTAATACCTCGGTGGTATGAAGTCCCGAGGCAAAACTGAGGTCGGCATACTTTTGTTTAATATAAGGGTCGATGCGCGAGTGACAGCTGTGACACTGGTCCATGATTTCGCGGTAGATATTGCGGGCGTTGGCCATCTCATTTAAGGCCTCATGGGTTTTGGCCAGGGCGCGGGCAATGGTTTCGTTCCAATCATAGGTTTTTAATAAATTTCGATAAAAGGCCTTGGCATCTTTGTATTTTTCGGCGTGATGAAGGGTTTCACCGCGCAGTACAAAACCGGCAACAGATTCTGCCAACTCGGGCGGCAGGGCAGAAAGGAGTGATTCGGCGCGGTCAAAGGCCTTGGTTTCCCAGAAAATTTCGCACAAAAGCTGGTAGGCCGGCAGCGCATCCGGACGGTATTGCAGGAATTTTTCCAAAAGCTGGCGGGCATCTTCAAATTCTCCCAGGTTCAGGCGGGCAGTTGCCAGTTCCAAGGGGATGTAAGTCTGCGGGTCGGGATTTTCTTCCAGGGCCTGGTTCAAATAATCTGCAGCCGATTCGAAATCCCCCTGGTTTAACGCCAGGTAGCCTTTTTTAAAGGCGTCCCCGTAATCCAGGTAGGCTTTTTGGATCTCTTCAGGAAGTGTCCCGACCAGGGCGGTGAAATATTCGTCATCCGGCTCCCCGTCGACCGATTCATCATCCTGAAATTCTTCCGAATCGGTTATTTCAACTTCCGGTTCATCGATTGGAACCCCTTCTAGTGCCCGGGCTTCAATTTCGCGCTTCCGGTTTCCGAGATCGCGGATTATATCAGGATCTTCGGTGAGTTCCAGCGCCAGCTGGATATACTGTAGGGCATCCTCGTGGTAGCCGGCCTCTATCATGTCTGCAGCTGTTTGCTTATGCTGCAATACCAGGGTCTCCCTGCTGCGGTGGATTTTATCCCGAAGACTCTGGCGGAAGCCGTCATCCCAGGGCGCTGTTTTCTCCAGCCGCTCCAGGGCGCGCTCGTATTCCACGATGGCCTTGCCGAAAGCGCCGATTTCCGCGAATTTATCCCCCTTCAATTCATAATCTTCGGGGTGTTTGCCTGAAAATATGTTTAGTAATCCCATTGGTTTCGATACAGGTGCAAAAGGTATTTATGGTTTTGAAAAAAGCTTGGGTTCATCTAACGCCCGGGGATGATGATGTTCGAATCCGGCTGTTGAATCTTGGATTGTTCCTGTTCCTGGTACTTTTTGACTTCTTCAATCAGCCGATCCATGGCTTCCTGCATTGCCTCTGGAAATTTTTTAATTGCCTGCGACAATTCCTTGGCTCCAATAACATTTTGAATCGGCAGGGGGCCGTTGGGGGTCATGATGCTGGTATGTCCGACGAACACTGTTTTGCGGCTTTTATCTTCCGAACCGTCGGCCTTTACCGGTGTGAGGCGTTTGACGGTGCCGATTTTCAAATCGGTAAATGATTCTTCGATAAACAGGTTTGATCGATCGATTTTAAATTCTTCATTATTTTGCTGTTCGTCGGCCATGGCATATTATCTCCTATAAGTCCTAAATTTGATGGCGCTAACTTAACAGATCAACCTGAAGAACGCAACCGTATATAAGTCCGCTAATTGACTTGGCTGCTAACAAGGCTTATTTTTTTTATACTACGAAATTTAGAAACCCTATCCAGTATCCGCCTGAGCCGCAGGACAATTTGCCACAATGGCACCAAGACACAAAGCGAAACCTTTGGTTAATATCTCTCTTTGCGTCTTGGTGGCGTATATGTTTTGCAATAGATTGCAAAAATTTCACAATTAAGACTCTGCCGAGGTGTTTATGGAAAAATACAAAAAAATTTCCCGACGTGATTTTATGGCTGCTGCCGGAGGAACCCTGGTATCCATCGGGTTGCCGGGTGTATTCGTAAAACTGATGGATTCACAGAATCGTGCCCTTGCGGCTGAACTTCGTTCCGACGGACGACCGCGAATCCCTCCCGGCCAGCATGCTGTCAAAGCATTGCCGAATATGGGCGGGACCCGGGGCACCAAAATCCTGTCCGACTGGCGCCTTGAGATCGGCGGTGAAGTTGAAAATCCATTGACATTAAGATTTGCCGACCTGATGGATTTAAGGCAGATTGATCTCACGTGCGATGTTCATTGTGTGACGGGCTGGACCCTGCTGGATTCCCGCTGGCGCGGTATTCCAATAACGGTTGTTATGGATTTGGTCAAGGTGAAAGATAACGCCCGTTTTGTTATTTTTGAGGCCGCAGGTGACTACACCAGCAACATCCCGCTGAGCGAAGCCCGCAAGGACAGCGCGCTCCTGGCTCACGGTTATTCCGGTGGCGATCTTCCCCAGGTCCATGGTGCGCCTTTGCGCGGCCTGGTGCCGGATCGGTATTTTTACAAAAGCGTCAAATGGCTCAAGGCGATCAGATTTGTATCTGTTGATGAGCCGGGGTATTATGAGGAATCGGGCTATAGTAATTCTGCGGATCCGTGGAAGGAAGAAAGATATGATTAGAAAGATGAATGTCGAACATCGAACGTTCAACATCGGACGTTGAATGAGGAAAGGGTTTGAATCCGACTTTTGAAAATAAATGAAATTTAATTGCGGAATGGAGTGAAATCATTATTCGATGTTCGATGTTGGGCGTTCATCTTACTGTCGTTTCCGGTGACAACCAGCTTAGCGCTCACGGGATTTGACCTTGCCCGCGCTAAACTTCTTTATTTTTGTTTTGACTCCAGCGGACCAGTTTGCCGATGGTCAGCCCCTGTATGATGATGGAAAATACCACCATCATATAGGTGATGGCCAGGATGATCTCGCGATGTCTTCCAGGCGGCAGGGACAGGGCCAGGGCCACCGAAATACCTCCCCTCAGACCGCCCCAGGTAAGAATTTTGATAACGTCCGGGCTGAACGTGCGAAACAGCCGCATGACCAGCACCGGCCAGCCCACACTGACAAACCGGGCCAGAAGTAAAAGCGGAATCAACACCAAACCGGCAATGAAATATTCCCGGGTGAAGGTGAGCACCAGCACTTCTAAACCGATGAGGACAAACAGCACGGCATTAAGTATTTCATCCACCAGTTCCCAGAAGGTGTCCAGGTGCTCGCGCACCGGGTCGGACATGGCCAGCAGCCTTCCGTGGTTGCCGATTAAAAGGCCGGCAACCACTATGGCAATGGGGCCGGACAGGTGCAGCTCATCGGCCAGGGCAAAGCCGCCGGCTACGAGGGCAAGAGTAATCAGGATCTCAACCTGGTAGTTGTCGATGCTTTTAAGCATCCAATAGGCTACCCACCCTATCGCCAGTCCGAACACCACACCTCCAAGCGCTTCTTTAAAGAAAAGGCCCAGCACGGATAGCGCCGTTACCTCATGGCTGCCCGTTGCGATTTTCAGAAATACCAGGAATACCACCACGGCCACCCCATCGTTAAATAGAGATTCTCCGCAGATCTTGGTTTCCAGGCTTTCCGAAACCCCCACTTTTTTCAAGATTCCCAGAACCGCTATCGGGTCGGTGGGAGAAATCAATGCGCCGAATAGCAGACAGTAGATCATCGGCAGGTCTATTCCCAGAAAGGCCAGCACCCACCGGCTGATAAAGGCGATGATGACCGTCGACCCCAGGACACCCATTGTCGCCAGCAGACCGATAATATATTTTTGTTTTGCCAGGTTTTCAAGGTTGACGTGCAGGGCGCCGGCAAAGAGCAGAAAGGATAGCATGCCATGCAGCAGGGTTTCATCAAAATCAATACTGGCCAGTAAACGATGGGCATCTTCCCGCAGGCCGAACCCGAGATGCCCCAGAACTGAAAGCCCCAGGGAAACCAGCAACGCTATTACCATCAGACCGATAGTATTCGGCAGGCGGATGAAACGAAAATTCAGATAGCTGAATCCTGCCGACAGTGTTATCAGAATTGCCAGAATGTTGAACAGTTTCATAAAGGCCGCCTTTTCTGTATGTCCATTACTCCAACCACGGGCATGATCCTGAATAATTTTATTTGGAGACAGACTAGATCACTTTCCATTGGATGGGAACTTTCATTTTTTGGGTAGCATCAGAACAAACGGAAGGCCGATCAGGCCAATGGCGGCACTTATCAAATAGGTGGTATTTAATCCGATCCGGTCGGCGATGAACCCGACCACGACAACAACCGCCGATCGGGCGATAAACGAAATCATCATAAACAACCCGTTGGCGGCCGCCGGAGTCTGCCTGGCATTTTCCTGGACCAGAGCCAGCATGACGGGGGTGGTTGATAAAAGCGTAAAACCGGTAAGAATCAGGGAAGCCACCCGGAGCCACCCACCGCTTAAAGTAAATATAAACAGGAAAAGAGGGGCTCCCAGCAGCGAGATCAACAGGGTTTTGCGGCGCCCGAACCAATCACTGATGGAGCCGGCCGCCAACACCCCGGCTACGCCGGCGGCCTCAAACAGGGTCAGGGCAATGCCGGCCAGCCAGAGGTTGCCGGTTTGCATTTTGACATAGGTCGGCAAAAAGGCGGTCATGGAGGCATGCATGAATCCGCGGGTGACCAAAATTGCGGCCAGGGGTAATAAAATATAGCTCAAGCTGCGCCATGTTTCCAGGATCGAAAATTTGCGTTTTGAACTAACCTTTCTTACCGGGGTCGTTCGGAATTTAAAATATAACCAAACGGTCGAAAGCAAGCCAAATATCATTACCGGATAGAAATCTTCCAGTCCGAAAACAGAAACCGCCGCCACAGCAACCAATGGTCCCAGGCTTCTGGCCAGTTCGCCACCTGTCATGAAAAAACTCATTCCGCGACCCTTCCGGGCGGCGGACAAATCCGAGATCATCACCGGCGCCGGTACATGGAATATGGAGACACTGACCCCGGTTATAAATAGAAGGATCAGCAGCACGCCATAGCTGGGTGCCATCCCGATCAGGCTCATGGGAACAGCCGTCAGCGCAGGGGCCAGAATTACAAAATAGCGCACACTGATACGGTCGGCCATCACGCCGATATACGGATTCAGCAAGGCCGGGATTTGCATGACCGTTGACAAAAATCCGGCCTGGGTCAGTGACATGGACAGCTTCTCAATTAAAAGCGGTAAAAGCGGCGCCAGAAAACTTGAATAGACATCGTGGATAAAATGGGCGACGGACAGTGCCAGGATTTTTCCGGTTTGAAAATCGAGGGTTTTGTCCGGGGCGTAATCAACCGTTTTCGATATGGATTCAGATTTCATTAACCACCTTTCTGATTGATGCGCCAACCTGGGCTAAAGACTATAGCAACTATGATTTTGGAGGGATCGTGTCAACAGAAAAAATTCAGAGGTTCAGGGTTAAGGGTTCTCCGTTCAGGGTTATTTTTATTGAATAATTTCAAGGCATTCCACTTTCGTTCGTATTGGAAGCATCAACCGCTCTATAATGATTGATTCTTGGATATCTGAACATCAAAACCCTTGAACCCAGAACTTTGAATCCAGAACCTTGAATATTTTAAAAATGCGCTTAGATTCGATTGTATGGTAAACAGCGGTGAATAAATAAATGCATGTTAATCCGGGCGACCTAAACCGCTCCGGTTCATATAAATGAAGGAGATCATATTATGGGTAAAATTGTTGTGATTGACACCGAAGAATGCATTGGTTGCGAAAGTTGTGTTGAGCTTTGTTCGGAAGTATTTGCCTTTAACGAAGAAGAAGAAAAGGCCGAGGTCATCATGCCCGAGGGCGGGCCGGAGGATTGTATTGAAGAGGCGATGGATACGTGTCCGGTGGAGTGTATTCATTACACCGAATAAAAGTGAAAAAAAGCAGGGCCGTTGCCGGCCCTGCTTTTGGTTTCTGGCTGTTCTTTTTCTTTTTATTTATCGAGTTTGTTGAACTTGGCGCCCCTGAGAGACATGTCGGCAATCAGCCCCTTGACGTCGAAAACGAAGGCAACGATCGGATCTTTACTCATGGCTGAAATCGCACTCTCACCGGCGCCCAGGGTAACCAGGGCAACGTTGCCGTCAACACCGGCCTCCCATCCCTTGCTATTGCGAAATTTTTTCAGGGCATCGGACGTCATGAAGGCGATGATGATGTCCTTGGCCTCTCCCCCGATCTGAAATCCAACTGAGCCGGAGATCATACTGTAATATTCAACTGTTTTGCCGCCTACTCTCATGGCCCCCTGACCGTACTCACCGCCAATAATTAAAGCGCCCTTTTTAACATTCGGCAAAACCAGCATGCCTTTGGCGCGGCGGGCTACGTCCTTGGCATCCTTAACCTGTTTGTAAAACCGATCCATAGCTGCATCGGCGCTGGCATCGATTTCCTTTGCGGTTCCCCCAAAAGATTGACCGGCAAACAACCCGCCAGACAAAAAAACAGCGGCAATCAAAAAACACAAAAATTTAGAGAATTTGTGGGTCGGGAAAATTGATCTTGGATTCATAAAGTTGTCCTCCTTTGTGATTGGAATTTTTCTTCACGATAATGCAATCTTTTAGACCACCAGCTTTTACGGTTATGCTTCTAACTGAATTGTCCAATTCGTGAATGATATACTGTGACCTTAAGTACTGATCGGAAAATTTCAAGTATTATCCGTATTCAACTTTTAGCGGATTTGCCCGACAGACGTAGTCGTCTGTCCCACGGGTATGGCCCTTTCTTTGACCCGGCTGAGAAATATGCGCATGGTGGCGGAAGACATCAGACTTCCAAGGGTCAGTCCGACCGGTCCGATCAGGTAGCCCGGAAGGCCGAATTTGAGCAGGATGAAACCGGTGGATATGATGGTAGCCATAAACAATGCGTGTCCGGTGAGGACGGTCACCGGCTTTTTTTGCCAGGCCGCCAGGCCTTCGCTCTGGGCCCTGATCGCCACACTGAAGGGGAAAAATATCAGAGAGATCGCGGTTAACTTAACCATTTGGAGGTCTTGCAGGTTCAGCTTCTGCAGTTTGACATAGTAAAACTCGATCAGACCCGGCAGGGAGAAGATCAGCGGCAAAACACCCAGAACCAAACCGGCCGTCAGGGCAAAATGTAATGTTCGGCGGTCTCTTTTTGACTGGGGCGGAAAGGCGAGGACGATTGTCTGAATGCGGGTTGCCGCAAATGCCATGGGATTGGCCAGGCCAAGCGCCAGGTAATACACAGGGAGAATGCGATCGGGATCCGGGGCGCGGGCAATAAACCCTGCCAGGATGATGGCGGAAACTGACAGGAAATAGCCGCCGATTGACAAGGGAAGATTAAACCAGAAAATTTCCCGTGCACCGGGCGAACTTTCAGGAGAAGATTGAAGGTTTTTTAAAAACGGGCCGGCCAATATTCTGGATGTCAATACTTCTATTACCACCGGTAGGGTCAGGCATACCACCGCCCAGACCGGACCGACCAGGCCAAGGATGCAAAAGAGCGGAGACAACAGGGCCGTAAGGATTATACGGCCGATGGTTGCAAGGCTTGCTTTGCCGGTGGCCTTGCCGATGTACATGACAACAAAATAGGGAATTCTTAAAAAGAAGAGAAATTGCAGCGGAATGCTGACCAGAAACGTGATTCGTGCCGGTTGCTCAATGGATGGCGGCAGACTGATAATTTTGCCGAAAATAAAATGGGCCAGGGTCGGGGTGCAAAGAATGGCCTGAATGACAATGACCGTCAACCCGGTCAGCAGGGTGACCAGTTTGAATTTTTGATACCCTTCGCGCGTTTTGGCAAAAACCATCCCGGTGGTAACGTAACTGAGGGCGAACATCCCGAAAAAGAACATAACGATATTGGCCTGAGCCAGGCCGGCCAGGTTCAACGGTCCCCCCGGGCCGCGCGAGGCCACCATGGCAACCAACGGATAACAAAGTGCCTGAGAAGCGGCCTGGATTGCAAGGGGTACAAAAAATCGGACGAGGGTCCAGTTGCTAGCCGGCGGTGATGGGGGCGTTTTCAACCAAACTCTCCGATCAGCCTGACCTCTCTTTCGAGTCGCACTCCGAAACGGTCGTAAACCTTTTTTTCGATCAGATTGATCAAAGCACAGACATCAGCAGCTGATGCCTTGTCAACGTTCAGGATAAATCCGGCATGTTTTGGGCTGACCATGGCGCCCCCAATCTGTTCACCTTTGAGCCCGGCTTCTTCGATCAAGGCCCCGGCATAATAGCCCGATGGACGCTTAAACACACTTCCGCAGGATGGATATCTAAGCGGCTGCTTTTTAGCGCGCAGCGCGAGGATGTCGTCCATTCGGGCCGACAGTATGTGCCGATCCGATTCTTCAAAACGGAAAACGGCGGATGTAATGATGACGTCTTCCAGTTCCGGAACCCGGCGGTAGTCAAATTGAATATCATTCCGGGTCGCATGAAAAATAGATCCCTTGCGGTGAAAACCGTTGACCGTATGGACCGTGCTTTCGATTTCGTGTCCGAAGGCACCGGCATTCATGCGCAGTGCGCCGCCGACTCCACCGGGGATTCCCGCCAATTGCTCAATGCCGGCCAGACCGTTTTTTACTGCGGCCCGGACTAAATCCAATAATAGAGTGCCGGCCAGCACCCTGGCTTCTCCGCAGTTAAAATCCACTGCGCTGAGATTTTCTCCCAGGTAAAGGGTAACGCCATCCCAGCCGCTGTCTGCAATCAGGACATTGGATCCCCGGCCAAGAACAAAGAGGGGGATTTCGTCCCGGTATAGGAGTTCGAGAATCCGGCCGACGCCCGCTTCCGAAACCGGTGCAATCCAGACCGCCGTGGGCCCGCCTATTTTATAGGAAGTATAGGGAGCCAGTGATTTGCCGACCTGGACATCTCCGTCAGAAACGGCGGCAAGTTGTGAAGCGATTGCAGAAGGATCAGACTTCATTGGGTCACCCAGGTTAAAATAATCGCGTTTTTTAAACTACGTTCTAACTGCCTATGATGCTGTTTGCTTTTTCTGTTTAATCATAAATCCGCTTTGAAAGCAATTTTTCTAATGAAAAGGAAGCCAATGCCATTGCCCTTTTGCTGGTTGCCCGGTCAAAGTATTCGCCGGAAGCCATGATTGACTTCTGGAAGCGTCTTGAGACGACCGACGCCTATCCGGATAAAGAGATTCGATTAATCCGCAATATTTCACCCCAGCAACGGGTGCTGATGCTGGAAGAACTCATGCCGCAAATTTAGGAATGGTCCCGACCGACAGACCAACTCTCTCTGGTACCCTTATAAGAACGGCCTGATGGGCATCCACGGTGTCTATTACAAAAGATGGCTGCCAAAACTTGATTCCGATGACACCCGCTGGCAGAATTGGCAGCAAAAGCATCCGCATACCAGACCAATGGAATAAAAAAAGCTCAAGCTTTTGTTTGTTTGTGCCGATAATTTCCATGGTCAGCACAATTGACCCGAATGGCACGAAGGAAGAATGTAGCCATCTATATAAGGTTCAATGCTGCTTCGGAGGCAGAACATGGGGCCTTTCAAATAAGAGTTCGAGCTCTTATTTTTCAGGGGGTGTAACACAAAAAAGGGGAAGATATATGCAATCAGAAGATTTTTTCAGAGTAATCAGCGAGGTGGAATTTATTTGTGACGATATTGACGAGATCAAAGAACGAATTGATCTGACAAAGTCTGAAAATCACAAGCTATCACAAGCCATCACCAGTATCGAAAAAGCAAGAAAGATATTAACCGAGCTTTTTCCGAACATAAAATCCCTCAACAACGATGTACGTGAAGATCTGGCAGAGGAGTTTGCCGACGTTTACTAGGGGGTAGTATCATCAATTACCGGACCCAAAAATTCCGTTGCCGCACTAAAATCATGGTAGGTATTCAAATGGATTAAGGCTGATGAAAAAATTGATTGAAACCCATGAATTTTGGGGCACAAGCCGCTCTGCGGGTTTTGAAGTGAGCCGGTCGGCAGAGGAAAATGAGATTTTCATCCATATATATCATTAGACGCCAGATTTGGGCCTTGCGCTTGAATTTTTCCAGCCATAAATTGGTGGCCGTATCCTTTAAAAAGTTTCTAAAAGATGACTGTTTCACCCTATCGTTGTCCATTTCTTTTGTGTTCCTGCTGTCGATTATACCGTTTGCCACGCTGAGTATCCTGATATTCGATCTTATTCAGCAGCTGTTTTTTGCCCATACCAACTGGGTCGGCCAGGTCACCGAATTGCTGGCAGACGAATTGAACCAGGTCATACCCTTTGTTTCCAGGGAGTGGATGAAATCCCATGTAATCAATCCGGACGCCTATGGATCATTTAAAGCCATCAACTTCCTGATGTTGCCGATTATCAGCGGGCTTATTTTCAAAACCCTTGAAACATCCTACCGCAGGATTTTTGAGCTGCCGGCCCGCCATTTGCTCCTGGGACAGGCCATTTATGTCACCATGAGCATATTTGCGGTGCTGCTGTTCTTTATATCCAATTATATCTGGATTATATTGTCTACATCCGGCTCTCATTTCCTAAACAGTATCAACAAAACGCCTTACCTTGAAAACCTGTTCCAGCTGGTATTAAATTACACCCGGTCTCAACCGATCAATTTGATGTCACTGCTGGTTTTGATCGGCTTTTATCTGGTCACTGTCAAACTGTTTTTGAATGTCAAAATTAAGTTGCGCTATCAGCTTTTTTCTGCGGTTATCTTTTGTGGGCTGTGGATATTTGCCCGCAAATTCTTTGGATTATATATCCAGCATATTTCTGAAGTAAATCTGCTTTACGGTTCCCTTTCATCGGTCATTCTATTTTTGATGTGGATTTTTTATTCATCGATGGCCCTGCTGTTTTCACTGGAAGTCATGCATGTGCTTCATCGCGGCAATTGGCAGTATCGCTGGTGGTAGTTTTTGATCGGCGCTCCATTTTTTTTGGCTATATTCCCTTCACCTGGATGCAAGTAATTGGTTCTGCTGGACCTCAAATCCCAAATCACAGGTTCCAAATTCCAATGGAGGGTATAATATGGGCTTGATTATTTCATAAAATATGGAATATATTAAGAATTGAAATCCTTTTGACTATGAGTTACAGCTATGAGCTTTTTTTTATCAAGGTTGCAGGAAGGATGACAGCATGAGCATTTATTGGCGAGGACTAGTTCTGGCGTTCACACTGTTGACTCTTTTGAGCTGTGCAGGAGGTAAATCTACGCGATGGGGCCACTTCCACGGCAATCTACCAAGCCAGGGGAATCAGCCAGTTGACAGTGGCTTTGCACTTTCCTCGAGCTGGATTTCAAAACCTTACCGGATTACCAGTTCCTCGCCGGTTATCGGGAGCGATTTTCAGGATCGAGAGATCATCTATGTCGGCACTGCTGATGGCATGTTGGTGGCGCTAAGGTCAGAGGATGGAAGTGAAAAGTGGAAAAAACCGCTGGACCCCGCCGGCTCAGATACCCGTATTATATCCTCCCCTTCGGTTTCAGATCAACGTAATATTTATGTTATATCCAACCGCAAGGTCGGTAGCAGACGGTATCGGAGCACGCTTCATAAAATAGATCAATTCAGTAACCAGAGATGGTCCTATACATTTCCGGACAACGGATTTGCCGGCGGATCTCCCAAAGTTATGGCAACGCAGAAAGAAACCCTTGTTTTTGTTTACCTTTCGGTGGGTATGGTTGAAGACAGTCAAGGAGAGCTTTTTGTTTTGCGAGATGAGGGCAGCCGGGTGCAGCTTGCTGACCGCAAATCCCTGGCCATCTGCCGCTCTAGTCTTTCGGATAATGGACCGGGTCTCGATGACCTTTTCGATTTTTATGAAGATACCTGGAATCTGGTTAGCAGATTTCCGCCTGTTTCCGATGAAAAAGGTGTTGTTCTGCCGGACCGTTTTATTGACCCCACTGTTGCAGTTGTCGCCGGCAGGGAAAAACCGCTGATCGCCATTGCGGACAATCTGTGCAGCATTGGCGCCTTTGAATGGGACGGCACCAGTCTGTCGGTACTCTGGCGTCGGGAACACAGCTTAGAAAAACATTCTTCAGCGGCGGTTTCCGCCAACGGACTGATGGTGTTTGGAAGACAAGACGGGAAAGTTCAAGCTTATGATGTGGAGACCGGCGTAACAATGTGGGAATATGATGCCGGACAGCCTGTTTTCGCTACACCGGGAATCGCTGCCGAGAAGTTTGTGTTTGTGGTGTCCAAAGACCATATCCAGGTGCTTAACATCTCAGACGGCACCCTGGTTCAGGACGATAAGTCTTCCTTCAAATTGCCCTTGCTGGGGGTGACCCATTCATCTCCGGCTGTGGCCGCCAACCGCGTTTACGTATCCACCTTTGAAATGCTGACTGTTACCTATGATCTTAAAACCAGGGTCCATGATACGAATTTCCATGGAAACGGGCTGTCATCGGTGGCGATCGGTCGTGATGGCGCCGTGTATGGTGTGGCTTCAGACGGCACCATTCATAAATATGCGGGTACGGAGTAATTAAATTTACGGCCCTCCCCGTTGGCCGGCACGGTATGTCGCATTGGACCTCCGGTATTCCTCTTTTTCTTCCGGGGTCAATTCTTTCTGGTGAGCACAGCTTATAAATAATAAAATGCCGGCCAATGCCAGGGCAATTATTTTCTTCACTTTTTAGCCTCCTTTTGCTGCAGGTGCTCTAAAATTTCATCCCAGTCTTTGATGGTTGTGCCGTCTTTGGTTTTTTCAAAGGCAAATCGATTTTCAATGTCCTTGGCAGCCGTTGATATTACCGCCGCCGAGCCGATGATGGCATGCAGTTGGATACCTTTTTTTTTCAACTCCGTCAGCGTGTTAGGCCCTCGCCAACCTAATATGACTGATTTGGGAAAGCTTTGTTTCTCAAGCCAGGTGCCGGTGATGCTTTTTCCGGCGAACCGGCTCAGATAAATAATTTTATATTTTTTGCTCAGCTCTTTGACGGCCTTCAGGCTGCTTTTTTTGATCTCGTCGGAGAATACTGCGGTTTTAAATCCTTCCTCAACTTCGATGGCTATGGCACGATCCTCTTTGGCCATCACCAGCAGTAAACCCTCGGCGCTGTCCGAATTTGAGCGTGCTTTTATTTTTTTGTAACCCGGGCTCCGGGGCGTGTATTTAAGGTAACCATAGCCGTCACCACCGGTTAAAATGCGTTTCAGGTGCTCACCATCCAGATATACGTCCACCAGGCGGCCGCCGGCCGGAAAAAAGCGACTCTTGGTCAACACGGTGATGCGAACCGGTGTCTTAACGGTTGTCACGCGGTCCAGGACGACAACTCCGCCCCGGCAGCCTGGAACTGCATAAAACCCAGCCGCCATGCAAAAAATGATCGGCAGAATTAGCTTTTTAATAGAAAATGTCATCGTAGTTTTAAAAAATTAGGTTTCAGGGTTCAGCCTAGCCGCTGGCCGCCGAATCGGCCAGTTTGATCGAAAAAGAGACTTCGACCAGCGGAGTCTCATAAGAGGTGTCAGTAGCTAAAAGGTTTCAGGTGTCAGGTGTCAGGAACGACGCAGATCAGCAGTAGGGTCGGCCTCCATGCCGACCATATTCTGTAGTAGGCTATGATCTGAAACCGGCGGGCACAGAGGCCCACCCTACTTTTTCGGACATTCCGATGTTCAGCCTGAAACCTGACACCTGAAACCTGACACCAGGAACTATCGTATCGGGTCATACCCGAAGTTTAAGCTAATAAAAGCCGCTCATCACTGTACGGCGTTCAGTCTACGAAAAAAGGCCGGGCCCATTGTGCCGTCTGTTCCGGGGCGACGAAGGTAGTCATATCACCGAGCATGACTTCAAATCCGGTATGGTCACTGCGCACCCAGGGGGCGTAATTTGAACGGACCATGATGACAAGACGCAGTTCAAGGCGGCTTGACGGGACCTCGACGGCCAGCAGCCCCATATTGTAGCCGTTACGGTTGAGGCTCCGATAAAACCGCTGGATGTTGATAATTCCCTTTACAAGATCCTTCCAGTCCGCGACTTCAGGTCGCTGCAAAGAAGTCGCCCGGGGCAGGATGCCCCAGATCTCGAAAAAACCTTCCGGGGCAAACGCCGCCACCCATTTCCAGGATCCGGTTGTTCCGATATAGCGGGAGCCGGCATTTTTTTCATGACCGAGGTAAGTGGAAAACAGGTAATCGCCGCTGCGCTGATAATAATCATTGGCCCGTTCCAGCAAAAACCGGTGGTGATTGGCTGCAACCCTGTCGGCATTTATTTGCAGGTGAGGGTGAATCAGGGATCCGCCGGCCGACGGCAGGTGATTCTGGGTGATGGCCATGTATACGGCCTGCGGATCGTGCTCGATAACCCTGGCGAGATACCGGCTGCAGTTTAAGAAGCTGTCGGTGTAAGATGCAGGTGAGGCCTTGCCGATCTCGACAAAGTGGTCATTGTTGAACAGGCTGACCGCGGAATAGCTGCCATAGGGAAACAGGTTCGGAAACAGCAGGGAATCTTTGCAGGACAGCCGGGCTTCACCTGCCAGATCAGGATTCAATTGTGGCGTATGCGATTCTACCCGGGGCCGGCAAAAAGGGCAATTTGAAGTATCTCCGGCATCCGGCGGCGGCGGCGGCAGGGTGTCGGTGCCGGCTTCCTTTTCTTTTATGCGGCTGAGGGCAATGCGACAGGTGCGGCCGGTAAGCGGATTGGTGCGGATCTCAACCGGGTGCTTCACCATTTGCCCGGCGGGATCAATGAATTTTGCAGAAACGGTCTGGCTTGCAAATGTCAGCTCCGCATGTTCGTCAGACGACATGGCATTGACTCCCAAAGCGGCGATGGATATTAACGGCCGACGATATACTCCTCAGGAACTATCCGGGCTAGAACTGCGATTCCGGAACGCCGAACGCCGATAATATAAGAATGACCATCAACCCTTGAAAGAGGAAACTGGGGATCCAGCAAACCACGGTTATGACGGCCGCGCGATATGTGCTTGTATAGTTAAGGGCCTTTTTTACGGCGACCACTGAGGCTACAATCATCCAGACGGAAGCCCCCACCAAAACAGCAACACCCAGGCCCGGAACCAGGCCCAGCAGGCAAAGCCACCCGGGTGAGCTGGCAAAGCCCATTGCGCGCATAAAGGCCTTTCTGTCAGCGGTGGTCCGGGTCTCGGGAAACAGTCGCACACCAATGAAATAGATAGTAAAAGCCCAGATATACCATCCGATCAGGGTAATAAATATGGCGCTGTTAATCCCGGCAACGCCCGTCCGGCCAAAGATTCCATAGGCGACAGCGGCACTGTAGAGAAAAACGGCGATCATGGCCTGGGTCATGGCTTTGGTGTCCGCCATGACTTCTTCAAATAAACTGGCATCCAGCTTTGCTGCCCGGAAAGCTCGAATAAAAAAAAGACTCATATTCCCCCGCATTGGTCAACAGGTCAGAAGTTGTATGGTTTTCGAATCTACCGGCTACCATGTTGTCGGCGGCGTGTCAATTGCCATAAAAAAATCCGACCTATGCCGTGGCACCGAGTCGGATTTGACTGATGGGTCAATATTAAATTTATTAAATAATTAAGCAGGTTATCTATTGTCCGGTAAACGGGCACCGGGGTAATGAAATCAATGCCAGACTTATTTTGATTTGCTATCTCCCTTGGGTCGTGTGGATGAATAGCCGTCTGCATACCATCCGCCACCTTTTAATTCAAATGTGCAGGCTGAAAGTATTTTTTTAGCTCTTTTCTTGCACTTGGGACACTTCGTATGTTTGGTTCCCATGGGAACGAGTTCTTCCGTAATGTGTCCTTTGGCGCATTTAAATTCGTAAAACGGCATGTCTTTCCTCTTTCAAAATCAAATTGTTAACTTTTGTTTTTTGGTTTCTTTTGTTAGCGCAATGTTATTCATTTTTTCAATTTTGTCAAGAAAAGTCAAATAATTCCTTGACTAAGTTTGATCGACAATATAAAAATTGTAAATATTTTCAGATATTAAGGTCCGATATCTCCTCTTAAAATACTTATCGCCGAGGATGAGTCGCATTACAGGTAAGTTACGGGAATTTAAATGAATCAGCCATTTTCCATAAAAAAACTGTTCACAGTGAGTGAGTTGATAACCAATGAGCATAACATCATGGCCGTTCTGGCGGTTGTTGTGGGCCTGGCCGGGGGATTCGGCGCTGTTGGGTTTCGATATCTGATCAATTTTTTTCAAAATCTTGCCTATGGGTCTTCCGAGGAGCTGCTTAATGTGGTTCTGGCCCTTCCCTGGTACCTGAAAGTCTGGGTGCCGGCCGCGGGCGGTCTGGTGGTCGGCCCGCTGGTGTATTTTTTTGCCAGAGAGGCCAAGGGCCACGGCGTGCCCGAAGTGATGGAGGCGGTTGCCTTAAAGGGCGGTGTCATCAGAAAAAGGGTTGTTTTTGTAAAAATCCTGGCCTCGGCCATCAGCATCAGCACCGGTGGTTCCGTCGGCCGGGAAGGCCCCATTGTTCAAATCGGATCGGCCATCGGGTCTGCGCTCGGGCAGATGCTTAAAGTATCCCAGGACCGCATGCGGACCCTGGTCGGATGCGGGGCCGCCGCCGGTATTGCCGCTACGTTCAATGCCCCCATCGCCGGCGCAATGTTTGCACTGGAGGTTGTTCTGGGAGAATTCGGTCTGGCAACCTTTAGCCCGATTGTGATCTCTTCGGTGATGGCCACCGCTGTGTCGCGTGCCTTTCTCGGCGATATCCCGGCTTTTATTGTCCCGGCCTATGAACTGGTCAGTGTCTGGGAATTTCCCCTGTATTTGGTGTTGGGTATTTTTTGCGCGGTGGTGGGGGTGACGTTTACCAAAGTTCTTTACCGGGTGGAGGATTTGTTCGACGATTTCAAATTTCCCGAATACCTCAAAGCGATTGTCGGTGGGATAATCCTGGGCGCAGGCGGGCTGTTTTTTCCGCAAGTTCTGGGGGTCGGCTATGGTGCCATTGATCTGGCGCTGATGCAGGAACTGGCCTGGTGGCTTTTCCTGGTGCTGGTAGTGGTTAAAATTCTGGCCACCTCGATTACCATCGGTTCGGGAGGGTCCGGGGGCATTTTTGCGCCGTCTCTCTTTATGGGGGTCATGGCCGGCGGATTTTTCGGGTCGGTGGTCCATCAATTGTTTCCGACGCTGACAGCTTCTCCCGGAGCATACAGCATTGTGGGTATGGGGGCGCTGGTCAGTGCCACCACCCACGGTCCACTGGCGGCTATCTTAATTCTTTTTGAGATGACCGGCAATTATAAAATCATTCTTCCGCTGATGTTGTCCTGTATTGTGGCAACGATATTCGCCGGCCAACTGATGAAGGAGTCGATCTACACTCTGAAACTGATCCGGCGCGGGATCGACATCAGAGAGGGCAAGGAAGTCAATGTTTTGAAATCCATGTTTGTCAGGGATGTGATGAACCGTGGTGTCGAAACCATTGCGGAAGGCAGTGCGCTGGCAGAGATGACCGATAAAATATCAAAAAGCAAATACAACAGCTTTCCGGTGCTCGATTCCGAAAACAAACTGGCCGGCATCCTCTCATTTAACGATTACAGCGAAGCAATATTTGACGAAGATTTAAAGGATCTGGTGGTGGCCAAAGATCTGATGTCGGAAAATATCGTCACCGTGTTAGCCGATGATGATCTTTATACCGCCTTGGGAAAAATCAGCCACAAGGATTTTTCAACCATGCCCGTGGTGTCATCCGATGACCCGGCCGATCTGGTCGGCATCGTCACCCGCCGAGATATTATCGGGGCCTATGAGAAAGCCGTGCTCAAAAAATCGTTGTTCAAATCTTGACAAAATCCTAATTCATGCTGAATTAGGTGTTATTGGTTATTGGGTTTTTCATTCA
>JBATKU010000589.1:0-30818 GCA_049669725.1 Desulfobacterales bacterium
AACCACAACACATAGGGGGTGCTCCCCATTGCAATCAATCTGTAGTGGTTTGCAATGTGTCGCCATTAAATTGAAAATTCCTTAAAAATGGGTGCATATAGGGTTCATTTTTCTGTCATGATATGATATGTTTCACTTTATTTTAAGCACCGACCAAACCTAAATTACTGTAATTATTACCCCTTTTATCTTTCTGGCAGTCATGAGGTCAGGGGTTCGAGCCCCCTCAGCTCCACCAGTAAATAAAAAGGTTAGTATCATCAAGCTAGCCTTTTTTTATTGGCTTTGATGTGCGTGTGCTATAATAGACATCAGCAGTAAGTTCGGTGACTGGCGGCGGTGCTCAGATACCGCTCAAGGAGCCGATGATCTCCTTACAACAGGATGATCCTGATCATGTCACCATACCGTAAACGTATAATTTTCAGAGCCCTCGGCGTTCTCCTGGCAGGATGTGCTGTTCTGATGTCCCTACCGGCCGTATCCGATTCAGCAGCAGAGCCAGACCGGGAAGATGTGCCTTTGCCCGGCGGCATGTCGGCTCCAACCAAAAAATCTCCGATCCACCTATATTTTGCCGGTCGAAACAGTAATTTTTTGATGGCCGAACAACGGGTGGTCTTCCATCCGGATGATCCGGCTGGTTTAGCCGATGCCATCGTCAAAGCATTAATAAAAGGCCCCCAAAGGGGTCTACTGAAAACTATTCCGGCCGATACCCAGCTCAGGGCCCTTTACATTACCCCTGACGGAACCTGCTATGTCGATCTGTCTGGAGCCGTCAGGAAGAACCATCCCGGGGGCAGCAAGTCAGAGCTCCTGACCATTTATTCGATGGTCAATTCTCTGGTCTTAAACGTGCCCGAAATTGAGCGCGTCCAAATCTTAATTGAGGGAAATGAAGCCCCTACCCTGGCAGGGCATATTGACCTGCAGCTACCTGTTAAAGCCAACATGCTGTTAATACGATGAAGAAAAAAGTTAAAATCAGCAACATCAGAAACCTCGGCATCATTGCTCACATTGATGCCGGTAAAACCACTGTCACCGAGCGAATTCTGTACTACACGGGTCGATCCCATAAAATCGGCGAAGTCCATGATGGCGAAGCGGTTATGGACTGGATGGTTGATGAGCAGGAACGGGGCATAACGATCACATCGGCCGTCACCACCTGCGAGTGGAAAAATTGTGAAATCCACATTATCGACACACCGGGCCATGTGGATTTTACGATTGAAGTCGAACGCTCATTGCGGGTCCTCGATGGCGTAATCGGTGTTTTCAGTGCGGTGGAAGGCGTCGAACCTCAGTCTGAAACCGTATGGCGCCAGGCAGACAAATACGGTGTACCCAAAATGGCTTTTATCAACAAACTCGACCGCATAGGCGCCGATTTTCTGGGAACTGTTGATATGATGCAGGAGCGTTTGAAGGCCAATCCAATCATCCTTCAACTGCCGGTTGGCCAGGGTGACGATTTTACGGATATCATTGATCTGATCGAAATGAAACAGATCAGGTGGGATGAAGAAAGCCTGGGGGTCAGTTATCATTATGAGGACATCGCCGACGAATACCGCAAAGAGGCTGAAAAGTACCGTGAGAAAATTATAGAAGCCGCCGCCGAATACGACGATGACGTGATGGAGGACTATCTGTCGGAAGAGCCCATCGACTCACCAAAAATCCTGGCAGCAATCCGTAAAGCCACCGTGCGTCTGGAACTGGTCCCCGTATTATGCGGGTCTGCCTTGCGAAATAAAGGGATTCAACCCCTGCTGGATGCGATTGTTGAATTTCTTCCCAGCCCGGCCGATGTCCCCCCCATACAGGGGACACACCCTGAAACCGGTGACATCATTGAATGTCAGGCCAAAGATTCCGATCCCCTGGCAGCCCTGATATTTAAAGTCGCCATGATAGAGGGCCGCAAGCTTTCCTTCGTCCGGGTGTATGGCGGAAAAATGAAAGTCGGCGAAGAGCTCTACAACCCCTCGTTGAAGAAAAAGGAAAAACTGACGCGTATTTTACAAATGCATGCCAACAAACGCGAGCGTGTGGAGACCGTGGGCGCCGGCAGCATTGTCGGCGTTGTCGGCCTGAAGGATTCATCCACGGGTGAGACGCTGTGTACCTTCAATCATCCTGTTTTACTGGAAAAAATTGAGATTTATGAGCCCGTTATTTCGGTGGCGATAGAGCCCAAAACCCATACCGACCAGGAAAAGATTGATGCGGTTCTGGAAAAATTCCTGGCTGAAGATCCAACCTTGCGTGTGCGCCAGGATGAAGATACCGGTCAAACCATCCTTTCGGGTATGGGTGAGCTTCACCTGGAAATTATTACCAGCCGCATGCAGCGGGAATTTAACACCAACGTCAATGTCGGCCAGCCCCAGGTCGTCTACCGGGAAACAATTGCAAATGCTGCGGACGCATCATCACTTTTCGATAAAGAAATCGCCGGACAGCGTCAATACGGTGAGGTCACCTTAAGGGCCGCCCCGCTTCCCAGAGGATCCGGTGCCCGTTTCCTGTCTGATATTTCCGAAGATGAACTGCCGCTGGTTTATATAGACGCAGCTGAAAAAGGTGCCATGGAATCACTGGAGAGCGGTGCGCTGATGGGGTATCCGGTGGTTGATGTAGAAATCACCCTCACCGGCGTTAACCACAAGGATTCGTTAAGCACTGAACTGGCCTACACGGTAAGTGCCTCCATGGCGTGCAGAGACGCCCTGGCGAAAGCCGCGCCGTTTTTACTGGAACCGATCATGGATGTGGAGGTATTTATACCGGAGGCATTCATGGGCGAGGTGATTGGTGATTTAAATGCGCGCGGTGGAAAAATAGAGTCCATAGATCACAAAATGGGTGCCCAGGTCCTTAAAGCCATTGTTCCCCTGGCACGGATGTTCGGTTATTCAACCGCCCTGCGTTCGGCAACCCAGGGCCGCGGCACCTTTACGATGCAATTTTCCCATTTTGACCGCAGCTAACAGGCCAATCCGAACTACCCGTCCCCTTTTTTATTCTTATTTTTCTTAGGGTCCATTTTAGCCAGCCAATCTTGAATCTGCTTGCGCTTTTCATCATCCTGGGAATGCTTCAAAGCTTGGGTTAACTGGATCTTGGCATTTTTAAAATCGCGGCTCCTGAGATAGAAAACACCGAGATAGTAGTAAGCGTCACCCAGCCGATTCTGCTTTCCCAGGCTTTGGCCCAGAAAATAATACGCCTCGGTAAATTGAGGGAAATCGCGGGTTACCTGCAAAAGACTGTCCGAGGCGCCTGCCAGATCGCCCATTTCCATCTGGGTGCGACCCAGATAAAACTGGCATTCGGCGTCCTTGGCAATCATGGTGCAGGCACTTTTCAGGATTTTTAAGGCCTGCTCAGATTGACCGTCGAGATAATATACCCAGCCAAGATCTTTTAAAATATAGGGGTCAAAGGCTCTTTTCGTCAATGCCATCCGCATCTGGGAGATGGCTTCCTTATAATTTTCTGTCCTGGCCAGAATCAGTCCATATCGGTAGTGCGCCAGGGGATCTTTTGGATTTTTGGCAACCTCTGACGCCAGCTCGCTCAAAACGATTTCCTCGTTGCCGTAGCGAATCTCAGAACGCATATGAACCCGGTCAAACTCTTCCGGGTTCACCAAGGGAATGGGTTTATGATCTTGGTCGTAAGATTCTAGCCAGGAACTGATAAAACCAATCCGTTCTTCCACAGCCGGGTGGGTCATCAGATAGGTGGGGATCTGATCGGATCCGAACCAGGTCTTACTGCGAATTTTCTTCAAAATTTCCAGCAAACCGCTGGCGCTGTAATTGGCTTTGGTGAGAAACTCAACTCCGAACTGATCCGCCTGCATTTCGTTTTCGCGACTGTAAGCCAGCTCGGCGGATTGCCCCGCTGCCACGGATCCCATGGTAACCGCACTGGCCGCTTCACCGGCACCACCGATCCCCATTAAAACGCCGGCGGCCACCCCGGCCAGGGTTGCCATGCTGATTTTCTTGGAGCGCTCGATCTTCTGGGAAATATGCCGGCAGTACACATGGGCTATTTCATGCCCCATAATACCGGCAAGCTCTTCTTCTTCCTTCATGGCATTCAGCAACCCGGTGTAAACAAATATATGACCGGCCGGTGTGGCAAAGGCGTTGTAAACATCATCATTAATCACATGAAAGTGGTATTTAAACGGCTGCGGCGGCAAGGTCGCCAGGATCCTTTGGCCGATTTTGTTCACATAGGGGACGATCACGGGGTCATCAATTACATCAAAGTACTTGTATATCATCGCCATCATCTGGCGCGACATGTCTTCTTCCTCTTTGACAGTGATACTGAAAACCGCCGGTGAGATTAGACTGCCTAAGGTGAAAAGGACCATCACCCCGATAGCAATTATTTTTTTGATCGGTTTCATGACACATGGATAATGTCACATTTTTATCTTCTTTTCAAATAACAAATTTTGTGTTAGATCAGGACTGCGAAAATGTGGGTTTTGTCCTGTCTGGAATGCGGGGAAAAGGGAACATTGGGTTCTGGGAAATTGAACTAATGGCACGTGTAATATGCATCGCAAATCAAAAGGGCGGCGTCGGCAAAACGACAACGGCTGTCAATCTGTCTGCATCTCTGGCAGTGTCGGAAAAACGCACGTTGCTGGTCGATTGTGACCCCCAGGGAAATGCCACCTCGGGGGTGGGAATCGATCAAAGCGCCATAGATAGAACCCTTTATCATGGCATGCTCGGTCAGGTCGGACCGCAAAATCTGATCATGGACAGCGCAATTTCAGCTTTAAAAGTGATCCCTTCCAATGTGGAATTAATCGGGTTTGAAGTCGAGATGATGTCAAGTCCCGAGCGTGACATTGCATTGAAAAATCTCCTTGCCGAATTAGACGGCTCCTTTGAGTATATTATCCTGGACTGCCCGCCCTCACTGAGCCTTTTAACGGTCAATGCGCTGACCGCCGCTGATTTCCTGCTGATTCCGCTGCAGTGTGAATTTTACGCCCTCGAAGGTTTGGGCCAGCTCCTGCGAACCGTGGAGCGTATCAAGCAGGCTCTGAACCCCGAACTCAAGATCGCCGGAATTCTGCTGACCATGTTCGACAGACGCACCAATCTGTCATATCAGGTCGCGGAGGAAGCTGAAAAATACTTCAAAGATCTGGTGTTCAAAACCCTGGTTCCCCGCAATATCCGTTTGAGCGAGGCACCGAGTTTCGGCAAGCCCATATTGCTCTATGATGCGACTTCGACCGGTGCCCGCAGCTACATAGAGCTTGCCAGAGAAATTATGTTGACTGAAGGTGACGAATGCAAAGAAGCAAGTTGACGAAAACCGTCGGTGCTAAAGACGGCAAACGCAAAAAAATGGCTCTTGGCAAAGGGTTGGCTGCCCTTATTCCGGAAGTGGAACCAGACAAAGCGGAACAGAAAGACTATTTTTTCTGCGATATCGATCTCATCCGGCCCAACCGTTTTCAGCCCCGTCTTAATTTTTCGGAGGAAGATCTGCAGGAACTTACAGACTCAATCAAGACCCATGGAATCCTGCAGCCGCTATTGGTGCGCAAAGATGAAGACGGCTATGAACTGATCGCCGGTGAACGGCGATTAAGGGCAGCCAAACGTGTCCGCTTAACCCAGGTGCCGGTGGTAATAAAGCGCGTAAGCGATGACAAACTGCTGGAAATGGCCATTGTCGAAAATATCCAGCGTGAAAACTTAAATCCCATCGAAGAGGCTGAAGCATATCACCGCTTGATTACCCAGCTGAATCTGACCCAGGATCAGGCATCGGCCCGAGTGGGCAAAAGCCGATCGGCGGTTGCCAATTTTCTGCGACTGCGGCAGCTGCCGGAGCAGATCAAAGACAGCATTACAGACGGCTCGCTGAGTATGGGACATGCAAGGGCGATTCTGGGTGCCGAAGCATCACCCCAACAACTTGCTGCCTGGCGGGCGGTCGTCGCCAAAGGACTGTCGGTCAGACAGACCGAAGCCCTTATACGGCGCTTAAAGTCTGAGAAAAAAAAGCCGAAAGTATCCCGCAATCGTACCGAAGAGATATATTTATCCGGCCTCGCCGAGGATCTTTCCCGCTACTTCGGCACTAAAATCCTGATTAAAAAGGATGGTCCCAAAGGGAAGGTTGAAATTGAATTCTACAGCAATGACGATCTTGATCGGTTGATTCGCCGCCTGAAAAAAACTTAATAAGTACCGAATACAAGGCAAGTTAGGCGAAGAGATAACTAAAATTGTTTTGGTCATTGGATATTGAAGTTTGAGATTTATTTGTAATTTCGTGCTTGGAATTTGGGATTTTTTTTGAATGTCCCCCAATGCTGAATAATGAATATTGACGAAAACGATGTCCATTCATATTATCATAGACGGCTATAACCTTATTCGCCAATCAAAATATTTGAGCACCCTGGACCTGCAGGATATTCAATTAGGCCGCGATGCCCTGATCGATATGCTGGTGGCGTATAAAAAAATAAAAGCCCACCGCATTACCGTCGTATTTGATGGAATCCGGGCGCCAAATTTGGCCCAGCAAAGGGACCGGCATAAGGGCATATCCATCATGTTTTCTCACCACGGTGAGTCGGCCGATGCGGTCATAAAAAAAATGGCCTCCGGCGAAAAACAAAAAGCCCTGGTGGTAAGCTCCGATCAGGATATCATTCAATCAGCGAATTCCAGCGGCGCATCAACCATCAGTTCGGTTGATTTTGAGAACAAACTGATCCTGTCGGCTCACATGGATGGCATGGAACCCGGCCGGGATGATCATGACGGCTGGAAGCCGACGACGAAAAAAAAAGGCCCCAGCCGGCGCCTAACCAGACGGCAGCGGAAGAACAACGCCAAAATTTGCAAGCTATAGACGCGTAGGCATAAATTTTACCTTGCAATTCTATAACTTTTCTATTTAACGTTTAAGCACCAGCACTTATGAATAGGCAGGCCTGCAATGAAGCGAATTTGTGTCATAGACGGCCAGGGCGGCGGAATCGGCAGTACAATTATTAAAAGACTTAAGGATACTTTCGAGGAAACCATTGAAATTATCGCCCTGGGGACCAATGCTATCGCCACCACCCAGATGCTGAAGGCAAGAGCCAATCGGGGCGCCACCGGCGAAAACGCCATTGCCCGAACGGTAAAATCCGTCGATGTTATCGTCGGACCGATCGGCATTATTGTCGCGCATGCCATGATGGGCGAGGTGACCCCTATAATCGCTGAAGCGATAGCGGGCAGCCCGGCCAAAAAAATCCTGTTACCGCTTTCCCAGGAAAACATAGAGGTCGTCGGATTATCTCAGCGTCCGCTTCCCAAACTGGTGCAGGAACTTATCGAAAAACACTTACCAAAAGGATAAAATCATGTGTGAAGCAAACGCCTATCTGATCGAAGGCAACAACACCACCCTGATTATGGAAGCTGTTGATACGATCGAACCGCAAGAAGAAGGTATTCAGCTCATCAGCATTTTTGGAGAGCAAAAATTTCTAAAGGCCAGTATTCACTCTCTGTCTCTGGTAGACAATAAAGTGTATTTAAGACAAACCGGGTAGGACAGCCTTGCCGAAGAACACAAGTTGGCATAACCGGGGCCCTGGTTGCCCTGACATTTTCCAGAAGGGCCTGGCCGCGAATAACATCGTCGGAAAAGCCTGATCCGGCTCCAAATCGCCAGGGTTTTGCGAGTATACCAAATGAAAATACTCATCGCCAAAACCTCCGGGTTTTGCATGGGGGTACGTCGCGCTGTAGAAATGGTTCTGGACGCACCCGATCAGAACACAAGCCCAATTTTCACTTATGGACCACTGATTCACAATCCCCAGGTTCTTCATCTTTTAAAGTCTAAAGATATAAAGGTGCTCGACGAGATCCCCTCCCGGGGAGACGGTACGGTTTTGATCAGAGCTCACGGGGTGCCGCCATCCACCAAAGAAAAACTCAAAGAGGTCAATTTTAATGTTATCGACGCGACCTGCCCGCGAGTTATAAAAGTCCAGACCATCATTCGCAAACATGCCAAAAACGGTTTCGCCGCAATCATCATCGGTGACAAAGATCATCCCGAGGTCATCGGTCTGCTGGGTTATGCCCGGGATAAAGGCTATGTGGCCGGCAGCCTGCAAGAGCTTGAAGCCCTGCCGGACTTGGAAAAGGCCATCATTGTCGCCCAAACAACCCAAAATACAAAGCTTTTTGAATTAGTAAAAAACTGGGCCGCCACCAAACACCCGCAATATAAAGTATTTAATACGATTTGCGATTCCACCGAGCGGCGTCAGGCCGAGGTCAAGCGCCTGGCCGAATCGGTCGATGCCGTGATTGTTGTCGGCGGCCGTGACAGCGGCAATACCCGTCGGTTGGCCGAGATCGCGCGCGAATCCGGCAAGCCGGCCTATCACATCGAATCCGAAGCAGATCTGGACCACATCGATACCGATGCCCTTATGACGGCCAGACATATCGGGATAACGGCCGGCGCATCCACACCCAACTGGGTTATCAAAAAAGTATACCGGGCCCTGGAAGCCTTGCAGGTCAAGCGCGAACAGAGCTGGCGCAGAATATTATTCAGGTTGCAGCGGGCGCTTTTGCTGACCAATATTTATGTTTCACTGGGAGCCGGGTGTTTGAGCTATGCGAGCTTGAAGCTGCAAGGCTTCAGCCAGTTGTTTCCGTATGTGCTCATATCAATGCTTTATGTTCAATCCATGCACATTCTGGCCCATCTGACCGGAAACAAGGCCGACCAATACAATGATCCGGAAAGAGCTGATTTTTACAGCAAATACAAAATCCTGCTGACTATCCTGGCTCTGGCCGCCGGCAGCACGGGCCTTGTGATTGCCTTTACCCTGGGGCTTTTTCCATTTTTGCTGCTTTCAGTATTGAGTCTGCTGGGGTTATCCTACAATCGACAGCTCGTTCCCAGTCGCATTTTCTCCGGGAAATACAGAAGACTTAGAGATCTTCCGGGATCAAAAACTTTTATGATTGCCGTGGCCTGGGGGATTGTAACCGCCCTTCTTCCGCCGCTTTCGTTGGCCGATAAGGCCCATTGGGTCACGCTGTCAATCTTTTTGTGGGCAGCCGGCATTGTATTTGTACGAACTGCCTTTTTCGATATCCTCGACATGCAGGGCGACCGCATCGTCGGTAAAGAAACCATCGCCATCCTGCTGGGAGAAAAGCGGTCCCTGCGCCTTTTAAAGATCATGCTGCTGATTCTTATCGCGGCCCTGCTGCTGTTGAGCTCATTTCATCTCGTCTCTTACCTGGGTTTTGTGATAGTTGCCAGTCCGATCACACTTTGGTTTCTCCTTTTCGCCTACGAGCAGGGGGTCCTGCTGCCAAGCGTCAAACTCGAATTTCTGGTTGAAACCAACTTTGTTCTGGCCGGGGTGATTGCCTTCTTATGGTCGATACTGGGATTATAGACCAATTATGGTCTGCCCTGGCGCGACGGCTTCGATCACATGACACCAAAAGGGAAGGCCTGATGAGTTATAGAATTTTCCGACAATCTTTACAGAACAGGTTTGGGCCAGGGATCTCGGATTGGGGATTTTCTTGGGGAAGATGGCGGTAGGAGGTGCAGCCAATTCAATGTCAATTGTTAGTCAACTCAATGGGGTAATGACTAATATCTTTGTTTCTCTTTGAATTTGGGCTCGGTTCCGGATAGAAGCCGCTTGATATTGTCCCTGTGACGGATAAAAATAAATACAGACATAATGGCTGCACCGGTCGTTATTTCCCAGGAATGGGTTGAATACCAAACGGTGATCGGCAGCACCACCGCCGCCGCCAGGGAGCCGGCAGATACGCGGCGGGACAAAAGCAAAAAAAATATAAAGGCCGACAGGGCGGCAAGACAGGCCAGGGGTGCAAGCACCACAAAGCAGCCTGCAGTGGTGGCCACCCCTTTGCCCCCGCTTTTAAACTTCATAAAAAGCGGATAAAGGTGCCCGAAAAATGCCGATAAGCCGACAATTGCTAGAAAAAAATCATTGACTCCCTGATTTTGCCCGGCAAATTTCAATGCCAGATAAACCGGAACGGCCCCTTTGAGTATATCACCGGCAAAGGTCAGCAGGCCCATCGTGGGCCCGGCCACCCGACTGACATTGGTGGCGCCGATGTTTCCGCTTCCCTGTTGCCTGATATCCGCTGAGGTAAACAGCCGGGTTAATATAACACCCCAGGGGATGGATCCCAGCAGAAAGGCACAAAGGGGCAAACCCCATAAAATGATGCTATTTATGTTCATATGCAATTTTATAGCGGCGGTATAATCCTTGAGGAGAACTTTTTGGAGCCTGTCAAAGTCCCCATTGAAGACACCCTGGATCTACACACCTTTCTGCCCCGGGATATTCCCGATCTTCTGGAAGATTATTTGGCCGAGTGCCTGAAAGCCGGCCTATATTCCCTAAGAATTATTCACGGCAAAGGCCAAGGTGTCCAGAAACGACGTGTTCAAGGACTGCTTCAGAATAACCCGCTGGTTTTCTCATTCGAGGATGCGCCGCCGGAGGCCGGCGGATGGGGGGCGACATTGGTTGAATTAAAAAGGACCTTCAGTAAGAACGATTTCAGTTGATTTGATTCAGCGGCAGACACGAGACACCGGATAGCTGCGTATAGGTGCGTTGTGACTGCGCCATTGATTGAATTCATCCGGCAGAATCCGGGATCATTGGATCATAGGCGAGCTTCAACCAGGCCTATTATAGGATTTCTCCGATTTTTTCAGACAGCATCTGCATATTAAAGGGTTTTTGGATAAAGCCTTTACAGCCGCGTTTCAGGACTTCGCTGGTCTGCTGGTCGACGCCGTAGCCGCTTGAAAGAAGGACCTTTATCGCCGGATCAATTGCCTGCAACTCGGCGCAGGTATCACCAGCCCCCATACCCGGCATGATCATATCTAAAACAACAAATCCAATTCTGTCCCTATTCATTCTGTAAATGTCCACAGCCTCCTTGCCGCTGGTAGCGGTTAACACTGAGAATCCGAGTTTTTCCAGCATTTGCTTGCCAACCCCGATAACAATCTCTTCGTCATCGACGAGTAAAACAGTCTCCGTCTCATTGGTCATTTAGATCGCGCCTTTCTTATCTTCGTGGAAACCCTATTTTTAATCCACTCCCAAGTTGAGATTCAGTTTACCAGATACATGGAAAAATTGCAAAATTTTCAAACGGGCAGGCAATCCGCTAAGATGAAATCCGTAGCTCCCGGGACCACTTCAGAATACATTGGGAAACTCTTTTTTGAATCACCCGAAGCGCTATTCTTAATCTATCTGAAAAGGTCAGCCACATGATTGAGTTGGGTTACAAGTATCTGACCCGTTGGCCTGGACTTCGATTGACTTGAACTTCTGCATACCTTTTATAAGCCAGTAAGCAGTATAAAATATCCAGATCAAGAGCCACACTTTGTATTTTTGCCAGATGCTTTTCATTTGCGTTAATCCAAGAGTTAAGCTTGCAGAATGTCTATAAAAAGTTTTGAATCCCCCTATATTCAGGCCTTTGGAAAACTCCAAATTGGGATGGGGGTTCAAGGCCTGCCCTTCCGCGGAAACCCGAATGCCTTGAACCCGCTCCCGTCTATCTATCTTTTTAGCAATTTGTATGCCATCGGCGCCAGATCAATAATTCAATATAAATTTAGGCTGTTAGGGAGGGAATTCGCAATGATGGGGAAGCCAATTGAGAAAGTTTAATTATAGAATTAGGAAGATAAGTTCATAAAGTTGTCAATATATATTGACATACATTTTTCAGTCAATAGATGATACCGCTGCCAGGTCAACCATTATACCACCATTTTTTCGGTTTCATTGGTTTGGTCCGGTAGGGAGTGATTCGCAGAAAAACCCGCGAGTTGCCACTGGGGCCGGCTTGATGTAGGATAATTCGATGGAGCATTCACCTTATCGCCTGACCCTGCTCGTCTGTCTGGCGGAAATATTGGGTTTGGCATCGATTGCCGTCTTTCCCGCTCTGCTGCCGACCTTTCAGGTCGAATGGGGCTTGAACAACACCGCAGCCGGATGGATCAGTGCGGCTTACTATGCCGGCTATATGGTTCTGGTTCCGGTGCTGGCAGGCGTCACCGACCGGCTCGATGCACGCAAGATTATGGGACTTGGAGCGCTTTTAGGCATTTTGTCGGCCCTGGGCTATGCTTTGGAGGCACGGGGGTTCTGGTCGGCACTCGCTTTGAGGTTTCTGGCCGGTGTCAGCCTGGCCGGCATTTACATGCCCGGACTCAAAGTTGTCAGCGATTACACCGAAGGCGCTCTCCAATCAAGGTTTGTATCGTTTTACACTGCAAGTTTCAGCATCGGTGCCAGTCTGTCTTATCTCCTGGCCGGAGAGGTCAATAGCATGGCCGGATGGCGCTGGGCCTTTGCGGCATCGGCTATCAGCACCGTTGCCGCTCTGGTCATCATTGTCCTGTTCATCCCGGCAGGCAAAGTCCGCGGTGGGAAGAAAGAGGCATTGCTGGCAGATTTTAGAGTCGTCTTCAGATCCCGATCCGCTATGGCCTATGTCCTGGGATATGCCGCCCACATGTGGGAACTTTTTTCCATGCGCTCGTGGATTGTTGCTTTTCTGGCGTTCAGTATCCACCTGCAGCCGACAGGTGCCGCTACCTGGAGTCCCACCCGGATTGCCTTTATCATAAATCTGATCGGGCTTCCGGCCAGCATTGGCGGCAACGAGTTGTCCAGAATTTTTGATCGCCCGAAAGTTATAACGGCAGTAATGATCGGATCGTCCGCGCTCGCTTCGGTGCTCGGCTTCAGCGCCGGTTTGCCGTATGTTGTAGTGGCCATGATGGCGATTCTGCACGGCATAACCGTCGTCGGCGACTCAGCATCGCTGACCGCCGGTGTCGTGGCTGCTGCGCCGCCGGGTTTCCGGGGCACCACCCTGGCCGTGCACTCGACCTTCGGTTTTGCGGCAGCCTTTCTGGGACCGCTGGCTGTCGGTATGGTTCTGGATTTCTTCGGAGGGGGCCAAACAGGATGGGCCATGGCCTTTGTTACCATGGCCGCCGGGTGTCTGTTGGGACCGGTCTTTTTGTACCGCCTTAAGCCGGACACAACTGCCACTAGCGGGCGTGAGAAATAACGCGCTGCTGGTTTATTCAACGGTGTGCGAAATTTCCTCCGATATGCTGCTCTCGCCGCTGTTGCTGACGGCCGTGACGACCAGATAATAAGTTTTTCCGGGAATGAGATCATTCAAGGTGTGAGGATTCTTTACATTCGCGATTTTCTTGCCGTTGAGCTTCGTCACCCCGGGCTGGTTACGCCAGTAAATATTATAGGAAAGCGCGCCAGGCACGTTATCCCAGGCTAAGGTGGCCTCCGCGCTTCCTGAGGTTTGCGCTTTTTTCTGCCTGGCGGCCGGCACCTGTTTTACCGGTTGCGTTTTTTCCTGTTTCACAGCAGGCGGTGGGGGTGATGGGGATGGTTGCTCGAAAAGATCTTTAAAGTCAATTGCCCCGGCGGCCCCCATCCCGGCAAATGACATCTCCCTTGACTCCTTACTCTCACCCCTATTATCTACCACTGTCACAACAAAATAATAGGTCGTATCAGGCTCTAAATCCGTCAGGGCAATCGGATTGGCGGCATCCGGTATTTTGTGCCCGTTGTGCTTGGTTACACCGGGAAATCTACTCCAGTAGACGTTGTACGAAACAGCCTCCGGCACATTGTTCCACTGCAAAGTTACCTGGACTGTATCCGCCTTCTCATCAGTGTGTTTTTTGCTGGCCAGGGGAATATGACCATACTCTCCGCACCCTGACAATACCGGCAGCATTGCGACTGCAATGGGCATCAACAACAAGCTCAGACCTAATTTTGCTGCAATAATTATTCTTTTTATCTCAGGCAAAAACACCTCCTGTGGTTGAGATCCATTGTCCGCAGTTTCTGCTAAAATTGAAATATCACGGGTCGCTATCCAATTGCTCTGGAAGGCTGATAAAGGCGATCTCAGATTTTTTCCCAGGTGCCATTTGTTTTCGGGCTTAAGGCTGAGTCTACTATTTATTTTCGGAAAGCAAAATAATCAAGCAATATCTTTCATTTACCCATCGGTTCCACCCAATGGCAATCAGTTTACGATTCAGGATGCAAAATCTTTTTCCCGGTCGCTTTCAGTGCCTGGTTTAGTCGGTAAAACTTGATCGGATAAAATAAAGGGGATACGGAAAAAACCGTATCCCCATGGCTATGGTTTTTAATATGAAATTTTTTCGCGTTTAAAGCCATCGAATGGGCCGGAGGCGCCCAATTGCTGGGACGTACAAACTGCCTGCAAGGACTTTTCTGGATATGGCCCCGCTAACCGGACACAATATTCAGAATTTTCTGAAAACTTTCACGCAGCCGGGGTTTGTTTTTAAAGGCTGAGTTTATTTGTCCGACGGTTAAACCATCCAGGGTCATATTGCCCGAATCGATCTGATCTTTGACTTCGCGACGAATCCGGCTGGTTGTGTCGAGAAGTTCGGCCCGGGTGGCATCCTGCTCGCGATCCAAAATGATGGCTGCCAGCATCTGGTGGATGTTCCGGCTGGCCTGACATTTCGGATTTTCCACCACAATCGGAGTAAATCCCCGGGCGGCTTTGCGCACCACCTTATCGAAGGGGATGGTTCCCAGAATTCCGATATCCACAAAACACTTGTCTTTTGCCAGTTTCTGCATTGACTCGGCAATCCGCACATCCTTGCTGCTTTCGGTCATATTCAAGACGATGGATAGGCGAAATTGATCAAACTGCTTTTTCAGTTCAACAGATGCCTGGGGATCCCGGATGCGGACTTCCTGATAGATAAAATCAAGGGAATAATTTTTTGCTTTTTCAAGGGAACCGTCTCTGACCTGCTCTGCCAGATCCTTGAGCAACTTATATTCTGAAAAAAATCGCTCTAAAAATCGGTTAAACACAACTTTCACAAAGGTGTAGCTGTCCAGGACCGATGCCGGTTCCGTGCCGGAAACGACAATCTTTTGATCTGCCAGCAGAAAGAAATCCAGTCCATTATAAGTGGTATCACCACCCAGATCGACGACCAGGTAATCAGTCTCCAGTTCTTTGAGGTGGCGCATAATTTTAAGCTTCTGCGAATAGGGCAGATTGGCGCTGCCCAGCTTCGAAGAATCTCCCCCGATCAATGACAATCCTTTGAAGGCCGTGGGCGTGAGAATCTCTTTAATCGAATCTACTTTTTTATCCAGAAAATCGTTCCAGGTTTTGACAAGACTCTTGACACCGGTGTAAAGATGGACGTCAGCACCACCCAGGTCGAGATCCGCCAGCACCACTTTCTGCCCTAAAAGGGCCAGTCCAACCGCCAGATTGGCCGCAAGCATGGATTTGCCGACCCCCCCTTTAGCGCCGCCCACCGCAATAATCTTTTTGTTGGTTTTATTGACCGCTGAAGCAGCCGGTATGGTTTTTAATTTTTCGGCAGGCAGAATCACTTCCATTAGAGAATCTGTGGATGATATTTCTGCTGGCAAAGGCTTAGCCTGCTCAACAGCAGTCATCGGAGAGACAGCAGGCGCTGTTTTCGGTTGTTCAGCAACCCTTGTAAAATTCGGATCGGTTTGGGGTTTGGCCTGTTCGGCCGGTCTTATCGTAGCTAAATTAGGCTGTGCTTTACCCGATTCAAGCGGCTTCAATGGAGAGGAGTCCAACTGTTGTTTGGTTAATACGATCGGCTTTGCTTTTTCCTGAGATCGCTCTGAAAGGGTATCCGGTTGAAAATTATTGTTATTTTGATCGAAAATCAAAGATGCACCTCCTCATTTCAAGTTAATCGATCCGATGGGAAATTACCGCCCAATAATTCACAAGCGGGTCGGCCGCGCTTAAGGTCAATAGAGACTGCAATGTCTATGCCATCCCAAATGAAATTGCTTTATCAACTTTACCAAATGATTAAAGATGGTTACAAGGACGATAGCTATAGGGATTTCAGAGATTGAAAGTCAAAATTTTGACATCGAAGAAGAATTGGCCATCAGCGGAATTGAAAAGGAATTGGACCTATGATAAAGATCGGGCAATGCTGGCTTTTTGTGATGAAAGCCCGCAAAACACCCGATGAGGTTTGCTATCCATAAATATTTCTATCTCTCACTTATAATATTCTCAATATTCTCAACCCGGCTAGCTCTGGGCGACGAACTTCCCTCCTACTGCGAAGAAGACCCCGGTTTAGCCGGTGAACTGAATCGGCTGGGGCCGGTCATGGGGCTCGGGTCTTCTGTTTCCCATGGCCTGCTGGCCCGTTCGGCCTCCGAGATTGTGGCCGACCAGCTATGCCTTGGCAGCAAGGGGCATGTTTTTCCGTGGTACTTTCCGGCATCCTACCAGAAAGCGGCCAAATATTATTACAAGCGCAGGAAACCAGGCTTGGTAATCGCCCTGGATCTTACCTATCATGACATGAAAGTTTTGGAATATACCAGCGAGAAAGAAAGGGTGCTCGATACACTGGTGCCCGCCCTGGCCCTCGATTGCGAAAGTGATTTTTATGATTGCTCCCCAAACGGAAACGAATCCTATGTCAAAGAAGAGGACTATAGACCGACCGTAATTTTAGGTGATATATTTTTTGAAAATCTAATTGATTGTTCCCAGGGAAAACCGCCCGAAGAGTACCGCACAGAAAACGCCAAACCCAGACCCAATAAGCATTGTTTTGGGGAATACGCTCAACTTAACCGCCACTTAAGGGATCTTGCCGCCAGGTATCCCAATGTTCATTTATATCCCGCCAATCATCTGTTTACATCACTGATAAAATATCCCCACAGCATTTTTTACGATGAAGGGACCCGTCAAACTTTTTTCAGCAGGAAGGAACTCACCTGGGATGGCTGGCACCCTTACACTGATCCCGGCAGTCAGGTATTTGCCAATCTGACCATTATGCACGTCAATCAATTGATTCAAGAAGGTAAAATCAACGGCCGCCCGATTCCGCTAATAAAGCTTTCCGAAGCGTATTTCGGGCCGCCATCCGGTCTTATCATCATCGTGCCTGATAAATTCCCTTCAAACCCACCGCCCCGGATAGTGGGTCCCGATGGCCGAAAGGTTCCCTTGCGATTTTCTCTTTCCAAAGAATGGGCCGAGCGTCACGGCGTCTTTGCCATCGGAAAATCTTACTTTAAGTCCAGGGCACTGTCATGGGACCGCATCGGTCCCAAACCGCTCGTAATCCGGGCCCGATCGAATTTTGGCTCAACCATAGTTCTGTCCAAAAAAGATCGCGCTATATTGACCGCGCATTACCGCACCGGAAAATCTTTTAAAGGCGCCCTTCTTCTTATCGGCGATGATTTTGATAAAAAAATTGTTTCCAGGGAAGATACGTTTTTTCTCAACCAGATCGACAGGGACAAAAATATTCTAAAAAAGCTCGCCCCTCCCCCGATGGCGGACGGTGCTTCACCCTGGGATTACTAGCTATCCGGATAAAAATCCCATATGCTATTCAATTCTCTGGGCCCATTATTTCTGTGATAGAAGAATCTAGCATTACACCTTGGTTGAAAGACAGAGTCGAACGCCATCATTAAGAAGGAAAATGGATTTAGAATATTTATCATCGCTTGATGTAGTCGGACTTGATTCTACTCTAACCAATCCCCGCTTTTCTGCTTCACTGACTGTGAATTTCCTCAGCTTTTTTAAATTTCCGTATTGGATAATGACCTGTTTTAACTCTATCTCATCATCGTTGATGTAGACGCATGGCGCTGAAGATTCCATCGGCACCTCTTTTGGTTCAAATAGGTGTTCAACAAAACGACACCCCCATCCTATCGATAAAATAATCCAAACCAACTAACATTTACGCAGCAAATCGGCGTTTGTGTCTACCAATAAAAGTAATGTTACTATTCTTTTTGGTTAAAAAATTTAAGTTATTTTGGAATACATCAACACCAAAGGAGTGGATTTGAGTAAGGTCGTTGGTATCAATAAATACTTCAAAATAATTTTTTCCATGCTTTTTTAAAGCATGGATCAATTCATGTGCGGACATACCATCAAAATCGCCATATAAGTGACAATGGAGACTATCTCTGTTTTGATTAAGAAACAGCTGAAAATTAGAGGCCATTAAGAAATCTCCTTTCTTGCCAGGCATTGCTTCCCGTTATAAACCCCCTGTAATATCATAGAAATTCTTGATCATTGACAAATAAACAAATTGAACTTTGCCTGGTTGACTGCAAAAATCATGCAGGCTTGATCGAAAAAATATTGCAAACAGTTTATTGATTAAATTTTAAAGGTTTACGAATAGATGTAAAAGGAGATCCAAAAAAAGCATATGAAAAAAATACCCAACTATTATGTAATTGAATCCACAATCTGAAGATGTTTACCTACCCCAAGTTCAATAAAACACGGTATTCTGATAAGACCCCCCCTTTTCAATCTGGGATCTCTACTTTTCGTGGTTTAAGCCAACTTCAGATCAAAAAAAACATGGCTTAAGGATTTAAACTAAGTTGCCGATAACAATAAATAGCATCATTAAAATATCTAATATTTCGCAGGATCGATTTTCCAAGAAAGAACATCAGGTTATAATGTTATACCTTCCATATTACAGCTTGAAAGAGGAGCCTTTTCAGGACACTGCCAACCCAAAATTTTTTTGGTTTGGCGAAGAGCAATCCGAGGCGATTGCGATTTTAAAGTTCGGAATCGACAAAGGGGAAGGCATCACGTTGTTAACCGGCGATATCGGCGTAGGCAAAACAATACTTGCTAAATATCTTGCAGGGCTTCTTGATGATACATACAAAATCGTAAAGGTAGACGATTCAGATCTTGATACTAAGGATTTTTTGCTCTTCCTTGCAGATTCTTTTAAACTACCAACTAACTTTGATGATAAGAAGTCATTTTTTAGATATATAGATGAGGAGTACTCCAAAACCCAAAAAAGGATGCTCATTATCCTTGACGAAGCGCACCGGGCAACAAGAAGTCTGCTTAATGATATAGACCTTATGGCAAAAATCAAAAGGGATAATGAGAAATTGATAAATATTATTTTGGTCGGTCAAACGCCATTGATTGAACTAGTAAAAGAGATAAAGGCAAACGGCAATGGCCATAGACACTCTATCGTATGTCATCTCCGGCCATTAACCAAAACCGAAACAAATAAATATATAAAACACCGGCTTAAAATTGCCGGCACCGAAAGGAATTTATTCAGCTCAGGTGCAATTGGCAAAATTTTTCAAATTTCAGGCGGCATACCGAGGGTTATTAATACGATTTGCGATCATGCTATGATGATAGGGTATTCAACGGATTCAAAAAAGATAAAAACCTCCGTGATTAAAGAGTGTGCTGAAGATCTTCAAATCCGGAACAGGGTTTTCGGCAATGGGAAAGATCCGGCAGGAAAAACATCCGGGGAAAAAATCGTAAAACAAGCCTACAATAGAACCAAACAGAAACTGTTCACTTGGACATCTTGAAAGCAATTTAACGTAGGATTCTTTTCATCCATTTTATCCATGATATAAAACTTAACCGAGTTGTTTTCTCAAAAGGATGGCTTTGGCAACGACCCCTGTTTCATTTGAAAAAAGATGCCATAATCCACTTGGCTTTTCTCCACCACCCATTACAAAACATTTCTGATAGTCGCAGTTGTTTTGACCATGTCCGCTTTAGCAAAAACACTTCCTTTTTGGAAAGCCTTCTGTCGTTGACAATGAAGCCACCATGAGGATTCCAAAATCCGCCCATATCAGGCCTCCCTATATTCTCTTACAATAAATTTTTTATTTTTAAACTGGCGCTTTCTTTTCTCTATAATTAATTCTGCTTCAACGATATTTTCGTGTTCAAATTGATAAGGAAAGTACTCAGAGTAATTAAATTCCTTTGCAATATCAGCATAGATCCCGACTTTCCAAATGCCGAAAAATTCCTGTGGAACAAATTTACTATGCCGACAAAGAATTCTGAATTTCGGATTCGGAAAAACCATTTTTTTAAAAATTTGTATCATAATCTTTTCTTTCGATCCAAAAAACTGATGAAATGACATCAGCATAAAAAATGATCTATGAATGATTGGCCAGGCAATATTTTTAATGAGCAAGAGGCATGCCACATAGTAGATAACGTCTAAATAGTAATCGATTCAGTTATATATGGAAATTTAAACCAAAACAGAAACTAGATAATTATGGAATGCATGAAATAAAACTGTAACAAATTGTTCATAGGATCAACGGATTCGGAATGCGGAATTAATGGAAGGCAAAAATTTGGATTACCCCGGCATACCTCAACACATCCTATCTAAAGGTGTGCCTTTCTCTTAACAGCTTTACCCAAAGATCCTTCGGATCTTCATAATATTTGTGGGATCTCTTTAGGTCACATCAATGGTGGATGAATGATCTGGGGTTAGGATAAGGAAAAAGGGCAGTGCCACCATTAACGCTGCCCTTTGTGTCTCTAAATTTCCTATCAGCAATTGATCGCTTGGCTAATTTCTCAGCCTTGAACGGCAACCTCATAGCCTTCCTGAACAGGTGGTGCTGTCATGTATTCTGCGAATTTGCCCACTTGCTCCTTGTAGTAGCCACTCTGCTCATTTGCAATAGCGTCCTCCTCACTATCCCATATGGAAATAGAATAACCTTTACCTGTTGTGCGATCTGTGAAAAGCGTGATTCCACGAAATCCCTTTTGTGGTTTTGCAGAGGAGACAACGCTGTCTTCATAGCGTTTTATAACTTCATCAATTTTATCGACATTTACTTAAACTATGGTAAACCGTGCAAACATAAGTATTCCTCCTTTCTTTTTGCATCAAAACCGATCTACCCTATGCCATCAGTGCGATGGCCTCACTGGCTTTGTAGCATAACCTGATATCGTAACTGTAGCCCGGCACATCGAGGAAGTTCAAATAGGCCTTCGTTACAGCATCAAAGGCTTCTTTGGTCTTGGAGTCTTCGACCTCTAAAATTGAAATATTGTGATAACCTTCCCCGGTTGTGGAATAAACGTAGTTCCCCTTTCCCTTAATAAAATCGGGCAGACGAGGTAACTCCATAAAGCGTTTGGTAACTTCCTTGCCACTTTGTATGGGATAATCCGAAAAGCAGATGATAACCATTTTTGCCCTCCTCTCTAAAAGATGATTTGCCTTTTCCGACTAAATATTATGATTTGCTTGATTATTCGGGCAAACTCATACCGATAACAGCCAAGGCTTCTTCTACCTTATAGAAGGTTGCAATCTCATGTTCATACCCTACGATGTTGAGAAACATTGATTCGAAATTGACCATGCGAGCCATAGCTTCTTCAAGTTTTCCCTTCTTCACATCCATTATTGTCAGAACCATTAACCCTTGACTGGTTGACTTTACGGCAGCTGGAACAACCTCAGTTGCTAAATTTTCATCTGGAGGATATTTTGATATCGCTTCAAGATACATATTTGCAACATCAGGTGCTTTATCACTTGGATAGGTGGCTGTTGTAATAAGATAGGGCATTTTTCCCCCTTTCAGGTAATTTACCTCAATTCACTATTTTAAATTAAGTTTTCGGTTTTGATCTATATTATGAAAATATCTTAACCATTATCGCCTCCAAAAGAATGAAGTATCCCTTGGAGGCCAAACATTGGCAATTTCAGTCTGCCACCTATAAGGATCATTATCATTTTGACCTTCCGTTAAGAACAGGACTTGAATTAAATAAACGGGATTAGATTCAGTCCAGAAGTGGATGCTTTGCTAGGGATGATACTGTGTCAGGATTCAGATGTCAGTGTCAGGATGGAAACTCTTTTGGACAATACGACAAGACCAACATGCGTGTCAACAATAATCGAGTACTGACCCCCTTTCTCGACACACAGAATATTAACACAGCGGTGCCAATCACATAATCGCTTTAACCGTTCACACGATTCGCCCGGCCCTATCAATTTCACATGCACAGGTCATGTTAATGGTTGGAAAGGCTAAAGGAATGGGTGCTGTGGCGCAAGCAAAAGCCTCGTATTTTGCGTTGCAAATGCTCTGAGAAGCCCATGCTGAGGACTTCTCAGAAAGCTGGTTGAAGACCATGGGTAAAACGTGGGGGTTATTTGGGGCTATGAGCAGTGTGGGTTTGTGCGATTGTTTACAAGGATATCATGCGCATCTGTTATTGCCATTAATGGTTTAAGACCGGCCTGTCCTATTCAGACTCAAGGCTTATTCAACCAAGCATGGAGAAAGAAATTGATTGTTATCCTTGAGTTTGCCGGGCTATATAATGCTGGTCTAAAGCCTGGCGCAGATAGGTTTTGATCACGGCTTGACGACTGATGTTTAACTCCTTTGCAATGGCATCTAATTCCTTTAGCATGTCAAGCGTAAAGTCAACATTGACGCGTTTAACCGGGGGCCTCATTTCGCCTTTATTAGTAAAATACCTGGAAATGTCTTTCCCACCCATTGCCATTTCAGCAATCTCGTCGGCAGTGGGTTTCTTTTTATTAACTGTTTTGCTCATATAATTTTTCCTCTTGTTTTGTAGATTTCCAAAGGGTTACAAGGTGGTAATACTCGCCTGCGATATCTTCTCTGATTTCATATATGACGGTATATAATTTACCTACTACCCACCCAATCACACGGAATTGTTCAGGATCATCGGATCGAACATCCACATAATGGTAATGGGTCCAAATTTCTTTGACATCCTCGAATCCGATTTTTCGTCTCGGGTCCTTCTTCAGCGTTTCACTTTTTGCTTTGTCGAATTTGAGCCGCATAATATTTTGGTATAACAGTTATACCATCTTGTCAAATTAATTTCTATCTAAATTGACAGGTTCAACACTGCCGTATTCATGGGCACGGGGAGCTAAAATCCCCCTGTCTTCAAAAATTTTTCAAATGATATCATTAGGTTAACTTGACACCCAAAATGAATTGTGCCCGTTTTTGGACCCCTTTAGACAAAAAAAGCACCTACGAAAATTTCGTAAGTGCCTGAAATTAGGTGCCGAGGGACAGAATCGAACTGCCGACACGGGGATTTTCAGACCTAAATTCAAAAAATAAAAATTTAGTGTATTTTTAACATGTTGATTCTATTCCAATTTTTCAACCAACTTTTGGTTTCGTTTGGAACCATTTGGAAATATTTGACCTTGGCGGGCACAATTTGGGCACAATTTTCCATTACCATCCTATCATCACAGCATATTTAGAAATTGAGTGGCGCTCGCACGGAAGTACGGGATTGACTTTCTTCAATGATCATTCTAAACCGGAGATTATAAAAAGATTTGTGCAGGAAAAAACGATGAGTACCAAAGGAAACAGAGAAAACAACCTTACTGCCCTTGATAAGCTGATCAATGAAATTACTGTCGATGCATACGGCGATGACGAGGTGCTCTGGGCATTTCGGCAGGTCTTCGAGGACGATGTTAATTTCCCGGCCGACGGGTTCGTCATCGGCGAACCCGTCTCAGTGGTCGAGATCGACTACGATGGTAACGAGCGTCGCGGTCTGACAGCAAAATGCCGACGTGAAGATGGTTCAGAACACACGGTCACAGCCTCCGATGTTGTGTTTCCGAAAGGATCCAGTGGCCCGTTGTCTTTAGCTGCCTACCGTAGGTGGCTCGGCCTCGAACCTTACCCTGCCGTAATCCTAAAGCATACACGCCGTAAGCGTCAACACAAGGCCACGGACGACGACTTCGATCTTAGCAAACCTGTCGAACTTGTTATTCTTTCGGTCAAGGAGCGCTCTGCTCGCTGCCGCCCACTGGGGAGCGAGCGAGTTATCACCCTTCGGGCATACGGACTCTGGAATGTGGTGCCTGGAGAGAGCGTCACTATCAAGCCCCGCAAGCAATGGCGCTTTTCTGGGCACCCATATCTCTCAGGAGAGATTGAATCCACCATACTTGATGTGGCCGCGCTCGGCCTTGTGCCGCTGCGGCTCGAAGAATTTGGTATTTGGGACCCCAAAGAGCACTACTGGGGCGAAGAGGATGAGCCGATCGACGAATGGGCCAAACCGATTATCGCCCGAGGCCCGCGTCCGGAGTTCGAGATGGAGCAGGTAATGCCAGGAGCTGACAGCGGCGATCCGTTCGAAGATCCTATAATCGAATCAAACGAGCTCAAGGATGCCGGCGACCTGTTAGGAGCAAAGAGAATCCTTATGAAGCTTTGCCAAGCTGATTTGCGTTGTTTAGATGCCCATGCCCACCTCGGCAATTTTTTCTTTGACAGCATGCCGGAAAACGCTATCCGCCACTACGAGGTTGGATTACGCATCGGAGAACTGTCTCTTGGCGATGATTTCGACGGCGTACTTCACTGGGGGCTCATTGACAACCGCCCGTTTCTGAGATGCATTCAAGGCTACGGGCTATGTCTTTGGCGGCTGGGTCACTTCGACGCCGCCGAGGCCGTATTTGATCGGATGCTCTTGTTCAACCCGTCGGACAACCAGGGAGTGCGCTTCCTAATCGATGATGTCAAGACAAGGACAGCATGGGAGGAGCGCGAAGTCAAATAGAAAGCTTAAGAGAGACCACATAGGCCTAAAAATCTTCGAAGACATAGATCCGAAAAAGATTAGCTCTACAATTGCATATGAGTGAAGTGTTTGGAATTGCACTATGAAAGATAAAGAAACCACGATGAGCCAGCTTTTGATGGAATCTCTGACAACGGAACAGATCTCGTGCATGCTGGAAATAATTGCGTCCGCAGGCGATTTAAAAAACCTAATGGACGATTTTATGAATGCTGATCCGGATATGGCCGCCACCGTTGACGAAATCCTAAAAAGGGATCAGACCGTGGCCGACGGTAAAACAAAAAGCCGGCCGGTTTCGCATAAACGGACTATGGAATATTGGAATTCACTGTGGCGTCATTGGCATGAAATTCTTGCCGACATCGGAAATGAAGAAGGAAAGTATGCGGTCCAAGATCACCACTGGGAAGAACCGTATTTTGGCAGCTCTTATTTTGCTTCTGATCTTGAACCGATTGCACGGGATATGCTGGGCTTGATTGATGATGTCTACACGTCGGTTGAGGAGCCGAATCTCTTTGTAGAGGCGTTGGAGGCCATCGAGGCAAGCATCGCTTCATATCCGGAGTGGATGGGGGTCGAATACGGTGAGCCCTGCGAGCTTGAAAAATATGCAACCAGTTGTGTGTTGAAGTGGCTATGGTCGGGCTTGCAGCATGAACCCCGTTCCGGTATTAGCTTGCTCGAAAAAGTGTATAAAATCGAAGCATCATACGAACTGGTTTGCATGAATCAGATTGCGCTTGTTGATTTTTTTGTAAACCTCCCCGCTGATTCCTGCCGTGAAATTTATACCTACTTGCAGGATGAGGCGCAAGTGATTGATCTGAGTGATGTCTATTCCCCATGGCATCAAATCAATCATGTTTATGAATCCCGGTTTGATTCAACAAAGTACCTGGAAACCTGCCGGCGCCATTTGGGTCATAATTGGCGATATGGTCGTCCGTTGATCGATGATGCGTTAAATCGGAACGAATTTCAAGAAGCGGAACGGTGGCTGGAGAAGACCTTTTCCAGTATACTGGAGCGGAAAAGAAAGGGGAAATGGTACCCGGAATTATCCCTGCTTATGGATCAGCTTGAGTATTATATGGAAGAAGGTCAGGAGGAGATAGCGGCCCTTTTGCTGGTGTGGAGTGAGGTTTCCCTGAAGTTGGGCGATACACAACGCGGGACGGCCGCCCAATTACAGGGTGTCATATTTCGACTGCCGGAAGACTGTGAGGCGGTCATCAAAGAATACAATCGCATAATCGGTCCCAAAACAAGAAAAACCGTAGATCCGCTTTTTGAACAGATGCTTATAAATCAGATTACACCGATCATGCCGCCTGGTGCAAAGCCGTGCATGAACTGAATCAAAATACCTACACGGCTTTACTTTCGCGTTGGCGAAAAAAACATAACCGCCGCCGAAACCTGTGGCGTGATATGAAAGCAATCGGTTTATCGGTGTGAGCTGGCATCCATCGATTTCCCTGAAGCTGAAATATTTCAACGCGCAATCCGGTGAAAGCTCGGTCACCGCTTCGGGTCAATTCCACTGAAGATCTCCCAGAAAAGTTCCGCTCTTATTCTAAATCCCATTGCTTCCAAATTGATGAACAATTCTTCAAGATCACTCTCGAATGCATCATTTTCCATTAACCGCCTGACGATACCCAATGTACCTTTCACCGAAAGACCCAGTCGCATGGCTTCCACTCTTGCGGCATGGTCATCCAGGATGACAAGATCGGCTCCCGTTTCAATAGACAGGGCTATGGCTTCTGCTTCGCCCTTCCCCAATCGTCGACCCAGCGCACTAACGAAACGCTCATTTTCTGCTTTTGAAACCGAAACGCGCCTTCCTTTAATAAGGTCTTCGACTGCCTCGGCTGAAGCGTCCGGCTTTCGTCGGATCTCTGAATATACCAATGAAGGGATGTCAATCCGGTCAAATAAGTCTGAAGCTGCTTCGATTATGCCAAGCTTGGTCAAAAATATGATGGGGGAGCTGTTAAAAACGGCTTTCATCACCACTTCCCTTCCGTTTCGACATCGCTCTCCTCAAGATAGGAAAATTCCACCCTCATGGCATCCAGTAATTCAAGAAAGGCTTCCTTTCCCATTCCCATGATTTCGGCAGCTTTGCTGAGACTTACCTGCCGCAGCACCAGAGCACCCACTACGCCCAACAGTCTCTCCCGTTCCTTTACCGTCTTGAAAAATGGCAGTTCACTCGCTATTTCCTTCAACGGGGATAATTCCATTTTTTTCTTTTCCTTTTAATTTTATTAAACGACATTTATTTTTAAGAAATATATAATCGATACCTTATTATGTTTTGATCAATATTTCAAACAAGATTATGAAATCACAGGCCCATTCACTCAGCTTCTAATTAATAGACAGGTTCAACGCTGTCGTATTCAGGGCACGGGGAGTTAAAGTCCCCCTGTCCTCAACAAATTTTAACATGATATCATCAGGTTAAATTAACACCCAATGTGAATTGTGCCCATTTTTGTGCCTATTCAAACAAAAAAAAGCACCTACGAAAATATCGTAAGTGCTTTATTTTGTGGTGCCGAGGGACAGAATCGAACTGCCGACACGGGGATTTTCAGAACTTAAAAACGATTTTAGATATAATATTTTCAAATAGTTACAAAGACAAGGTTGCGGAAATTTTTCACGGATTTGCAACCTATATGCAACCATTCGCATGGATTTGCAAACTACATCTGATGTAATAAAAATTGTGATTCAAAGGACCCTCCTGAATTGTTCTTTACCTAATGGGTAAATAATATCTTGACAATACAAATCCGTATTGATATCTTTACCCATGGGGTAAAGAAGCATTGCTATATCTATGAGGGGTTATTGTGAAAATTACCTTCCGCACTCGTAAATTAGAAAGGGAATACTGTCAATCAGATAGGGCTACTAAAGCCTATGGAGAGGTAGTCGCCCGGAAATTTATTGAGCGGATTAATATCATCAAACAGGTTAAAAATATTGAAGAATTGGAGGCTTTACCAGCATTGAGGTGTCACCCATTGAAGGGGAAACGAATAGGTCAATATTCGATAAAACTTACAGGTTTCTATCGATTAATCTTTACCCTTAAAGGAGATGCGCTTGAGATAGTGCAGATCGAGGAGGTGAGCAAACATTATGGGGACTAATCAAACAAACAATACCTTGCATTCCGATCTTCCCATTCCTCCTGGTGAATATCTTGAGGAGGTCATTGAAGAACTTGGAATGACAAAAGATGAGCTTGCAAAACGAATGAATAGACCAGCACCCAAGCTTAGTGCTATTTTTAAGGGCGAAAAAGCAATTACGCCAGATACAGCATTACAGCTTGAAATTGTTGTTGGGATTCCTGCACATATATGGACCGGTTTAGAAGCAGAATATCGTCTCACATTAGCTAAAAAGCAAGAAGAACAAGAACAAAATAGGCTTAAAGAAGAAACCTATCTCGTTACAAAATTCCAATATGCTGAATTAGTCAAATTTGGTGTAGTTCCTAAAAGGACTCGTCCAACTGAGAAGGTTTTAGAACTTAAAAAGTTTTTTGGAGTTACATCATTAAAAACAGTTCCCAATTTACGTCGTTATCAAGTTGCTTTTAGGGCAGGTAAAAAAAAGCGTTCCCCAGAAGCAATAGCTGCTTGGTTGCGTGTCGGGGAGCTTCAAGCTCTAAAAAGGCCTTGCAGGTCTTTTAGCAGAGACAAACTGATTGATGCACTAAAAATAATAAGAGGAATGACGAGACAAACTCCCGATCAGTTTATTTCTGGATTACATGATTTATTAGCTGAATGTGGTGTGGCGTTGGTCATCCTTCCTCACTTGCCACAAACATATGCGAATGGAGCAACTTTTTGGTTGGGACGCGATAAAGCGGTTATGATGATGACAATTCGATATAGTTGGGCAGATATCTTTTGGTTTACCTTATTTCACGAAATCGGGCATTTGTTAAAGCACAAACGTAAGCTTGTTATTTTGGAAGGCGAAATTGATGATCCTGAGTATCTCAATATGGAAAATGAGGCTGATAGGTTTGCGGCCGAGATTCTCATACCTTCATCTGAATATACAGCATTTATCAAAAATGATCAATTCTACAAAGACGATATAAATGCCTTCGCAACTTATATTGGGATATCTCCTGGCATAGTTGTAGGAAGATTACAAAAAGAAGGACTTATTGATCCTTCTTGGCACAACGGGTTGCGGAGCAGGTTTAAATGGAGATCTGATTAAAAGCAAATCTGGTACATTTACCCCTAATGCGATTATTAAATGATAGAAAAATGAAGCAGAGCGAAACTGAAATCTTTTCCGTTTGTGGAATGCCCGATCTATCATACATTAGAGCGAACAACATGCTTACCCATAGCTTGGAGAAAGTAGTCAAGTTAGCTTCGCTGTATGGAATTGGTTCTGTGAGTTCTTGGACATTTGTGATGGAGTTCTTTGGTTGGCGCCAGTTTCAAAATCGCAAAGAGGTGGGGGCCTTAGCCGGTTTAACCCCAACACCATATGACAGTGGCAAAAGTCTGCGTGAGCAAGGAATCAGCAAAGCCGGCAATCATCGCATTCGCGCCTTGGCCGTGGAGATTGCCTGGTCTTGGCTGCGGTTTCAACCTCAAAGCAATCTGAGTCAGTGGTTCATCAAACGGTATGCCAATGGGGGAAAGCGCATGCGGCGCATCGGTATCGTTGCTGTGGCTCGTAGGCTTTTAATCGACCTGTGGCGTTATCTTGAATATGACAAGATTCCCGAAGGCGCGCGCTTGAAATCAGCGGCCTAATGGGAAAATACGATTAAGACGAAAAGGAGAAGCTAACGGCAATAGATTTTAGTGATGGATAGGTCTTGGTTGGTAAAGACGCCCGTGTAACTGCTGGGTGCTCTGCGAGCTACCGTTTTCATAGATGGGGCGTCTTTATTAACCGGTTCTCCGAAGCGCATTCCGAGCGCATTCAGCATTAGGTGTCTGACCACAGGTGTCAGCACGGATAGAAGTTGGTAGGGCCTTTGGAGGCCATCGACTTAAAAGAACCGACCAGCCAGATCGGATCAACCATCAGTATTTTATCTACAGTTTCCCATCTAGCTTCCAGGGGAAACAAGCGGTCTTATGCGTAATCAAGAGCCGTTGGGGTCGAGAAGTAAAACATGGAAAAAATTGGCCGCGGGAATGTGACCTGTGCTCCGACGAGCTAAGTAAGGGCCCATTCTCTCACAGACAACATTCCCGATAGGCAGTTGCCAATAGTAACATTTGAAGGTGCGCGGAGGTTAAAATGTAGAGATTCGAAAAAAGTGCTTGACAAAGGATACCCACATAGAAGCAGTTATATTTAAGCCTCCTTTACTCCAAAAAAAGCCAACTCACCACCACAGGTGAATCAGCTTTCTATGATATATAACAGTCTGCATTCTCTCCCCTTGATTGAATGCGAAAAACTATATGTATAGGCATTGAAGATCATTCACAACCAAGCTCTGCCATCAGGTCTAAAATCATATTATATAAACCCTCAGCCGCATCACCTTGGACGAAATCAGGTGGTGGTGACTCACCATCACATTTCATTGATGCCGCATTCAATTGTCCACATGCTCCCTCAATGTCATTGATGGCAATAAGGTCACCTGCCATCTCAAGCATGTTTCTTATTGCATTTAATCGACCATTATCTGAAATCCGGTCAAAGTGCATGTATGTTTTGTATATCTCACGGTATCCAGTGTCGTCAAGACCGGAGATATATAGCAGATATCGGTACTTGAACCGCACCTCCTATAAGTTAAACATATCAACGGGTGCTGTTTTATTCGGAAGGAGATTAGATCAAACAAATTACCTTATCCCTTCATTTGCCATATCAGCTAGCCTTTTAATTGTCCCCCACCATATAAATGGAAGCGCTACCAAAAGAATAAATCCGAGAAATGCTAAACATATGTAATAAAAATCTTTGATTTTCTTGAACTTGATTTCATCTTGATTGGATATTGATGCCCTTCTTTCAAAATGCTTTAATATCAACTCTGAGAACAAG
>JBATKU010000590.1:0-5009 GCA_049669725.1 Desulfobacterales bacterium
AGACCTCATCAACATCGAAGACGAAAAAGAGCTACGCCGGGTGCTTGAAGAGCTGCCCTGCTGCACCACCAATGCTGATGGAGACGAATTAGGCGACCCCCTCAATTTGGTCATTATCGGGGAAGAAAATGATTTGTTTACGGCTCTTGTTCGCCGCAGCTGGCACGCCACTGAGATCACCTGGTCCCAGGCCATCATGCGTACGATCAAATAGTTTCTACTGGGAGAACGCTACCGTTACTCACCCATCAGCCCGCTGTATGTGTACGGAAGACGCCAGGATATGGGCTGGCAGAAAGCGCGCGGCACCATCAATGAGCGTAACCACATGCGCTTTTGGTTGAGTCCGATCCGCCTTCGCGGCAAGAAGTTATGGGTCGGTCAGATCAGCCGGGACATTGGGGTGAAATTCACGTTAAAATCGCCGACCATCTCGACCCATGTCATCGACCCGGATGTGGATGAAGCGCGACGGTACTTTGTCGAAGACCTGGCGTATTCACAGGCACTGGCTAGAATCGGTTTTGCCAAAGGTGTCGGTGTTGTCAGCAGGGATGCGCCCAGGATGAATTTGGTGGGAGATCCCTTCTACACGGATTGATTGCGGGCTGTGCTTTTTTTTGAGCCGAGACCCCATACCCTCTCTGGCATCGAACTGCTTGATTGGGAAACTCCATCGGGGTTTTTTAAATCTACCAAGCAGAAATAGTGTCTCGACGGTTAAGCACTTAACATCTAAATTTAGATAAACCCGCTACAGGAAATTCAAGACGTGGAGAAATTACATTTCATGATGAAAAAGCAATCACTTACCGTCGGCTACATGATTTGTCTTGCTCTGTTCATGAATGCATGCGCTACTTTTAAGAAACCGGCCGCAATTAACGAGGCTCCGATTAATGAACGGGCTCTGACAAAGGAAAGCAAGGGAATTCGAGCATCGGCCGCCGTCCTCGGTGATGAGGAGGCCAGGCAAATCTTCGGAATCGATCTCGCCCGCAAGAAAATTCAGGCGGTATGGATAGCTCTCGAAAACAACACAGATAAACCTGTTTTATTGTTGCCGACGGCCATTGATCCTGACTATTTTGCCCCGTTGGAAGCTGCCTTCGCCTATCACAAATTCCTTGCCGACGATGCGAACGCGGCACTTGACGAGCATCTTAAGAATCTGAATTTTCCCATCCGAAGCCTCATCGGACCGGGGTCGCGCGCGTCCGGATATATCTTAACGAACTGGAAAAAGGGGATGAAGGTTGTCGACATCGACCTGTCGGGCGACAATTTCAGCCAGAATTTTACAATTTTCGCCCCCAATCCTGATTCGACCCAAGGGCAAGATATCATCAACCGCAGCGATAAATTGTTTTCGACTGCCGAGCTCCAAGTGGTGGAAACCGAGGCCGCGCTTCGTAAAGCTTTAGAGCAGCTTCCCTGCTGCGTTTCAAACGAGAAAGGTGGGACCTCAGCTGAACCCCTTAATGTAGTAATTATCGGCGCAATGGACGACTGGACGACCGCCTTTGTGCGCAGGGGTTACCGATACGAAGTGCTGAATCCGCGTTATGCCTTCGGACGCTTCCAGGACATTTCAGGACGCAAACTGAGCCGAGGGTACACCAAAGCCCAGGGGCATACCATCCGAATCTGGCAGACACCGATTCGGTATCACGGCAAACCGGTCTGGGTTGCTCAGACCAGCGTCCGCATGGGGGGGCGATTTTCCGATATAGCCTCTGCAGAGGTGACGCTTCCACTGAATCCCCATATAGACGAGGCGCGCGACGACCTCACCCAAGATCTGGTGTACTCCCAGGCTTTAAAAAAGATGGGATTTATCAAAGGCTCAGGAAGACCCCAATTAAGCTCGGTAGAAAAAGTATCTGAGGATGTTCACTATACGACCGATGGTCTACGCGTGATATTGGAGTTCGCTCACCGTCCGGCTTCTCTTGCCGATATAGATTTTTTTGACTGGGAACAGCTCGCCGACTACCGATAACGGTAGGGACATGCGGTTGAGTGTATCTTCCACTTAGGAAACTCACAAATCTGAAAGGTTGATATCGATTTCTTGGAGCCAGATTTGGATGGCCGGTTTTTTTAGAGAATCCACTATCCTGCGATTGAAATATTTTAGATTGCTCTGCCTAATAGAAAACCCCCTTTTACAATAACCAATGTTTTCCTAAAGCACGAAATCTAATACTCCAGCTCCTCCAAAATATCGAAGATTAGTGGATGTATTATGCAATCAAACGCCACAAGCACTGCAGCAAGCAATGCGGCACACCTCGCTTTAGGCAGGGATTGAATTTGCGGCGCATCTGCATGCCTCAAACTACCAGTCGGGCATAAATCTTGATTTTGAAGCTAATATGCATATATTTTAAGATTACTATTCTGACGCGCTATCAAGTCATGCAATTCGTGGTTTATAGCAGCTGCAAATTCTCCCCATAACAATTACCAAAATGAGAAAGGAGGATAGGATGAAAAGATCAAGTGGTAAGTTCATCTTTATAATCTTAATAGCCATTATGGCTATGGTCGGTTTTGCTTCATCGTTATCAGCAGCACAGAGCAAACCCAACATACTGGTCATCTGGGGCGACGACGTCGGTCAGAGCAACATCAGCGCTTACACCCGGGGCCTGGTTGGTTACAAAACTCCCAATATCGATCGCATTGCCAAAGAAGGCATCCTTTTCACCGATTATTACGGCGAGCAATCCTGCACGGCGGGGCGTTCCAGCTTTATCCTCGGCCAGAGCGTCTTCCGCAGCGGCCTGTCAAAAGTCGGTCTACCCGGGGCGAAAGAGGGTATCAATACCCTCGATCCCACGATCGCGGTTCTTCTGAAGGATCAAGGCTATGCAACCGGCCAGTTTGGTAAAAATCACCTGGGTGATCGCGATGAACACCTGCCGACCAATCACGGTTTCGATGAGTTTTTTGGCAACCTTTATCACCTGAACGCCGAAGAAGAACCCGAGAACGAGGACTACCCGGGCGATATGGTGACGGCAGACGGCAAAACGTTTCGGGAAAAATTCGGCCCCCGCGGTGTTATTCATTCCTGGGCCGATAAAGGCGGGAAACAGAAGATCGAGGATACCGGACCGCTGACAAAAAAACGCATGGAAACCGTTGATGACGAAACCTCAGACCGCGCGATTGCCTTCATAAAAGAGCAGCATGCTGCCGGCAATCCCTGGTTCGTGTGGTGGAGTGGCACCCGCATGCACTTCCGCACCCATGTCAAAAAGGAACTGCGCGGCATCAGCGGCCAGGACGAGTATGCGGACGGCATGGTCGAGCATGACATGCATATCGGAAAATTCCTGAAATTGCTCGATGACCTGGGTATTGCCGATAACACGATTGTTCATTATTCGACGGACAACGGCCCGCACTACAACACTTGGCCAGACGCAGCCGCAACACCTTTTCGCGGCGAGAAAAACACCAACTGGGAAGGCGGCTGGCGCGTACCGGCTGCTGTTCGCTGGCCAGGCGTCGTTAAACCCGGCTCGGTCAGTAACGGTATTGTTCACCACATGGACTGGCTGCCAACCTTTGTTGCCGCTGCCGGCAAGAATGATATCAAGCAGGATTTGCTCGATGGCTATCATTCAAAAGCGCTTGGGCGCGACTACAAGGTGCACCTGGATGGCTATGACATCACTGAACATCTGAAGGACCCGGACAATGCATCCAGTCCGCGCAAGGAAATTTTCTATTTCTCTGATGATGGCGATCTGACAGCATTGCGCTATGAAGACTGGAAACTCATCTTCATGGAGCAGAAGGCTACCGGGACCTTTCGAGTATGGATGGAGCCTTTCGTGCCGCTGCGTGTGCCTTTGATTGAAAATCTGCGGCGTGATCCATACGAAAGAGCTGAGATGACTTCTAACACCTATTTTGACTGGATGATTGATCGCGCCTTCCTGCTGGTTCCAGCGCAGGCATACGTCGGAAACTTTCTGATGACATTTAAGGACTATCCGCCCCGTATGAAGGCGGCCAGCTTCAGTCTTGATCAGGTCATGGAAATGATGCAAAAACCGGCCGGGGCGCAATAACCTTTGCGTCAACGTTGCGGGAAATCTTGGTAAATCATCCATTGCTTTACCGGCAAGCCCGGCGTCGTCACCGAGCCGGGCTGCCCGGGAGGTGCAACCATGAAAATTGTAAAAAGCAGCGCGATGCTGATTGCAGCGCTGGCGGTATTGGTAGTTGCAGCGCCAATGCTTTCAGCTTCTTCAACTCCCCGTCTGGTGCTGCAGATTACCGTGGATCAACTGCGCGGCGACCTGCCCGCTCGTTATGCCGATCGTCTCACCGACGGGGGATTCCGCTATTTGATGGAAAAGGGCACCTGGTACATCGATGCCCATTACCGGCACGCCAATACCGAAACCGCCGTGGGCCACGCGACTCTGGCCACCGGGGCAGACCCCTCCCGACACGGCATCGTCGCCAACGATTGGATTGATCAAGAAACCGGTGCTTTCGTTTACAACACCGAGGACGACCGCCACCACATCATCGGAAAAGAGCCCAAAGCACACGAGGGGGTTTCTCCGCGCAACCTGGCCGCCTCCACCATTGGAGATGAGCTTGTGGTCCATAACGGCGGCTGCTCGCGGGTATTTAGTGTGTCGGTCAAAGATCGGGGCGCCATCCTGCCGGGCGGGCACGTCGGCAAGGCGTTCTGGTTTTCGAAAAGCAGCGGAGAATTTGTGACCAGCACCTATTACTATGACGACTACCCGCAATGGGTGAAGCAATGGAATGCTGCCAAACCGGCCGATGCGTTCAAGGGAAAATCCTGGGAATTGCTGAACGATCGCGCCACCTACGTTCACGGCCGGATGGACGACCGGCCTTACGAAGCTGACCTCAAGCCCCTGGGCCGCACTTTTCCCCACCCGCTGGGCGGCGACCCAAAATACTTCTACCTGCAGCTGACCCTGACACCGGTTGGCGATATGCTCACCCTC
>JBATKU010000591.1:0-2140 GCA_049669725.1 Desulfobacterales bacterium
GCTTCAATTTCGGCAAATTCGACCGAATACATGATGGACTTGGCCGAATGCAAACCGCCGAGTTTTTCTCTGACAGTCTGGTTGACGATCCGGTAGTATTCGATTGAAGATTCCCAACTCATTCCGCCGATCATTCCGATTGTTTTCATTCAGCACCTCCCCGGTATTCCATCATTCGTTTCGAACTCTGAGCGAAACTTGCCGCCTTTAATTCAATTCTGAATTATGGCACAGTTTCCGTGCGGCATAATACGAGAACCAATATAGAATTATTGTTATTGATTTGCAAACAAGATCTCTATCAAACTAATCAAGACGCTGTTGTGATAAAGCGACCACTATATGTGTAAGATAAAGTTATATTTTGTTATTTTAAGTTATAGAAATTTAAATAAAAAATTAATATTGACAAATTATTACCATTATCTATAATTTCCCGGTTCTTTCACAACATTCAAATAGAGGGTTTAAGCCATGCAAAAACTACTGTCGACCAAAGAAGTAGCCGAATTTTTAAATGTAAATGAAAAGATGGTTTACAGTCTGGTTTCTGAAAAAGGGTTGCCGGCCACCAAGATTACCGGCAAGTGGCTCTTTCCCCGACACCTGGTGGAGCAATGGGTTGAGGCCAATACCATCAATTACCCCGACAATGGCTATTGCCTGCCGCCTTACAACGGTTTGCTGATCATTACCGGCAGCAACGACCTCTTGCTGGATCGGGCCATTTCGATCTTTAATCACCAGGCATCCAAACAACTGGCTGTGTTCGGAAATCTGGGCAGTATGGGCGGGCTGAGGGCCCTGCGGCAAGGCCTGTGTCATATTGCCTCCAGTCATCTGCTGCAGGAAGACGAGTCGGAGTATAATTTTGATTTTGCCTTCAAGGAACTCGATGAAATGCCGGCGGTGGTCAATTTCTGTCGGCGTGAGCAGGGTATTCTGGTCCCAAAAGGCAATCCTGAGAATATTTTGACGGTCGCAGACCTCGCACGGCCGGGAGTGAAGATAGTTAATCGATCTTTGACTACCGGCACCCGCCTGTTGCTGGACAAAGAACTCCAAAAGGCTGGAATAAACGGTGAAAAAATAGAGGGTTACAGTGTTGAAGTATCCCGTCATCTGGACGTGGGTCTGGAGATTTTATCCGGACGGGCGAATGCGGGCCCGGGGATTCGTGCGGTGGCAAAATTGCTTGATATTGATTTCATCCCCCTGCGGTGGGACCGGTTCGATTTAATGATTGCCAAAGAACGGTTTTTCGATAAAGGAATCCAGCGGTTTCTGGGTATTTTTCATGAAACCGCGTTTCAGCAAATGGCGACCCGGGACTTTGCCGGTTATGATGTCAGTTCAGGCGGCCAGATGGTTTTTCCACAGGAATCGCAAAAGGAGAGATAAATGGATCGAAAAACAGCAATAATTAAAACAGTTTCATTCATGGCGACGATTATTTTGGCAGCGGTAGTGGTTTTTTGCAGTGATACAGCCGACGCCCGGCAAACGGTTGTTATTTTTCATGCCGGCAGTTTAAAAGTCCCTTTCGCTGAAATTGAAAAAAGATTTGAGAAAAAATACCCCACAATCGATGTGGTGCGTGAGTTCGGCGGAAGTACGAAAATGGCGCGCTTGATCGCAGATAAAAACCAACCGGCGGACATAATGGCATCCGCCGATTTTGCGGTGATTGATAAAACGCTGATTCCTGAGAAGGCCAGCTGGAACATCCGCTTTGCGACCAACCAGCTGGTTCTGTGCTACACGGATCGCAGCCGTTTTGCCGATGAAGTCTCCCCCGATAACTGGTATGAAATATTGCAAAAGCAGGATGTTTCCTGGGGTCATTCTGACCCTAACCTGGACCCCTGCGGTTACCGCAGCCTGATGGTCCTGCAGCTGGCGGAAAAATTTTACAAACAGCCGGGTTTATACGACCGGCTGATTCAGAGCCGACCGGAGGAAAATGTTCGGGCCAAGGCAGTCGAACTGGTGGCCATGCTCAAAAACGGCCAAATGGACTATGCCTGGGAGTACCTTTCGGTCGCGGTTCAAAACGATTTGAACTATGTTCAGCTCAGGGATCACATCAATTTAGGCAACTACAAGTTCGACAGTTATTATCAGCAGGCAACCGTTAAGG
>JBATKU010000592.1:0-2164 GCA_049669725.1 Desulfobacterales bacterium
CCTTTCGATGTTGATTCGCAGTCCAGGAAGCTGGTCGGGGCAATGATCTCAAAATTGTAGACAATTAAACTTCGCTCCGGAACCCTTTCCGGAAATTTTCCTATTGCTTCGGGTTGCTCTCAGTCTCTATTTTGGAATAATGGAATAGTGGAATATTGGCCCGCCCTGCTGCGACGCACACATAAATTGGAGCTTTTGTTGTAATATTTGAAATCCATAAGTTAATACGAACTGTTCTTAGAATCGCTCTGGGCCAGGGGATAATGGGTTTAAATCGGTTTGGATTCTATTATAATATAAGAAATGACCTATCTGAAGTTCGTTATCCATTTTTCCAGCATTCCAGTATTCCATCATTCCAATCGATGATGGGTCCCCATTCGGGGAAACATTGAGGCCGGGTCCTCAGCTCCCGTATTTAAATTTCCAGGAACCTTGATGCATAAACACCGAAGATATAGTGCAAAGCCGAAACGTCGCACAGGCCGAAGATCTCCCAAGATCCATATCCGGGCCGGTGCGGATGCTAGTTTGAAAAAAGTTTTTGCCGGTATCGGCGTCCCGTCTGGTAAAACATTCACCCCCGATTCCTTTCAAACCAAAGCCCTGGAAGTTATTGACCGCTCAGACTGTCTGGTGACCGCACCAACAGGTGCCGGGAAAACATGGATTGCCGAACAAGCCATTGCCCGCACCAGAAAACGCGGCGGTAAATCATGGTATGCCTCTCCCTTGAAGGCGTTAAGCAATGGCAAGTACGCCGAATTTTCAAAGATTTTCGGATCTAAAAATGTCGGTATCCTGACCGGTGATCGCCAGGAAAATCCGGATGCACCCATCATCATCGGCACCACCGAAATATTACGCAATCAGCTTTACGATGCCATGCACCGCGGGAAATCGCTGGCGACCGATTTTGTGATTTTAGACGAGGCCCATTTTCTCGGTGATGAGGATCGCGGCGTGGTCTGGGAAGAAATCATGATTTACCTTCCCGTCAGGATACCCCTGCTGCTATTATCCGCCACTATCGGCAATGCCGACCAGATTGCTGCCTGGCTCGCATCGATTCGATCCAACTCCTGCACGGTCATTGAAGAGACCGTGCGTCCGGTCCCGCTATTCCCCCTTTTTCTTCATCCATCCGGGACCCTGCTTCCCTTGACCGTCTCGGACAAGCAGGGCCGTCGACAACACATTTCAAAAAAGGTTCATCACTATATCAAATCCGGGCATCGAAGAAATTTCGGGAATCCTCGCGATCTGCCGCCATTTGACGACCTTTTGCGGGTTTTGAGAAAATATAATCTCTTGCCTGCCATTTTTTTTCTAAAATCCAGGGCCGATTGCGATCGGGCCTTGGACTCCTGCCGGGGCCAAATGCAATTTGAAAAAAGTCGCCATTGGCAACTGGGTCCGATAATTGAAAAATATATTCAGCACACACCGCATATTGCCAATCATCGCCAACGGTGGCACCTGGAACACCTGGCGGTGGGTGCCCACCACAGCGGTCAACTGCCGTCGTGGAAACTGGTTCTGGAAGAACTGATGGCGGAAGGGCTTCTCGATGCGGTATTTGCCACGTCCACCGTGGCCGCCGGGGTAAACTTTCCGGCCCGGACGGTGGCATTTTTAAACTCCGATCGATTTAACGGCAAGCATTTTATGGCCTTAACCTCGACCCAGCTTCACCAGATGACCGGCAGGGCGGGTCGCCGGGGAATGGACAAGATTGGTTTTGCCCTTGTGATCCCTGACAAATTCATGGACGTGAGACTGGTCGCAAGGCTTTTATCCTCGCCATCTTCTGATATCGACAGCCAGATCAGGATCAATTTTTCGATGGTGTTGAATCTGCTACTGTCCCACCGCCCCGAACAGATCCAGGGCCTTTTAAAAAAATCATTTGCAACTTATGTATTATCCTGTTTGCAGCCAGAAATCAGTGAGCAGGAAAGCCACGAGCACCTCTGGCGGGATTTTTTGCGTCACCTTAATTTTTTAAAAGCCACCGGTTTTGTGTCAGTTGAAGAAGAATTGACACCGGACGGGAACTGGGCCTCACAGTTGAGGGTGGACCAACCGCTGTTAATTGCAGAGGGATTTCGAAAAGAGGTTTTCCCGCAACAGAATTCCGATCTTCTGGCAGCCATGGTTGCCT
>JBATKU010000593.1:0-2035 GCA_049669725.1 Desulfobacterales bacterium
GTCTATTAGAGCTCATCCATAGTTAAATAGATGATTCCTTTTATCCCCTATTTACCCAATCAACTACTCAACCAGTCAACTAACAAAGAAAGGAGAATACATGCCGAAATTCCATGAGGCGAAACTCATTGCAGAGGGAAAAAAATTTGCATTGGTTGTCAGCCGCTTCAACGACTTTATCACTGAAAAGCTCTTGAGCGGTGCACTCGATGCGCTGGTTCGCAGTGGTGCCGCTGATGAAGACCTCGAGGTGGTCAAGGTCCCGGGAGCTTTTGAAATTCCGCTGGTGGCCAAAAAAATGGCAAATACCAAACGTTTTGACGCTGTCATTTGTCTGGGTGCTGTCATACGGGGTTCAACACCGCACTTTGAGTACGTCAGTGCCGAAGTATCCAAGGGCGTAGCCATGGCCAGCATGGAGTCCGAAATCCCGATTATTTTTGGCGTTATTACCACTGATACCATCGAACAGGCAATCGAACGTGCAGGCACCAAAGCAGGCAATAAAGGCTGGAGTGCGGCCATAGCTGCTGTGGAGATGGCAAACTTGTTTGAATTGATTGATTAATGCACCTATGGGCACTCGTCGTCAGGCGCGAGAGCTTGCCATGCAAGCACTCTTTTACATGGATATGCGAAAGGATGCATCCGAAGAGATGCTGGAAGATTTCTGTGGCTGCTTTTGCCCTTCGAAAAAATCACGGCCATTCTTAATAAAATTGGTAACCGGTGTACTAGAGACAAAAGGCCGGATTGATGCGCTGGTTGAGCGCTTCTCCCAAAATTGGCAAATTAGCCGTATGTCTTGTGTTGATCGCAATGTGATGCGCATTGCGGTTTACGAAATGCTGTACTGTGATGATATTCCACCGAAAGTATCCATCAACGAAGCCATCGATATCGGGAAGAAGTTCGGCACGCAAGAATCCGGGGCATTTATCAACGGTATTATGGACAGCATCCGAGGGTCGCTGGAAAAAGAGGGTGCCTTAAATAAAGTTGACGTTGCCCGAGATGATGCGGTCGAATAAACCCCAATGTTGATATGGCCGTAAAAAGCTTAAATATTAAACTTCAGGGCTTGTAATTTCATACGTCATACCCGCGAAGGCGGGTATCCAGTCTTTAAAGCAACTTTGTATTCTAAAAATACGTCACTGTAAATGCGTATCAAAGCACTAAGGAGGATCATTTGATCATTAAAACACTGACGGTTGGACCCATCCAGGCAAATTGTTATATCCTGGGCTGTGAAGAGACATTGGAGGCGGCGGTTATAGATCCAGGGGACGAAACCGATCGAATTTTACACGCACTGGCTGAGTCAAGTTTGACTGCCAAACTTATTATCAACACCCATGGCCATTTTGACCATGTCAGCGCAAATAAAAGGCTAAAAGAAGTAACCGGCGCATCGATTCTCATCCATTCTCTTGACGCGCCGATGCTCAATCAGCTTTCCAGCAGTGCAGCTGCCTGGGGTCTTGCGGCAGATAACTCCCCCAAGCCGGACAAGGAGCTTAATGACGGTGATGAAGTCACATTCGGCAATACTATTTTAAAGGTAATCCATACCCCCGGTCATACGCCGGGCGGTATTTCTCTTTATGCCGCTGATTTTGTTTTTGTTGGAGACACTCTGTTTGCAGGCTCCATCGGCCGCACCGATTTTCCGGGAGGCAGCTTTGAGGCGCTCAAGGAAAGTATCCGCCAAAAACTGTTTATTCTTGGCGATCATGTCAAGGTTTATGCAGGACATGGGCCGCCCACAACTATCGGGGAAGAAAGACGCTCCAATCCGTTTGTAGGGGAAAATGCGTCCAACTTTGGCTAAGGGCTCACTCCAATTTCCGTACTAATTCACCGCGGAGGTCGCAGAGAACGCCGAGAAAGCACTAATACAGTCAAAAGAACAGTCATTCTTTAGCAGAAAATCTCTGTGACCTTGGCGTTCTGGTTTAATATAGTCAAGTTTGCCTGGACCTCCCCATGCTCGATCCCCTGTCGTTTTAAGATGTCGTAATAAACCATGATC
>JBATKU010000594.1:0-2635 GCA_049669725.1 Desulfobacterales bacterium
GTTTATTTTACTGTCACGCGTCATGGATCGTTTTTCTCCAGGGAGTGAAACTGTTGTTACCATAAACCAATCATGCCCAAGTGTCAATTTGGTGCTTGGGATTTGGGATTTTACTTTTTTATAAATCCTTCCCATTCAACTGGGTTTGGATTTACTTTAACGTTGCTTTTGGATGTGATATAGGGATAAACATAACCCTTTAATTTTGGTGATATCATGCAAGATGAAATATTACAGTTTTTGTCGAATATAGCGCCTTTTTCCAAGTTACCGGAAAAAGAACTATCACAGCTGGTTAACAAAGCTTCAATAAAAACTTACCCTAAAAAAACAATCCTGTCCGTCCAGGGCCGAACAACGCTGGAGTGCGTATATATTGTTAAAAAAGGATCTCTGGAGTTATTCTACGAAACCGAGGATGAAAGAACGCTCAGCGGGGTTTTGCAGCCGGGTGCAATCTTTGGCGGAATCTATATTCTCATGAATGCCGGTCTTTCGGTACGCACGGCGCAGACCGTCGACGATGCCACCCTGTACACCCTGCCTCATGATGTTTTTTTATACCTATGCACGCGCTATGATTTTTTCTATGATTATTTTGCCGAAAAGTTTCGCGACCGCATGTCAAATGAAGCCTATGCTTCGGTTGCCACCTCCGGGCAGATCCAGCATCTTCTCTCCCGGCTGGCCCCTTTTTCATTTCTCCCGGAAGAAGAAATCGACCGGATCGCCGCGGCTATCTCCATTATCTACTATCCACAAAATACCGTTTTATTTCACCATGGCCGCGGCAAAGTCGAGCATCTGTACACCGTCAGCAAAGGTGCGGCCGAGCGCTATTTTGAAGAAGATGGCGAAAAAAGGCTGAGCGGCCTGCTGGGTGAAGGCGACATGTACGGCGGGATCTCCCTGCTATTAAACAAGGGAATTCCCATCCGTACCCTGAAGACAACGGAAGACTCGCAATTTTATTTGTTACCTAAAAAGATCTTTTTGGATATTTGTAAACACCACGGCGCTTTTTCCGACTATTTTACGGACACCTTCGGCAAGCGAATGCTGAATCGATCCTATGCCGAGATTATCAGCAGTAATTTTCGACCCCAGGAAGATGCCTCCCAATTTTTCAACCTGCCTGTCGACAATGTCTATAACAAGGAACTGGTCGCCTGCGACCAGAACCTGCCGATACAGGCCGCGGCCGCCATCATGACCGAACACAATTCAAGTTCCATTTTCATACGCGAGCCGGGCGCTGATCTGGTGGGGGTTGTCACCGACAATGACCTGAGAAAAAAGGTAACCGCCACGGGCCTGGATATATTAAAACCCGTTTCCGAAATCATGTCTTCCCCGCTGCGTATCATTTCGTCTAATGCCCTTGTATTTGAAGCTTTGATGGAAATGATGCAGCATAATATTAAGCACCTTGGCGTCCAGGATGCGAACAACCGGATCATCGGTGTTATAACCAATCGGGATCTGCTGAAAGTCCAGGGACAATCGCCTGTTTTTATTGTACGCGAAATTTCCGGGGCCAAATTGATTAACCAGCTCGTCCAGATTCGTCGACAGGTGCCCAGACTGATTCAAACCCTGATCAGCACAGGGGCCAAGGCCCAGAATATCACCCGCTTTTTAACCACCGTCTCTGAAGGCATTTTAAAGAAAATTATTGGTTTCGCCCTGGATGAAATGGGCCCCCCACCGGCAAAATTTGTCTTCATGGTGCTGGGCAGCGAAGGCCGCAAAGAGCAAACTCTGAAAACCGATCAGGACAATGCGATTATCATCGAGGATGTCCCCGGCAGCTCCCGTGATGAGGTAATGACGTATTTTCTGTCCTTTGGAGAAAAAGTCTGCAACTGGTTGAACGAAGCCGGCTATGATTTCTGCAAGGGTGGTGTTATGGCCCAAAACCCCCAATGGTGCCAACCGTTGGCCAGGTGGAAGAAATATTTCTCAGAATGGATACACACGGCCGCGCCCGAAGCCCTGCTTCAGGCCAGCATCTTTTTTGACTTCCGCGGCGCTTATGGGGATATGGATCTCATCGGCGAATTGCGTCAGCATCTGTTTGCCTCCCTGGACGGGTGGCCGGGCTTCTTCCGCCACCTGACAGAAAATGCCTTATTTTTTACGCCGCCGATAGGTTTTTTCCGAAATTTTCTGGTCGAATCTAAAGGCGAGCATCGCGATACGTTTAATATCAAGGCCGCCATGCAGCCGGTGGTGGACTATGCCCGCATCTACGCCTTACAGCATAACATTGAGGAAACCAATACCTTTGAAAGGATCAATCAGCTTCTGAGCCGGAAAAAGATCTCATTGCAGGAACACAATGAGCTGGAAACAGCATACAGCTACCTGATGCAACAGCGCTTTGTCACCCAGGTAAAAACGGCCATGGATCAAAACGGGCAACCCGATAACTATATAAATCCCAAACACCTCTCCCGCATAGAACAAACCATGCTCAAAGAAATTTTTAAAAGAATTGAAAAATTCCAGGGTAAACTCGGCTTTGATTTCACCGGACAGGTATAAAAAATGCAGGTTACGGGTGTCAGGTTCAGGTGTCAGGGAAGTTGAGGCGGGCAGGAAGATTCCAATCTATTTAGATCCTGCATTTTTT
>JBATKU010000595.1:0-5216 GCA_049669725.1 Desulfobacterales bacterium
GTGTGCTGGCCATAGAAATGGGGGCATTGGCCGAAGACATGGCTTTAAGCATTCATCCCCACCCCACACTTTCCGAGACCGAAGGTGAAGCAGCGGAGCTCTTTTTGGGTAGTGCTACGCACATATTAAATAAAAAAATGACGAATGACAAAGTATGAAATAAAGAAAAATTTCGTGCTTTCGTGATTAATCTTTTTGGTCCCGGCTTTTTTGGGGTAGGGGATGGTTAGCATGAAAATGGATCAAGAAAAAACAAAAGATGAGTTGATCGAGGAGCTAAAGGATCTCAGGCTGCAGGCTGCCGGAGCAGAGGCGTTGCATAATCGTCTAGCGGATCTTGAAAAATCATACACGGATTTGACGGCCCGCTTTGAGGAACGCACCCGGGCCCTTGAGCGCGAATGCCTGGATCGGGATCAGACCGAAGAGGCCCTGCGCATGGCCGAAGTCATTATCGACAACAGCCCGGCCATCCTGTTCCGTCGGATAGCCGGTGAAGAGCCTCGGCTGGTCTACGTCTCAGACAACATCCGCCAGATGGGGTATACGGCCGAAGAATTCATGAGCGAAAAAATACATTTTCGCGATATTGTCCATCCGGACGACATGGATATGGTGGGAGAGGACATCAGAGTCTACGCCGAAAAAGATTTGGAAGAATACACCCAGGTCTATCGGGTGGTAACCAAAAGCGGCGATGTTCGCTGGGTGGAAGACCGGACTTCGGTGGTTCGGGATGCGGATGGGAATAAAACCCACAATCAGGGCATTCTGGTGGACATCACCGATCGTAAACTGGCGGAAGAAGAGCTGCGCAAAAGTGAGGAAAAATTTCGACGAATTGTCGAAACCGCCGGCGAGGGCTTTCTTCTGATGGATGAGAACCTGCGTATTGTGGACGTCAATGATGCCTATTGCGATATGCTGGGATACCCCCGAGAAGAGATCATCGGCAAGACCCCCCTGGATCTGGCGACGGAAGAATTCAAACAATTCATGGAAAGCCACCGGATCAGCATTCTGGCCAGGGAATACCGAAAGTTAGAAGGTATTTTGATAACCAAGGACGGCCGTCAGGTCCCGGTTCTGATTCACGGCAGTACCCTCAGGGACGACAGGGGCAATGTGATCGGCAACATGGCATTTATCACTGACATGACCGAGCACAAAAAAGCCCTGGCACTTGCCGGTGAAGTCCAGAAAAGTCTTTTGCCCCAGGACAAACCGGTGGTTCAGGGCCTTGACATCGCCGGCAAAAACGTTTCCTGCGACGAGATCGGCGGTGATTACTTCGATTTTCTCTGGCGGCGTGATACCAAGAAAGGGCCCTGTAGTATCGTTGTGGGAGACATTTCCGGTCATGGGGTTGAGTCGGCCCTGCTGATGACCACTGCCCGGGCCTTTTTGCGGATGCGCGCCTCCCAACCTGGAACCATTTCAGAAATTATTACGGCCATGAACCTTCATTTAACCCGGGATGTCCTGGAAAGCGGCCGGTTTATGACCCTGTTTTACCTGACCATCGATCCTGAAAAAGACCGTATCGACTGGGTCCGGGCCGGCCATGATCCCGCTCTAGTTTACGACCCGGGCCGAGACGAATTTACAGAACTGAAAGGCGATGGTGTGGCCCTGGGGGTGAAGAAAAATTTTGACTACCAGGAGAATACTATCAGTGGTCTGGCCAACGGCCAGATTATTGCCATCGGAACAGACGGCATCTGGGAGGCCGTTAACAGCAATGGTGAAATGTTCGGCAAGGAGCGGTTTCGTAATATCATTCGAAAAAACGCCGGGTCCGGATCTGGCGATATCATAAATGCCGTTTATAATGAACTGGACCAGTTTACCCGGGGACAAAAATCCGAAGACGACATCACCCTGGTCGTTATCAAGATTCAGCCCTGATATTTGAAAGATTAAGGGGTTTTGACTTAGGTCAATGATATCTCAAAATTAAAGCGATATTTAGTTTAAAGTGCTTGTACCGCCATCATTTTTCAACCGACAGCGGACTTAACGGAGCACCTGTTTTAGCTTATCCCAATCCGAAATGGCGGCCAATACCCTCCAGATGGGCAGTATCGCCCCATGTCTCGATTACCCAGCGCACTGTACCGTAATATATGCCGTGGGTGATAATCGTCAGGCTGGCATTGGTTGTGATGAAACAACGGGGCTGATCAAGCGGCAGGCGTGCAACGTAACGAAATAAGCTGTCAAGAACCCCTCCATGAACCACGATGGCAACCCTTCCGCCAGATTTCCCGGATTGTAATTCTTCAATAGCGGCAACATTGCGCTGATAGTGCTGCCGGTGGCTCTCGCCTTCAGGTATGATGTAGTCTGGATCGTTGGCATCCAATCGTTCCAGGACTTCTGAATGCCTTGTGTTAATTTCAGGGACGGTTAATCCATCAAGAACACCGTAATTTCTTTCCCTCAGACGGTTGTCAGTCTCCACCGAATGACCCGTTTGCCTTGCTATGATGGATGCCGTCTCTTGAGCACGCCCCAGATCACTGCTGATCAGGGTGTCGAATTCGATTTTGGCCATCCGGCGTCCCAGAGATGAGACTTGATTACGCCCGGTTTTCGTCAAGGGGCTGTCGCTATGGCCCTGGTAACGCTTTTCGGCATTGAAAACAGTCTCTCCATGACGTATGGCCAGTATTGTCAATTCCGGTTGTGTTGGCATTCCCTGTTTATCTCCCTGAAGTTTCAACAATGAGGATTAATTTAAAAGTCAGGATCGCTATGATCCTGCCTTTGACGTTATACGATAGCAATCGCCTCAGGACGCATTCTTATTCTTTCGCCGCTCGAAAGTATTCATTCACCTTGTCCCAGTTGATAACATTGAAAAAGGCATCGATATACTCCGGCCGGCGATTCTGGTATTTTAGATAGTCCGCGTGTTCCCAATACTTTAGAAACCTAATAGCGAACACTAAATCAGAGTATGCTTATTGCATTTTTTTCAATGTTTTCACCAGTCGGTCCGGGTAATCGGTCATAATACCATCCGCACCCAGATCAACAAGCCGCTGCATGGATTCAATATCGTTTACCGTCCATACATGTACGCGCATGTTGCGTGCGTGGGCGGCGTTAAAAAACCTGCGGGTCGCAATCCGGTAGTCCCCGTAAGCTTCCGGTATCTGAAGGGCCTGGGCGTTTGGAGAGTAGGCAGATTCCAGGCGCGCCCATTGAAGCCAGTAGAAGACAGCCGCTTCGGAAGCGCCGGCGGATGTGGCAACCTCAGGGCAAACCGAGCGGAATTCTCCCAATTTACCGGCGTCAAAGCAGGCGACCATTACTTTTGCCGACATCCCATTGTCGCGAATCGTCCGGCAAAGGTCCTGAATCGTATTTACCTGGGAACTTTTGATTTCGATATTTATCCGCGTATTGGGGAAAGCCTTCAAAACTTCTGTCAGGGTGGGGACCGTAATCCCCTTAGTGCGAAGCGGATAGGAGCTCGAATTATCCGGTGACCAGCGAAATCCGGCATCCAGCTTTTTTAGTTCAGACAAAGTGAAACTCTCGACAGCGCCTTTGCCGTTAGTGGTGCGTTCCACCTCACGGTCATGCAAAATAACCAGGGCGCCATCACTGGTGGTTTGAAGATCCATTTCAAGTACGTCTGTCCCCAGTTCAACGGCACGCTTAAAGGTATAAATCGTGTTTTCAGGTCCCAGGCTGCGGCCCCCGCGGTGGGCGATGACCAGAAAATCATCGGGTTTGAAGTAAATGTGATCTGGAATTGGGCGGGCCAGCGCATGCAATATTCCAAAAATGATGCCAAAGATGAGAAATAGGCCAAGCAGTGCTTTGATAAACTTTGGGAGCATAGTTTTTTTGACGAATAAGCGGTCTCGATCTGTATTTTCATGGGAGCGGCTTTCCAGCCGCGATTGGTCCTTTCTAATGACAGTATTGATCGCGGTTGGAAAGTCGCTCCCACAACCTATGATCTCAGGTGAATCTAATAATTATGCGTAGGCTTTTAGTATCATCTGAAATACTATACCGGCAGTTTAAAGTTTTGCTTCAGCAAATTTGCAATCGGCAGAAAATGCGGCTGCACTTCCGGCGGCCAGCGGTGCCATTGCCATTCTTCACATTTATGCGGTTCCTTCACCGTGGGTACGCCTGAATCAAAATCAGCCAACACGTATAAGGTCACATAATGCTTGCCTTCCTTTTCAAAAATATCGTTGGTGTAGGGTCCATATCTCAAATTCTTGATGCGGATTCCGGTTTCTTCAAATATCTCTCTTTGGGCACATCCTTTGATGGATTCGTTAAATTCTAGATGACCGCCCGGAAACGCCCAGGTGCCATCACCATGGGAGCTTCTGCGTTTGCCCAGAAGTACCGTGTCATTTTTCATCACGATAACAGCAAGGCCGATGAGGGGCCGATCATCCATACCAAAACCCGGTTTAAACCGCAAATTATATTCAACATTTTATGATAGAGGGGGGGGTTATTCCGGAATGGTGAAAAAATCCTCCGGCATCTGGACGGCCACGACTTCGCCGTGGGCCCGGATTTTACCTCCCGCGGACAGCGTAACCTCTATCACCATTTTTCGTCCTTTGCTCTCGGTTACCCGGCCCCTCAGCTCCAGCGTTTTATCGATTGGCGTTGGGGCCAGATAATCGACGTGCAGGGAAACCGTTACAAAACGCTCAAGGGGATCATCGCCCAGGGTTTTGCCATCTTCAAGATGTTTGGCTGACGCTGCCGTTCCCGTGGCATGACAGTCGATTAAGGAGGCAACCAGGCCACCATACACACAGCCGGGAAACGCCGTGTGATAGGGGCGGGGTTTAAATCGACAGACTGACTCGTTTCCCTCCCAGTAGGTTTTAATTTGCAGCCCGTGTTCGTTTAACCGGCCGCAGCCATAGCAGATGGCAATATCATCCGGGTAGTAATCCTGAACTGCTTTTTCGGTCATAGCACATCGCTCCTTAATAATTCAGTCAAGGTTTACAATAATCTATTGACATTACAATAAAAATGCAAGGTCGAAAAAGTTTATCGAGTTGATTAGTTGATTGGATTTATTGAGTTAAAAAAAAGACTGAATCGATCCGTGACGATGCGCTCTGATTCTTCAAATTCCTCTTAAATCCGCAATCAGGAGCCTCTGGCTCCTTGGAGCGCTTTGAACCGTCCGGCATGCAGTTCCTGCAACAGCTCAT
>JBATKU010000596.1:0-1661 GCA_049669725.1 Desulfobacterales bacterium
AGCCACAGGTCCATCTTCCAGGGATGAAGCAATGGAGCGCAAAGCGCTCACAGGGCCTTTATTTAGATATTCATCACTCAGGCCGAATGCGGCGGCCAGCGCCAGTTCATTGGTTTTTCGATTAACCATAAACATTGCACAACCCTTGACATTCAAAGCGCTTTTGACACTCTCTACCGTTACCAGAATAATCTCTTCGGGATCCCTGGTCGAAGAGATGGCATCGGTAACCTTAAGCAGTGTTTCATAATTCAATATTTGTTTTTTCATGGTTCCCTCCTTTTGTGTGAAATATTTCTCATTAAATTTATAGAAAATTATTTTATTGTTCTGATATCTAAAAAGGAGCGTTCGGCTTCTGAGAACAGTATCTTAAGGCATGATATTAGGAGGTCAGATTCTTCAGGACGATCTGTTAAAAGAACTACTTTATCATTGTAAACCTCCTGTCCGCGTTTGAGGGTTGTCGGTGATAATTAATTATTTTAAATTACAGCAATAATTATGCCAATTAAGATAGGGGGTGATGGCTGTTCGTTACAAGTTGCCTGTTGCTGGATAAAACAGCGTGGAATTGAAGCTCGAGTTTAAATTTTTTTTGTAATCCAATCGCCAAGCTGTTCAAAAACTGAACAGCAGATCTGTTAAATTTTTGAATAGCTGGTATCAATGTTTGAACATGAATTAAACAAGTATTGAAAAACAGTGGTGTTTACAATTCAGGTAAACTTTGATTTTTTTTGCCTTCAAATATTCAACTTATGATGGATTACGATGAATATTTTAGGATCGGTGATGATGCTATATATTGCGTCGTGCGGCGATTATCATGTTGGCGTGAAAAATAAAATGGTTGCTAAGATACTGTTTTGATATCAAACAAATTTAGATAGTTGCACTCAATAGCAGTAAAACGTAACAAATTCTGATTTTTCTATTATTATTGATAGGTTATCTTCTATTAAACTCCCTCTTTATTTTGTAAATGTCAAGCAATAATTGATGCCCAAGCATCATCCAGGATCAAAAATCTGGTTAAAAGATGGCTGTTCGGAGCGTTGTAGAACATTTCTCATGGCCTTGAAGTAGTCTCTTTGAACTTTAAGGTTAGACACCTTACAATATCGCTGGGTGGTCGTGATCCAGTTGTGACCCAGAAGATCCTGGATGGTCTCCACCTCGGCCTCGGCATTTAAGAGCTGTGTGGCCATGGTGTGCCGTAAACGATGACAGGAGACCTCTATCCCGGTTTTCTTTGCATAATATTCTATCCGTTTCTGAATGCCCCTTACGGAGATGGGTTGACCTCTATAGTTTCCCTTTTCAACCAAAAAGACTTTTTTAACCCGATAATGAGATCGGAACTGCAGATACTTAGCCAGCACATCATGGGCATCATCGCTGATGTATACGACACGCCCCTTTCCTCCCTTTCCCTGCTGGACAATGATCCTGCGTCGTTTGAGATCAATGTCGCCAAGGCGCAGGTTGGATACTTCCTCGACCCGAAGGCCGCACCTTAGCATCAGCTTGAACATGGCAATATCCCTTTTGCCTTTGATTACACCAAACAGTCTTTCAACCTCCTGATCCCGCAGACTTCGTGGCAGCGGCTTGGGAACACGGAACCGGCGATTGCGTTTGACAGGGTTTGTCAGGTC
>JBATKU010000597.1:0-9424 GCA_049669725.1 Desulfobacterales bacterium
TTCGTGGCTAATGAAACGCTGCCATACGAGAAAATCATCGCCGTGGGTTACGGCTCCATGCGTCCGATTGCATCCAACGCAACTCAGAGCGGCCGGGCAATGAACCGGCGCATCGATATCATTATTACGCCCGAAGCCGTCAATGCCCCATAGTGAAAAACATCGAACGTTGAATGTGAAATAAGATGGCGGAGCAGAGATCTGGCAGGCAGGCTGCTCGAATATTCGACCTTTTTGTTTCAGAGGGTGGGCTAAACGCTCCGAATGGTAACGGAGTTCAGCCCCTTGGGACACAGGACCCCATAATTTAAGGGACTGTCAGGGTCGCCCTTAACAGCTGTAACCCCTCCCTCTTTGACCTGAACTAACACCCCGCAAGCAGCAAAACGCATCCCGCAGGTACTTTTAACCGGTGTGGGTTCCGCCATAATAATAATCTCAGCGCATATAGCTTTTATAATTAAATAGTTTTACTAAACCAGGATATATGCCATTGTTTATATAAAAATCAATAAAAACGCTTTTGTTACATAATGTTACATAGAAACATTTGACAATTCACCAATAAGACGCGATATGGTTAAAAGTGATTTCAGCTTTACCGTCGAACAAAATAAAAAATATCAAACCCTTCACACGCGATGAGTCCAAATTTTTACGAATTCATCAAAGGCGACAAACATGAAAATTATTGAACATGTGAAATGCTTTTGCTCGTTCTGGCAACCCACCGTAGCAAGACGTATAACCTTATATTTTTTAATCTTCGGCCTGATTATATTCCTGGTTACCTCTGTCCTGTACACCATTGCCGGTAAAAAGCAATTTGTGAGTTCAACCAGCAAAGCGATTCACCATCAATTTTCACTATTGGAAGGCAGCAGCAAACCTGATTTCATCTCGCAGAGTATCGGTCAGCCAAGCCCGGAGCTTTACCGTTTGATGGAGATGCTGGTCAGTATATCTTCAAGTTTCTATAGGGCCTCGGACATTTCCATCTACAGAAAACCGTTCAATGGCCTGTCATGGTCACGTCTGTATTTTTCAGACAGCCCCATTCTGCATATAGAACCGGTCGCTGATGGGTATACTTCGAAATTGGATCACTGGCTTGAGAGGTGGTTCCATCGGTCGAAGGCCGAAATTTTTCGCGCCGACGGCCAGCTGTCTTTTTTTGTGAATATTACCGGCGAAAACGATGCCAACAACTATCTTCTTAAAATCGGTGTTGCCAGCGAGGGAATCACGGGCTTTATGAAAGGGCAGATCCAGCATTTTATCGTGTTTTTTTTGGTGGCATTGATTCTCCTGCGGTTTTTAGGCTATTACTTTGCCCGTAAGATTGCGGGTCCGATAGAAAACCTGTCTGAAATTTCGGCCGAAGTTGCCAAAGGCGATCTGTCACAGTTGGTCCCGGTCACAACCAATGATGAAATTGGCGAACTATCAAAAAATTTTAACCATATGGTTGAAGGCCTGCGTGAGTGGGAACGCATCAAAGTGGTTGAATTTGAACTGGAAAAAGGTCAAAAGATCCAAAGAGAATTTTTGCCCAGCACCATTCCCAATTTCCCGGACTGGAATATTGCAACCTGCTTCTTCCCGGCCGGCAAAGTATCCGGTGATTTTTATGATGTGTTTAAGTTTCCCGATGGCAATGTCGGCCTGGTAATTGCCGATGTGTGTGACAAAGGCGTGGGTTCAGCCCTTTACATGGCCCTGTTTCGCAGCCTGATTCGCGTTTTTGCCGAACAGGCGGCCTTTAGCGACCCAACAGCTATCAGCGAAATCAATCAGTCCAGCAGTCGGTTAACCGCAGCACCGTCTTCTGAAAATAAGGAGCTGATGCGCCTTAGGGCCGTACCGTTTACCAACAACTACATCGCCCAAACTCATGGGGACGAGGGCATGTTTGCGACCCTGTTTTTCGGAGTGCTGAATCCCGAAACCGGACAGCTTTATTACATCAATGCGGGCCATGAACCGCTGTACCTTATTGACTCAAAAGGGGTAAAAAAGGCTCTTGATCCCACCGGGCCGGCCGTGGGTATGTTTCCTAACTCAGCTTATGATACCGGCCAGATACAATTTGAGCAGGGGGATATGCTAATCGGCTACACCGACGGAGTTACCGAAGCTCGCTCGCCCGAGGATGAAATATTTACCCGGAGTCGGCTCAAATCGTTGGTCGAGCAGCCATTTAGTTCTGCAACCGACTTGCTGGATAGGGTCAAGACCAGCCTGTTTGCGTTCATCGATATTGCTCCCATGGGTGATGATGTGACCATGCTGGCAATACAGCGGGCGGGCATCACCTAGTATCATGATCTACTTGAACGATACGAATTATCTTGTTATATAATTTGTTAGATTTTTTAATAAGACTATACGTCAAAATTAGATGATTAACTTTCTCAGTGGAAAGGAATGAAGATGGCAACCAAAAGTCAGCTAAAGAAAGGTAAATCCGCACCCAAGAAGAAACCACCAAAATCTGCTCCGAAAAAAGCCGCCGTTGCAAAAAAAACAGGTCCTTCGAAAAAAGCCAAACCGGCTAAGGGAACAGCGTCGGCTGCCAAAGCCTATTCCCTGGCAGAATTTGCCAATATGACCTACTTAACGGAAAACGGTGTGAAAGCTTGGCTCAAACAGGGACGTCTAAGCGGCCGCCAAAATAAAACCGGGGAATGGATGATCGATACGGCCAACCTTGATGCGCCGCACGTGAAGCGGCTGGTAAGATAACAAGCGACGCAGCACTAGGAAATAAGAGCCTAATCATGAAACCAGAATTATAAGCGGCAGAATCACTGCGGATTCTGCCGCTTTCTTTTAAAGATAGCTTCCCAACATATTTAAATAATTATGAATTTTTATTCTCATCAATTGGGCAGCAATATTGCTAACACCTGATCAAGTGAACTAGGCTGGCGCCCTTATGCCCTCATATTTCGGAAAAAATTTTCGGGTCTTCATCCCTTTCGCCCTGGGATATTTTCTATCCTACCTTTATCGGGTGGTGAATGCCGTGCTGGCACCGGACCTGGCATCTGAGCTGGGCATCGGCCCCTCGGAGCTTGGTTTACTTACCGCCGCCTACTTTATCACTTTTGCCGCCTTCCAGCTGCCGCTCGGTGTGCTGCTGGACCGTTTCGGCCCGCGCAAAATTGAATCGTTTCTCCTCATTTTTGCGGCTGCCGGTGCATTTATATTTTCGAAAGCCGAAAGCGTTGCCGGGCTGGTAATCGGACGGGCATTCATCGGTTTCGGCGTATCAGCCTGCCTGATGGCGGCTTTTAAAGCCTTTGTGCTGTGGTTTCGCAGGCAACAATTACCCCTGATTAATGGTTTCCAAATGGCCGCCGGTGGATTTGGCGCCCTTACCGCCACAGCTCCGGTGGAAGCAGCTCTGGGGGTCACAGACTGGCGAGGAATTTTTTTCATCCTGTCCATCCTCACCCTGGCCGTAGCCGCCGCTGTTTTTTATATCGTTCCGGAAAAGAAGATTGAACAAAACGGCGACAGCATTAAAGAGCAGCTGCAAGGAATTATTCAGGTCTTCTCAAGTCTGACATTCTGGCGCATTGCCCCGTTGACGGTCATGTCGCAGGCCTCCTTTCTGGCCATTCAGGGTCTTTGGTCCGGTCCGTGGCTGCGGGATGTGGCCGGGTTTGAACGGGAGATGATCGCCCAGATACTATTAATGATCGCCGCGGCTATGGTGACCGGTTTTATCTTGATGGGCGCCGTGGCAGAGAGATTGAGCCGATTGGGAATAAAGCCGATTGTTATTGCCGTATCCGGTATGAGCGCTTTCATGATCACCCAGGGGTTACTTATCCTGGAGTTAACCTCGTGGGCATCTACCCTGTGGGTCTTGTTTGGAATCTTCGGCACCACCGGGATCATCCCCTACGCGGTTTTGTCCCAGAGCTTTCCAACTCATTTATCCGGTCGGGTCAACACCGGCGTTAACCTGCTGGTGTTCATATGCGCCTTTGCCGCCCAGTGGGGTATCGGTGCCATTATCGGCCAGTGGCCGGGTACCTCCGCAGGCGGATATGCGCCGCTGGGTTATCAGGCCGGCTTTGCGATGATGCTCTGCCTGCAGGTGTCCGCGCTGTTATGGTTTTTTGTCGCCAGCATCCGAATGGCCCCTAATGAAAAATAGCCGATCACTCCACTTTAATCTTGGTCATCTTTTTGCCGGAATTCCCGGATCGCTTTTTTTCAAGGTTTTCAATGCGTTCATCCAGCAGCGACCGGATGCCTTTCATAAATTCAAGTTTAGATTTGGTCATGTGCTCAAAAAATGGGGACTTTTTCCCGAAGGCTTTTTCGAGATCTTCGAAAAAACTGCCAACGGGACAACCCGTGGTCTCCTGTTCACTCTTTTTCTCGGCCATGCTCATCTCCTTCAAAGATAACGTTTAAATATTCGCCTTCCATTTTGGCGGTTACGGAGTTTAAAGATGCAACCTGCCTGGGAAGCAGTATATGCCGTTTAAACCCACCGATTCGAATTACCAGTTCTTCATACAGCTTGCTGAGTTCCACATCTTTTTTGGAAATAAAAGGAAGCTTCAGTTTGAGGCAATAATTGCTGTTTTTTTTGATCAACTGATAGGGTTCCTCTTTGTAAAAGCGTTCCAGCGGATTGCGGTCAGCATAGATCTGATCGGCCAAGTCCTGCAAATGGTCATAGCCGACAATTTCACCGGAAAACAGATTTACCGGGAATATGGGCACCGGATTGAAAAATTCAGCTGCTTCGGCAACATTCCGCCGCTGGCCTTTGAGCCAGTCGCTGAAATAGCTGTCAGTGACAGATTCGGGAAGAATACGGTTCATAATGATCGCATCGATGTTCATTTTGTAGAGACAAAAATACATAAAAGCTCTCTGGGTTTCTTTTAAAACCACCTTTTCAGGATTGGTTACCAGGCGAACCGTTGTGATTTCAGGATCCACCAGGACCTGATCCACTCCTTTGAGCTTTTCAAATAAGTCCTGAATGGCCTGAAAATATTCGTCGCCCGGCAGGGGTATATCCGTCATCCGTTTGGCCACGGGGCGTATATATTTAGCAACGGTTCTTTCCCATTTGAATATCTTCTTCATGTACCAGTCCAGGGTGGTGGGTATACTGATGAATCTGAGAGATTCCCCGGTGGGTGCACAATCCAGCAAAATTACGTCGTATTCTTTTGCGCGGACATATTTATTAATATACAGTAAAAGGCTGACTTCCTCCATTCCGGGAAAAACAGCCAGTTCTTCCGCCAGGACTTCGTCTATCCCGGTCCGATTCAGCAAGCCGGAGATATACTTGTAAATGTCGCCCCAGTAGCGCTGAATCTCTTCCTGGATATCCAATTCCTGAATCCATAAATTGTCACGGACCGAGATCGGCTGCCCCTTATTTTGATCCAGCAATCCGCCGTCGAGATCGAAAATATCCGCCAGGCTGTGAGCAACATCCAGCGACATCACCACCGTTTTGTGACCCATTTGAGCGGTCTTTATCCCGGTCGCTGCTGCCACCGACGTTTTACCAACCCCGCCTTTCCCGGCAAAAAAAATGATTCTCAAATTTTTCTCCTTTTATATACTTATTAATCCAAGATAATGCTCCATCCTTTCCTTCCACAACTCTTGATCCATCACACACACATCGCCGCCATCATCACGGGTTGCCACAACTGTTCCAAAATTTTCGGGCGCAAATTCTCCGCAGCTGTCTCCAGACCAGCTTGCAAACACGGGGTCCACTGAAATAAACCTTTCCATGTGCAGGGGAGTCACTTCAACGCTGCAGCCTCTATCCGGCAGCACAATCAGGTCCTTTTCTTTTTTACTGTCGTGTACAAAGTAAGCGATCATTTTGCCTCCTGTCTGAATAGGAATTATATTAAAGTAATATAAAACAGCTTTTATCCAATTTCGAGCAAAATTTATAAATGGCTGATTTTAACGCTTTTCAAAAATAAGTTCCGCAATACGGACAGGTGGTATAAGTAGTTGAAGAAATTAACGTTCGAATAACGGAACATTTTTTTGACAACCTCTATATGGAATTATTTCAAGTTGATTTACATTCTCAAATATGCAAATAAATATAACCCCGACGCCATGAAGGCACCGGGGTTATTTGTTTGTTGAAGATAAAAGGAGGGCGTCATGCCGATCGCGAACAAAATGGTCAAAATGGTAGACGGGATGGAAATGGTTAAAAAGATGTTTGAGGAAGGTTCCCGGCTGAGAGCCGAACACGGCCCGGAAAACGTCTTTGATTTTTCACTTGGCAATCCCGATGTCCCCCCGCCACCGGAATTTAGGAAGGTGCTCAAGGAAATGGTCAACCGTGATGACTTGAACCACGGCTACACGCCCAACCCCGGTCATCCCCAGGTACGACAGGCCGTGGCCGAATATCTGAGCAATGAGTATGACGTCAAACTGACCCCGGATTCGATCATAATGACCGTTGGTGCCGCCGGTGCCTTGAATGCGGTCATTGGTGCACTGGTTAATCCAGGTGAGGAGATCCTGACCCCTTCGCCCTATTTTCTCGGCTATGATCACTATGCCTTTATGGCCAATGCTGTCCTGAAAACCGCCCCGACAGATACCCATTTTCATCTTGATCTAGCGGCAATTGAAGCCGCCATCACTAAAGACACCAGGGTGATGCTGATTAATTCACCCAATAACCCAACCGGCGCAGTGTATGCAGCCGAGGAGTTGGCCAATCTGGGCGCGATGTTGGATCGGGCCAGTCAAAAATTCGGCCGCCGGATCTATCTTGTTTCGGATGAACCCTACCGCAAGATCATCTATGACGGAACGGTTCCCTCGGTGTTCCAGGCTTATCCCCATACCATCGTGGTGAGTTCTTATTCCAAAGAGCTATCCCTGGCCGGTGAGCGAATCGGATACCTGGCGGTTCATCCCGATGCCGAAGATGCAGGGCTTGTCACCGGAGCAGCCATCGTGGTCAATACGATGATCTGCGTAAATGCCCCCAGCATGATGCAATTGGCCGTGGCTCAATTACAGGGCGTTACGGTGGATGTCTCCATCTACAAACGACGCCGAGATTTACTCTGCCGGGGCCTTGCCGATGCCGGTTATGAATTTCATATTCCGCAAGGCGCGTTTTACCTGTTCCCCAAAAGCCCGATTGCCGATGACATTAAATTCCTGAGTATCCTGAAAGATGAGCTCATCCTGGCCGCACCGGGTGTGGGCTTCGGTGCACCGGGTTATTTCCGCCTGTCCTACGCCGTGCCGGACGCAACGATTTCCGGTGCTTTTGAAGGATTTAAACGGGTACTGGAAAAAGTTTAAGTGGATTGCGGGTATATTCGCGACGGACAAAGGGATCATCCCAGTTGAAATACAGGTGTTTCAGGTCTCTTTGGGATCGTTATTGAAGGCACACGCTGTCATTGTGGGAGGGCTCGTGGATGATCCGGGCTCTTTGCGTCGCGGTCCGATCGGGGTGGTTCGCGAAAATGATATTTTTCATGAGGCACCTCACTGGGAAAAAGTGGCGTCAATGATGCAGACGCTTTTTCACTACCTGAATGAGAGCGCCGACAAGAATATTACCGAACGCTCGCTATGGGTGGCGATACCGGTGAGTGCACTATGTTTGTCGCTTTTATTCTGGCGCAGATGGAACAATCACTAACAATACGTAGTGTCCGGGCCGGCATTCCACGTGCGAAGTGCAATAGACCTCATCGAGATTAACGTTGGATGTTTCGATTGTCAGGGTACCGCCGTCAGGCATAGCATCACGTGCATTTACAGATAACCCACTATCCATTGTTAATTCGACGACACCCATCAGCATCGGCGAGCTTTCATTGATGCTGCGGAGCGTGGCCTCGCTTTCAGAAAGCGCCTCCTCCCACCGTTTGTGCTCGGTGATATTTCTTACAAATACCGAGACTTGTCCTTTGGTCGGTTGGTAGGAATAGGTCTCGAAATCGATTAAAGGGAAAGCCCTGCACCAGCGCTCCGTCAATGAGATCGAACAATTTTTGGTTGAGCTGAGCCATCAACGCGGTGTTGAGTCCTGGCAGGTGCGGCAGGCCGAAGACGCCATTGTGTTTTTTTTAAGGAGGTGTTAAAAATGAGGCGATCCGGGCAGGTCTGACCAAATATGCTGCCTGCCGCACCCTGCGACATTCCTTTGCCACCCATCTTCTGGAAAACGGGTACGATATTCGCACCGTTCAAGAACTGATGGGGCATTCGGATGTATCTACGACCATGATCTACACCCATGTTTTGAATCGGCCCGGTATAAACGTCAAAAGTCCGGCTGATATTTAATTCTCGAATATGCGCGAAAATAATACCAGCGTCCCACCAAAAAGCGAATCCAACAATGGACTGGCAGCAGAAACCGTCGTCCGCCTCGCCGGAGCCACATTGAGAATACGGGATCGTTTGTTTTTGCCCGATACCACCTGGCAAATTGACCGGGGCCAACACTGGGCGATCCTGGGACCCAACGGCGCCGGTAAAACAACACTGGTTAAAGCCTTGACCGGTGACGTGCCGGTGGTGCGGGGAGAGATATCTTTTTTTCGAAAGCTGACAGCCGGGTATGTGTCCTTTGAGCATCATCAACGCTTGATGGCCCGTGAGAATCTGCGTGATGCATCCCGATATTTCAGCGGCAATCTGGACGACATCAGCACGGTGTATGAGACCTTGCTTGAAGGCGACGGCAGCGCCTTCGATGTGGAGAGGATCGCCGCCAGGCTGCAGATTGGGCACCTGCTTGAAAGAGATATTCGCGTTGTGTCCACCGGTGAGATGCGCAAGGTACAGATCGCCAGGGTGTTGGTCCATGCACCGGATATCTTGATTCTGGACGAACCCTTTGACGGACTGGATCGATTTTCCCGTGGTAAATTGACCCCTATCATCGATGACCTGATGGATGATACCCGAACGGTGATCCTGGTAACCCATCGCCAAAGAGAAATACTGCCCAACATCTCCCATGTGCTGGCCCTCAGCAATGGAAAAGTCCTTTTTCAGGGCCGGCGGGAAGAAGTGTTGACGTCATCACATATGGAACTTCTATACCCATCTTCCGTTGCGAGATCTTTTTCCTTACCCGGCGAAAACGGCATCCCGGCGAAAGCGGAGGCATCACGGACTGACATTCTGATATCCATGGAAAATGTCAGGGTGAAATATGAAAATACGATGGTTCTGGATGGTCTCAACTGGACAATGAAATCCGGTCAAAACTGGGTCATATTGGGGCCAAACGGCTGCGGTAAAACAACGATGCTCAGTCTTGTTACCGGAGACAATCCCCAGGCCTACGCCAACAAAATATATTTATTCGGCCAACGTCGAGGGTCGGGGGAAAGTATCTGGGACATTAAAAGAC
>JBATKU010000598.1:0-2079 GCA_049669725.1 Desulfobacterales bacterium
TATAATATTCATAGTTATTACAAATAGTTAGGCAAAAACGGAGTGTTAAATGATTCTTACAGACTTATTTTGGAAGGCTTATGAACTCGATTTTCAGGAGGTTAAGATTGCCTACCTCAACTGGGCAATTGGTTATGCAAAGGAACTGAAACCGCAATACCGTCATCTCTTTCTATGGGATCATCAGGATCAGTTTTGCATTATTAATTCACGGTACGGTCGTTCTTTTGCAATAAGCCCATTTGGTGTCGGTGTTCGTGGAGTACCAAGATCAAAGACCAAGGGACTACCGAGAGGATTGGATGAAATTGACACAGCGCTCAAAACCCGACTGACAGAAAACACCGGATGTATTCGAACAGCTATCACTAAAGCCCTTCACAATGACAAACTGGACGATGCACGTCAGATGGTACTCGACTTCTACAATATCAAGCTTTTAGCGCATGAGCTTCTTTTTGATCGGACCCAGTATAAGTGGGACGAATCGGGAAAAATCAGGAAGGGTCGTTGGGGACTTGATGAATCCGAAAAGTGGCAAACTCTCACTGGAATCCGAAACCGAATCGTAAATGTTGTGCGCTACGGTGAAATCCTTGAAAACGAATATGTAAAGAACCTCAACCGCAAACTGCCGGGATTTAGCCGAGGCACTCAAAGCACATTTTTATCATCGGCGCTAAGCTGGAATAGATACGGATTGTGTGCATTTGACTGCGGTCCTGTTGTTTGGAGCAAGAAAGGGTTTGTTCATTTCAGCGAAGTGAAGAAACGGATGAATCAAATCGGCTGGCCATATCGGGGCACTGCCAGCGAAGTTCTGAGGCCATTCTATAAAATTGCGCTCAATTACCGGAGACCACCTATTCGCCGGCGCGGTGATTCCGACGAAGGCTACAGTTTAAAATCTTTACACCGAAGAGCGTGTCAAATCTACGAAATCATCGACAACATTCTGAATGAAATCAACATGCGGAGACAAAGTATCGAATAAAGGGGTCGTACCAAACTAATAACAACCACGGGAACCCTGAGACTTAGAAAATTGAGTCCGGGGTTTTTGCGTTTCATTACCACAACTATTTTAAGGTGCCGGACACGGTACAAAATATAGAGCCAAAAACCTTACAAACAGGAGGGAATAAAAAATGCCAAAGGACAAAAATTCAATCCCGGACGGAGCAATTAGGATTCATATTTACTCGTACCACAATGTTTTAAAGCCGAGGGGCTCAATGCAAAAGGAATCTCTTGGACTTTTGATTTATGAGCGCCTGACAGACACTTTTGATGACTGGACTAATCCTGGTTATGGAGACAACCCCAGCGAAGATGAACTGTTAAAACAACTGAGAAAGAACCTTCTGGGCGAAGTTGAAACAGCATGGGATAAATTCATTTGTAATAAATAAAAAGGAGGGCACAGATGTGGAATGAACCGAGCAAAGAAAGACTGGCCAAAATCCCCAAACTGTATGCAACCGAGAACATACCCTTGCCGGATATGGTGATCTATCTCCATTTTTTCATTGCCGGCAGTGATTGGTACATTGCCGAATATGACGGCGACGATTTGTTCTGGGGTTACGCCATCTTGAATGGTGACGATATCAATGCCGAATGGGGTTATATCAGTTTCAGTGAGATGAAGGCGATTAAGATTATCGGATGGCTCGAAGTGGATTGTGAAGCCGAAGAGAGTTGGAAAATTCGGAAAACTTCTGAGGTTAAGAAGATAAAGATTTGAAGGAAAGAAGTAAATTAACCCTCAATATTTCCAATAATATTAATTGGATACATAACGGTGAAATCGACTAAATATTACACATATTGTATATTATGTGAGATATAGTGTGTATTTACAGTAGGTTGAGGAGAAACGGGTACGCGGTAAACTACAGTATCCGTCATGAAAACTGTAATATTTTCAATACAGGAGGTGGTAACCATGAAACAGTTCAATCGAAAATGGGCATTGGACAGGGAAAAGTTTCTATCCGAAGCTGAAGTAAAAAAACTACGGCGTACTATTGAAGACAAAGCGCTGGCCGATCTGCAAAAGGGTCGAACGACCTGGCC